>JAGADZ010000046.1 GCA_017613375.1 Bacteroidales bacterium | reverse complement strand
GTCATCCTATCATGCTGAACCGTGCTCCTACGCTTCACCGTCTTGGTATTCAGGCATTCCAGCCCAAGTTGGTTGAAGGCAAGGCTATCCGTCTGCATCCTCTGGTATGTACCGGTTTCAATGCCGACTTCGATGGTGACCAGATGGCTGTCCACGTTCCGCTTGGCAACGCCGCCATCCTGGAGGCTCAGCTCCTGATGTTGTCGACCCACAATATCCTCAATCCTGCCAACGGTGCTCCTATCACTGTGCCGTCGCAGGACATGGTGCTTGGTCTGTACTACATGACCAAACCACGCCGTACCACCGAGACGGAGGTCGTCAAGGGCGAAGGTCAGCGTTTCTATTCACCTGAAGAGGTTATTATCGCTTACAACGAGAAGAGAGTTTCTTTGAATGCATGTATCTCTGTACGCCTTAATGATTTCAAGGGCGAGGACGAGTATTCATTCGTACATACCGACCGTTCTTTCTTGGAGGTTATCAAAGACCGCGATGGAAAAATCCTCACCGACCGTGATTGTGAGAATGATGCCGAGCGTGAACAACGTTGCCGTACCGAGTTTGAGGTGCTGCGCGACAAAGAGGGGTATCCTGTCGTTGACGCCAATGGCCATTATATCAAGACAGACCGTCTGCGTACCACTGTGGGTCGCGTGATTTTCAACCAGGTCGTTCCCCACACCTATGGTTATATCAACCAAGTGATGGGCAAGAAGAGCCTGCGTGATATCATCGGAGACCTTTTCACTGTCTGCGGCAATGCTGTCACAGCCAATTTCCTCGACGATATCAAGTCAATGGGTTATCGTATGGCTTTCAAGGGAGGTCTGTCGTTCAATCTTGGCGATGTCATCATCCCCGTCGAGAAAGAGCAGATGATCAACCATGCCAATGAGGAGGTTGAGGAGGTTATGGCTCAGTATGCAATGGGTCTTATCACCAATAACGAACGTTACAACCACGTTATCGATATTTGGACAAATACCAACAATCAGCTTACCGAAACGCTGATGAAACGTCTCAAGGCTGACAACCAGGGCTTCAATCCTATCTATATGATGTACGATTCTGGTGCCCGTGGTAGCAAGGAGCAGATCCGTCAGCTGTCAGGTATGCGTGGCCTTATGGCCAAGCCTCAGAAGGCAGGTGCTGCAGGTAACGAGATTATCGAGAACCCGATTATCTCCAACTTCAAGGAAGGTCTTTCGGTGCTTGAGTACTTTATCTCTACCCACGGTGCCCGTAAGGGTTTGGCAGATACCGCTTTGAAGACTGCCGATGCCGGTTATCTTACCCGTCGTTTGGTCGACGTGGCACACGATGTCATCATCACCGAGGAAGACTGCGGAACTCTGCGTGGATTGCCCACGACGGCTCTTAAGAAAGGTGAGGATATCGTCCAGAGCCTCAGCGAGAAGATTCTTGGCCGTACATCGGTTCACGATATCTATCATCCGGAGACAGACGAACTTATCGTTGCCGCTGGTGAGGAGCTGACTGAGGATATCTGCAAGAAGATTGAAGATGCCCACATCGAAGAGGTCGAAATCCGTTCGGTACTCACCTGCGAGGCAAAACACGGCGTTTGTGCCAAGTGCTACGGCCGTAACCTTGCCACTGGCAAGATGGTCCAGAAAGGCGAGGCTGTCGGTGTTATTGCCGCACAAGCTATCGGTGAGCCGGGTACACAGCTGACCCTCCGTACATTCCACGTCGGTGGTGTTGCCGGTGGCAATATCGGTACCACATCAAGCATTGAAGCACGCAACGAGGGTCGTCTCGAAATCGATGAGCTCCGTTCAATCCCATATACCGACGCTTCGGGAGAGAGTTACAATATTGTCATGGGCCGTTCGGCAGAAATGCGTATTGTCGACGTCAAGACAGATGTCACCCTTTTCTCAGCACTGTTGCCTTACGGCGCCAAGTTGTTCAAGCTTGCAGGCGAGACTGTCAAGCGTGGCGACCTTATTGCTGAGTGGGATCCCTACAACGTGGTTATTATCTCCGAAGTCGACGGTAAGGTTAGTTTCGAGAACGTTATCGAGAACGTCACCTATCGTGTCGAGAGCGATTCTCAGACGGGTCTTCAGGACAAGGTCATCATCGAGTCGCGTCAGCGTACAAAGAACCCGACCCTGAATATTGTTGACGACGAGGGTAATATCCTCAAGGTATACGACTTGCCTGTTGGAGCCCATATCGGTGTCGACAATGGACAGCAGCTGCGTGCTGGTGACATTATGGTCAAGATTCCGCGTAGCTTCGGCAAAGCAGGCGATATCACCGGTGGTCTGCCGCGTGTCACAGAGCTCTTTGAGGCTCGTAACCCGTCCGATCCTGCCGTGGTCGCTGAAATCGACGGTATCGTTTCTATCGCCAAGAAGCTTAAACGTAACAACCGTGAAATCACTATTACCTCCAAGACTGGTGAGCAGCGCAGCTACCTCATCAGTACGAGCAAACAGATTCTTGCACAAGACCAAGACTACGTCAAGGCCGGTACGCCTCTCTCCGAGGGTGCTGTGACTCCTGCCGACATCTTGGCAGTCAAGGGTCCTATGAAAGTTCAGGAGTATATCGTGAATGAGGTTCAGGAGGTCTATCGTCTCCAGGGTGTGAAAATCAACGACAAGCATTTCGAGGTTATCGTGCGTCAGATGATGCGCAAGGTCGAAATCGAGGATCCGGGCGATACCAGATTCCTTGAAGGCGAACTTGTCAACAAGATTGACTTCCACGAGACCAACGATGAAATCTTCGGCATGAAGGTCGTTGAAGACAAGGGTGACAGTGAGACTCTCGAGAATGGTCAGATTATCACCGCTCGTAAGCTCCGCGACGAGAACTCTTATCTCCGTCGTCAGGATAAAAAGCTTGTCACTGTACGCGAAGCCAAGCCAGCCACCGCAAAACAGATTTTGCAAGGTATTACACGTGCTTCGTTGCAGACTAAGAGTTTCATCAGCGCTGCTTCATTCCAGGAGACAACCAAGGTTCTCACCGAGGCTGCCATCAATGCCAAACAGGATTTCCTCGAAGGCATGAAGGAAAATGTCATCGTGGGACACCTTATCCCTGCTGGTACAGGTTTGCGCGAATACCAAGATCTTGTCGTAGGTGACAAGAAAAACTTGAAGTAATAATCAATGGAGTCCTTCAGACGACTGTCTTTGGGACTCCTTTTTTTATTTTGAATATGGCACAAGAAAACAAAAACAATCTCAATCTTACCATCAGCGACGAAGTGGCGGAAGGTACCTATAGTAATCTGGCTGTTATCACTCATTCGCCTGCGGAGTTCATTATTGATTTTGCACAGGCTCTGCCGGGTAAAGACGGTGCGACCATTCGCCAGCGAATCATCATGCCTCCCATCCATGCCAAAAGGCTTCTGATGGCTCTGAACGGCAATGTGAGCAAGTACGAGGAACTCTTCGGGACAATAGAAGAGCCCCGTAATTCGCATGATGCCATTCCTTACGACATAATGGTTCCGCAGGGAAAGGCTTGATAAGTGTCGTTCAGCGTCTCTGTGACGAGACGGATTATTACATAAGAACAGGCGGTTTATATAATCACCTGTTCTTTTTGTATTACTTTTTTTTGAATGACTTCTATGATTGTTTTACTGTGAAAGCTTGAGTTGGCATAAAGTACTAATCTCCAACAAACAATAAATTCGGTTTTGTAGGAATGTTTTTTTTTCGTATTTTTGCATTTTCTACTTTTCATACTACTAATTATAGAATAAGATGATAAAAAGACATTTCTTATACATATCGGTTCTCTTCTTTTCAATAGGTGCCCCTCAGCTTGTTTTTGGCCAGAGTAACAAGGATAGACCAGTCGTGAATCAGAATCAATTGGATGTTATTTATTTAGATCAGGATGATGATTACCAAGGAGCTGTTATTGACCAGCGTAATGCTCCCGCAGAGCCGGCCTCTCCATCGCCAAGCACTCCAATGATTGCCAGACCTCAGAATGATGACCGTCCTCAAACACCGCGTACTTTCCGCCCCGACCAGACGAGCGAAGGTGTGGACAGCGAGTTCGATATCCTCTATGCAAGTATGGATAACGAAGTGATTCATTATTGTTCGGCAAATGAAACACCTGATTCTATTTTGATACATCTTACGGATGCTTCGAGAGGTCGTAAATTCTGTTTCCCGACACCAAGTCATGCACGTCTGTCGTCTCATTTTGGTGCCCGCAAACGTCGTTGGCACTACGGCGTTGACTTGGCGATGCCGACGGGAGAACCAATATTCTCTGCCTTCGATGGTATAGTGCGTCTCTCGAAATTCAACAGTTCTTACGGCAACCTCGTGGTTGTTCGTCACTTCAATGGTCTCGAGACATACTACGCTCATATGTCCGTGCGCGATGTCAATTCCGGGGACACTGTCCGTGCCGGCCAGGTCCTTGGCTTATGTGGCAATACCGGCCGTTCGTATGGAAGTCATCTGCATTTCGAGGTCCGTTATATGGGCAAGGCCATTAATCCGGAGTATCTTATCGATTGTGTCAATCACAGGCTCTATTCCGACGATATTGTCCTTACTCCTGCCTATTTCCGTAAGGTTGGGAGTAGCCATTCCTCACCGGATTTGGCCGAGTTGCGCCGTGTCAATCGTCATGCCGGCAGTGCCGCCAACACACCGGCAACAGTGGCGCAGACACAGCCTCGTACAGCCACCACACGTCCAACGCCGCCTCCCAAGAAGCCTGCAAAACCTGCAGCTCAATACTATACTATCAAGAAAGGCGATACTCTCGGCAAGATAGCTCAACGGCACCACACCACAGTGAAGAAACTATGTCAGCTCAACGGCTTGAAAGAGAACAGTACCTTGCGTATTGGACGTCGTATAAGAGTCAGATAATACTTTCAACAATAAAATTTAATGAGAATAGATATCTTGACATTGTTCCCGAACATGATGTCGATGTTCTTTGAAGAGTCCATCTTAAGCCGTGCGCAGAAGAAAGGTCTTGTCGAGATTGTCTTCCATAATTTACATGATTATTCTTTAAGTCGTTATGGTAGTGTCGACGACTATCCTTACGGAGGCAGTGCAGGAATGGTTATGGCTATAGAACCTTTGGCCAACTGTATCGAGGCTCTGCAGGCAGAACGTGAATATGACGACATCATATATACCGCCCCCGACGGCGAGATGTTCTCGCAGCCTATGGCAAACAGCCTCTCTCTGAAGAAAAATATCATGGTCCTCTGCGGCCACTACAAAGGTGTCGACGAGCGTCTGAGGGAGCATTTCATCACACGTGAGATATCAATAGGCGACTATGTCCTTACAGGTGGGGAACTTGCCGCTGCGGTTATCTGCGATGCGGTTATCCGTCTCATACCTGGAGTGATAGGGGACGAGCAGTCGGCCCTTGAAGATTCGTTTCAGGATGGCCTTGTCGCTCCTCCTGAGTATACAAGACCGCCTGATTTTCGAGGATGGAAAGTGCCGGAAGTGCTTCTCAGCGGAAACCACGCAAAGATTGCACAATGGCGCTACGAGCAGGCTGTTGAACGTACAAAACAACGTCGTCCGAATCTATTAATCTGAGATAAAATAAATAATAATAT
Source organism: Bacteroidales bacterium (assembly GCA_017613375.1). Lineage (GTDB taxonomy): Bacteria > Bacteroidota > Bacteroidia > Bacteroidales > P3 > Colimorpha. The sequence goes on along the minus strand of JAGADZ010000046.1, from coordinate 51,581 downwards.
GAACGAATTTGAGAAATTTGCCACACGCCATCGTGGCATCAGCAGTACAACCTATTCAAAGTACATTTCTGCCATTAACAACAACCCCTTGGCAGGCTCTATAGTTACCGACTCGTTGACTCCCTATATTATCGAGGAACGCCAACTCAATATGACACAGATGGATGTCTTTTCGCGTTTGATGATGGACCGCATCATCTTCCTCGGCACTGCCATCGACGACTATACTGCCAACGTAATCCAGGCTCAGCTTCTTTTCCTTGAATCGGTAGACAACCAGAAAGATATACAGATATATCTTAATTCTCCGGGAGGCGCTGTTTATGCCGGTCTTGGTATTTATGATACCATGCAGCTTATTCAACCCAAGGTCGCGACAATCTGTACAGGCCTTGCTGCATCAATGGCTTCTGTCATTCTTTGTGCAGGTGAGAAAGGGATGCGCAGCGCATTGCCTCATAGCCGTGTCATGATTCACCAGCCTATGGGTGGTGCTGAAGGTCAGGCTACAGATATGGAAATCACTGTCCGCGAGATTCAGAAACTCAAGAAGGAACTCTATGAAATCATAGCAAAACATAGCGGACAGGCTTTTGAACAGGTGGAGAAAGACAGCGACCGCGACCATTGGTTCACGGCAGAAGAGGCTCTTCAGTATGGAATGATTGACGAGGTGCTGTCAAAACGTAACAAAGAGGAAGAATAATCTTTCCACAGAATCACTGTCTTGTAAAACAAGTAGACAAATCAAACGATATGGAGATAAAGATAATAAACCGTTCCCATCATCCGCTTCCTCAATACGAGACGAGCCAGTCGGCAGGTATGGATCTTCGTGCCTATCTTCCTGACGGTCCAATCGTGCTGAAACCTATGGAGCGAGGTCTCGTGAAGACGGGACTCTTTATGGAACTGCCTGCCGGTTATGAGGCTCAGGTGCGTCCCCGTAGCGGATTGGCTATCAAGAAAGGAATTACCGTTCTCAATTCACCAGGGACTATTGATGCTGACTATCGTGGCGAGATATGTGTAATTCTCATCAATCTGTCACAGGAAGAGTTCGTCGTCACCGACGGTGAACGTATCGCACAAATGGTGATTGCCCGCCATGAACAGGCAGATATTATAGAGGTCAGTGAGATTTCCGATACGGAACGCGGCACAGGAGGATTCGGACATACGGGAGTATGAAAAAAGGTTTTCGAAGAAAACCTTTTTTCCTCTCAACCTTAAAAAACCTCATACCTCACACCTCATACTTTATTCGAATCAACAGATAAAACTTGAATTTTGAAGTGGCCGATACATAGCGTGGTTCTTTTTGTTGCGATTATTTCGCAACTGGTTTCATGTGCTCATGCTCAACCGTCAGTCAATCAACAGGAACAGTCTCTATATGTAGGTGCAGAAGTGTTGCTTTCAGATACTACTTTACTCAACAGCGGCGACTTCGCTATCTGCGGTAAACGGTTGGCAGTGGTGGCCAACCAGAGTTCCTTGGTTGGCGACATTCACCTTGTGGATGCACTGCTTGCCAAGGGTATGAAAGTCACCAAGATATTCTGTCCTGAGCATGGTTTCCGAGGCAATGCCGAGGCAGGAGCCACCATCAAAAACGGCACCGATTCCAAGACAGGTCTGCCTATCATATCACTTTATGGCAGCAACAAGAAACCGACCCCTGAGCAGATGAAGGATATCGACGCTGTCATTTTTGACCTTCAGGATGTGGGATGCCGCTTCTATACCTATATTTCCACACTTCATTATGTTATGGAGGCCTGTGCCGAGCGAGGCATCTCCTGTATCGTCCTCGACCGCCCCAATCCCAACGCGCACTATGTCGACGGCCCTGTCCGTGAACCAAAATATCGTTCCTTTGTAGGGATGCATCCTGTACCCATTGTCTATGGTATGACGATAGGTGAATATGCACGTATGATAAACGGCGAGCATTGGTTGAAAAACGGTGTACAGTGCCAGCTTGAAGTCGTACAGATGGTCAATTACCGTCGCGACAGCATCTATCCTCTCAGAGTCCCTCCGTCGCCGAACCTGAAGACGGCCCAGGCCATCGCACTGTATCCCTCGTTATGCCTTTTCGAGGGCACCAATATAAGTGTGGGACGCGGTACAGACTGTCCTTTTGAGATAATAGGAAGTCCTGACTACAAAACCACTTATATGGAGTCTCAAAGGGGTGAAGAGCCAGGACAGCACATTACATTCACACCTATGCCTATCAAGGGTGTAAGCGAGAACCCCCTTTTCAAGGGACAGAGTTGTAGAGGATTGGATCTGTCAAAAAACACTGTTCCGGCCAAATTTGACTTGACATACCTCTTATGGATGTTCAGTCACACTCCGCACGACACTTTTTTCTTGAAGAGCAATTTCTTTGAATTATTGGCAGGTACCGATAACTTACGGAAGCAACTGCAGCAAGGTCTCAGCGAAGCTGAAATCCGTGCGTCATGGGAACCTCAACTGTCGCAGTTCAAAGAAATTAGAAAGAAATATCTAATCTATCCTGATGTAATAAATTGAGAGCCATTCAGCTTATAATCGCCATCCTGTTGTTCCCCTTGACCGTGTGGTACGCTGTCGGGGTGGCGTTGCGTAACTGCTATTTCGACAGCCATGTCCCGAAATCCAGCAGTCATGATTCAGGACCCAAAACCATAGGGGTGGGCAACCTGCGTATTGGTGGGACCGGTAAGACACCCCACACAGAATATCTTATCAGCCTCATAATTAAATCAACACTCGACATTGCTTTCCTCAGTCGAGGTTATGGACGCAAAACCAAAGGGTTTGTCCTTGCTGGCACAGCCGGGAGCGATGCTCAGGAATCAAGACGAATCGGTGACGAGCCAGCCATGATAGCACGCAAGTTCCCCGACATAACCGTTGCTGTCAGCGAGAATCGTGTCGAAGGGCTGAGAAGGCTGTCGCTGCTGCCAAGTCCTCCTGAAATTGTCCTGCTTGACGACATATACCAGCATCGTCGTGTACGCCCCGACATCCTGATACTGCTCACCGAATACAGAGACCCTTATTTCCTTGATCACATACTCCCTTTTGGCAATCTGCGTGAATTCCGTTCAGGCAGCCGACGTGCCGACATTGTTGTTGTGACCAAGTGCCCTCCGTCGCTGAGCAAGAGAAGACGTGACGAGTATCGAGAGAAACTGAGACTGCAACCAAATCAGAAGCTCTTTTTCTCGCAAATAGAGTATCTGTCGCCCAAGCCGCTTTTCCCCGACAGTCAACAGTCGGAGCTTGACATATATAATTGCCGTGACCTGTTGTTGGTCACAGGAATAGCTCATCCCGAACCTCTGAAACACCACCTCGAGAAGCGTTGCACCGTGAAACATTTGCGTTTCCCCGACCATCATCGTTTCACAGAAAGCGACTGCCGGCAGATAGCACATGCCTTTCAGGCTATAAAGAGCCAGTCGAAAGCCATCGTGACAACAGAGAAAGACGCTATGCGTCTGCAGAACCTTTCGCTCCCCGACATTCAGTCAGTGGTATACTATATCCCAATCTCTGTCACATTCCTTGAAGGCGACACTTTCGACAAGGCAGTCACTGCCATGCTGTAGTTGGTACTTGAAAAAAATATTTTCCTGTTCCACTAAAAATCTGTAACTTTGCATTTTGGCATTTGTGCGAATGAGTGCCGTGAAGATTCTTTTATTGTTTGATAATTAAACATCTATTATATTATGGCAGAGTTGAGTGAACAAGAACAAATACGTAGAAACTCGTTGAACGAGCTGAAAAAACTCGGTATTAACCCTTATCCCGCTGCACTTTATGAAGTGAATGCGAAATCGGATGAGATTCTTGCAGAGTATCCTAAAGACAATACCAAGTTTCAAGACATCAGCATTGCCGGGCGTATTATGAGCCGTCGTATCATGGGAGCTGCTTCTTTTGTGGAGCTGCAGGATTCCTATGGCCGAATCCAGCTTTATATCAAGCGTGACGAGATTTGCCCTGACGAGGATAAAACATTGTATAATACTGTCTTCAAACGTCTTTTGGATATCGGTGATATTATCGGTGTCAAGGGTTATGTATTTGTCACACAGATGGGAGAGACGTCAATACATGTCAAGTCTCTCACTGTGCTCAGCAAATCGCTGCGTCCTTTGCCTATAGTAAAAGAGAAAGATGGCGTTGTATATGATGCTTTCAGCGACCCGGAACAGCGTTATCGTATGCGTTATGTCGACCTTATCGTCAATCCGCATGTACGTGATACATTCGTAAAACGCACATTGATAGTCAATACAATGCGTAACTATTTCAACGAGCAGGGCTATCTTGAGGTTGACACTCCTGTCCTTCAGAGTATCCCTGGTGGCGCTGCGGCTCGTCCGTTTATCACTCACCATAATGCCCTTGACATAGATTTGTATCTGCGTATTGCCAATGAGCTTTACCTCAAACGTCTTATTGTCGGTGGTTTCGCTGGAGTTTATGAGTTTAGCCGCAATTTCCGCAATGAGGGTATGGACCGTACCCATAATCCTGAGTTCACCTGCATGGAGATTTATGTCGCCTACAAGGACTACAACTGGATGATGAAGTTCGTGGAGACCATGCTTGAGCGTATCGCCAACACGCTGCATGGCACCACAAAGGTCAATGTCTGGGGCAACGAGATTGATTTCAAGCCTCCTTATCGTCGTGCACCGATGTGCGAGCTCATAAAAGAGATGACAGGATACGATGTGGCCAATATGGACGAAACTCAGCTTCGCGAGGCCTGCAAACAGCTTGGTGTTGAGACAGACGAGACCATGGGTAAGGGCAAGCTCATTGATGCCATCTTCGGCGAGAAATGCGAGCATACTCTCATACAGCCCACTTTCGTCACCGACTATCCTATCGAGATGTCGCCGCTCTGCAAGCGTCACCGCGACAATCCTAACCTCACAGAGCGTTTCGAACTTTTCGTTAACGGTAAAGAGTTGGCCAACGCATACAGCGAGTTAAACGACCCCATAGACCAGCTTGGCCGCTTCCAGGAGCAGCTGAAACTAAGCGAGAAAGGCGATGACGAGGCAATGTTTATCGATATGGACTTTGTCCGTGCCCTCGAATTCGGCATGCCTCCGACATCAGGCATGGGCATCGGTATCGACCGCTTGGTGATGATGATGACAGGAGAACAGAGCATCCAGGATGTGCTTCTCTTCCCACAGATGAAACCCGAGAAGAAAGCTGTCGTCACTTCGGACGAAGAGTTTGTTAACCATGGCGTTGCATTGGAATGGGTGCCAATGCTTCGCAAGGCGGGCATCAACACCATAGCCCAACTAAAAGAGGCCAATCCCAACAAGCTTTACAATGACCTCAACGGGTTACGCAAGAAGAATAAACTCGATATACCACCTGTGCAGAAAGAGGCTGTTGAGAGTTGGATAAACAGCTGAAAGCAAAAACAATGATTAAACAGTTTACGTTCAACCATTTTGGAGTCAACTGCTATGTGGTCTATGACGAGGCTACAAAGCAGTGTGCCATTGTCGACCCAGGCATGGAGGCTTCATACGAGGATGCACAGCTGTTCCAGTTTATTGAACAGAAGCAGTTCTCTCCCGTTTTGCTGCTTTTGACACATGCTCATATCGATCATGTGTGCGGCCTTCGTCAGGTGTCAGAACGCTATAATCTGCCTGTGACTATGCATTGCGATGGCATCAAGCTTCTGCGTCAGACTGAAGCTTACGGCAGCATCATGGGTTTCGACACAGGCCGACTGGACGACCTCAAGACTGTACATGCCGACGACGGTACCATGCTACGGTGTGGTGATGTTGAGATAGAATGCCGTTATGTGCCGGGTCATTGCGAGGGAAGTCTCTGCTATGTCATATCTGCCGAAGAGGCTGTCATTACAGGCGATGCGTTGTTTCAAGGCAGTATAGGACGCACCGATTTGCCGGGTGGCAGCTATCCTTTGTTGATAGAGAAACTGAAAGAAAGGATTTTGACACTCCCGGACAACTATATGGTGCTCCCCGGCCATGGAGAATTGTCGACCATTGGCGACGAGAAGAAGTATAATCCGTTTTTGTAAAGGTTATAGTGAGGTGTGAGGTATGAGGTGTGAGGTATGAGGTGAGAGGTATGAAGTATGAGGTTATTTAAGATTGAGAAGATAAACAGTTAACGTTAACGTTTGCTCCTCTTCGGTCGCAGGCCATGACCATAGGTCAGGCAGAAAGTTGAACAAAGGTTTTCGTTTTCGTCAAAATATAAAGTTGAAAAAATGACTCCAAAGATAGACCCCTCATGGCTTGAAGTCCTGCAGCCTCAGTTCGATGCTCCTTATTTCCAGCAACTAAAGGATTTTCTTGTCGCTGAGAGACAGCAGTATAGATGCTATCCAAAGGGAGGGGACATCTTTGCTGCATTCGACCATACTCCTTTCGACAAAGTCAAAGTGGTTATCTTGGGTCAGGATCCTTATCATGAACCAGGTCAGGCTCACGGCCTCTGTTTCTCAGTGCCTGCCGGTATTGCTGTCCCTCCGTCATTGGTGAACATTATTAAGGAGATAAACAGTGATTTAGGATGTAATATCCCCTTATCCTGCGGAGACCTTAGTGGTTGGGCTGACCAGGGAGTGCTGCTTCTCAACGCCACTCTGACGGTGCGTGCCCATCAGGCTGGCTCTCATCAACGTCACGGTTGGGAAGAGTTTACCGATGCTGCCATTCGTGAACTGTCGCAACGCCGCACAGGGATTGTCTTTCTTCTATGGGGTAGTTACGCAATCAATAAGCAGCAGTTTGTTGACAAAGGGAAGCACTATGTCCTCACAGCTCCTCATCCATCGCCATTGTCGGCATACAGGGGTTTCTTCGGATGCAAGCATTTCTCAAGGACAAATGAGTTGTTGGCCAAACAGGGCAAAACCCCTATTGATTGGACAGCGATAAGATAGTTTTCAGAAAAGACTTGATTAAAAACTCAGATTGGCACCGAGACAGACAAGTATCGGCAGTTGGTCTACACGTTTCGCCGTAATACGGTCGAAATAGAACATGTTGTTGCGGTTGTAGACATTGGTAACGCTGAGCGACAATTCAAGAAGACTCCTTTTCCCAAGGGAGAATTTGCGTTTTGCTGCCAGGTCGAGGCGGTGATACAGAGGCAGACGTCCCCCGTAGATATCACCGTAATAGACTTCGAGATTGCCGTTTTCATTGATGTATGAGCCCCCTATTGTGCCGCCTAAGCCGAGGTTCTCATAGATACCTGCCGTACGGGTGAATGGGAATCCGCTTCCGAAGCTCCAACGTCCGCTGAGTTCCCATTGGCGATCCTCGCCCAAAGCATATGTGGCAAGCAGGTTTATTGTATGACGTCGGTCATAGTGAGGGTTGTAAGTCTCCACTTCATCGGTACGTTGCACATATCCCAAAGAGTATGTGGCCCACAGATATAGTCGTTCGAGGTCATAGCAAAAACTGATATCCATACCGGTTGCATAGCCTTGCTCTATGACAAAGTCAGTCATGTAATATTCGGGTTTCTCAAAGATGCCTCCTGTTTGATAGGCAGGGTCTGTTCGATCGTATATTTGATTGTGGTTAATGCCAATCAGTTGGCTGAAATTCTTGAAATAGAACTCCAGATTTGCCGTCATGTGTTCAATCATGTCGTATTCCACACCGAGCACAATATGTTGTGCTTTTTGGACGCATGTCGTCACAGGCTCCCCTTTGTAGACATCTGGCAGGTCGAGTTGGCCGCTACCTGTGAGGAATCCGTTGAACAGATTCACGATATCGTGGTCTGACCGGGCGTCAAGCATAATCTGGCTGTATACACCAACAGCCATCTTGAATCTCAGCAGGTCCGATGCGTTATATTTGGCAGAGAAACGGGGCTCAAAACTTGTTTCTGACAGCGAGGCATAGTAGATTAGTCTTATGCCGGGGTCTAACAGCCATTTGTTCACGTTGATATGATATGTCGCGTAGGCGGAGAAAGAGGTGGTGTTCTCGTTTTGGTTACGTGTGTTGCCAAATTCGGTGATGTATTTGTAGTCAGTGGAGTAGCCTTCAATGCCGAGACCGTAGTTCAACTTGTTCTTGCCATAGATATTGGTGATGCCTAACGAGAAGTTGAAGCCTCCAATGCCGCTGTATTTGGGCTTGCCGGATTCGTCAGTCAGGCTGACATTATATTTTGAGTAGGCCACGGTACCGTTGACAAGCGACGAAGAGCCCGTCATGAGCGAGAAGGAGCTTCCTGCTCCGTAGTTCAGCCAGTGGTAGTCTGCCAATGCCTGATAGCCGATTACTTGGTCGTCGAACCGGAAACCGAAGAAATTAATCTTGCTACCCTGTCCCGAGTTTATCGTGACCTTTCCGTAGATGTCAAAAAAGTCAAATGGCAGGCCCCCGTCGATATAAGGGTAAACTATTTTAGACGAGCGTGACAGGAAAGAGTTCTTGGCTGTCAACAGATAGGTCGTCGTGGCGGTGGAGTTGCCTTTTTCGCGTTTCAGGGGTCCTTCCAGTATCAGGCTTGCTCCGAAGGTGTTGAGACCTATTTTTCCTGTATGGTGTTTTTTGTTTCCGTCGCGTGTGGTGATGTCCAGGACCGACGACAGACGGCCGCCGTATTCGGCACCGAAGCCGCCTGTATAAACATCGGCGTTAAGAATCACATCCGTCTCGAAGATAGAGTAGAGTCCTATGGAATGGAAAGGATTATAGACTACCATTCCGTCGAGCAACGTAAGATTCTGTATCATGGAGCCGCCGCGGATATACAACTGTCCACCTTGGTCACCGGTGGAATTGACGCCGGGGAGCACCTGTAGGTACTGTGCCAGGTCGGCCTGTCCTCCAATGGACGGCATTTGTTGGATTTGCGACGCACTGATTTTTTCTACTGAGACTTGTGTCTGCACCTGACGCTCTTGAATTTTGTTGGTAGTGATAACCACGTCTTTAAGTCTCTTGGCGACAGTCTTGAGCTTGATATTACGAGTGATGGTCTGGTGCTTCAGAGTGACTTCTTCGCTGTAGTCTTGATATCCGACATAGCGAACCTTAAGGGTGTAGGTGCCGTTAGGAATCTTGTTTATCACGAAATAGCCGTTGAGGTCTGTCGTGCTCCAGTAGTTTGTACCTTCCAGAAAGACTTGGGCATAGGGGATTGCCTCGCCTTGGTCGTCGTCGATGAGCACTCCTTTGATGGTGTTTTGCGAGAAGAGGCTGCCGCAAAGAGTAAGCAGCAGGGTGAGACATAGGACGACTCTATAGTTGAACGGAATTGTAATATGAAGTCTTTTCAATGACATGTAATGTCGGATTGTTAATGAATGATTTTGAAAACAAGTTCTTTCAGTATTTCCCCGTCACTGACGGTGCCGTTGTTGCGGACACCTTTGCTACGCAGGTCTGCGTCGTGCAGATAACCAATGCATGATGCCAGTTTGCCAAGGGTATAGTTGCGTGCTGCCGTCTCATAGTCTTTCATGAAAAAGGGATTGACTTTGAGCAGGGCGGCAGCCTTGCTTTTGTCAGGTTCCTGATGGTAGAGCATCACCTTGATGAAAAAGCTGTACAGGTTAGGCAAAATAGCCTGTATAGGATTGTCTTTGGGGTTGGCGGCGAAATAGTTGACAATCTTGTTACATTGCAGCACATCGCGTCGTCCAAGGGCTGTCTGAAGCTCAAAGATGTTGTAGTCTTTGCTAATGCCGATGTTTTGCTCTATGACATCGTCGTTAATCAACGACCCTTTGGGCAGGGAGATGAATATCTTTGACAGTTCGTTGGCTATCTTGCCGAGGTCGTTACCAATGGATTCGGCGATGAGGACGGCACCTTTCTGTGTTATTGAGAACCCATGTTGCGTCACCACATGGTCAATCCAGTCCGGTATTTGGTTGTCGTACAGTTTCTTTTTTTCGTATACTACTCCGTTTTTCTCTATTGCCTTATAGCCTTTGGTACGTTTGTCGAGTTTTTTGTGGCGGTAGCAGAAGACCAGTACTGTCGTCGGTTGCGGATTGTTCAGATATGCAGCGAGATGGTCCCATTCTTTTGTGGCTATGTTTTGTGCTTCCTTTACAAGTACGAGTTGTACAGGAGACATCATTGGGAACCGTTGTGCAAGGCTTATAACTGTCAGCATGTCGGTTTCACCCCCGTAGACTATCGTGCGGTCGAAATCGACAAAATCGGAAGCGATAATATTTTTTTCAAAAAAGTCAGATACTTGGTCAATATAGTAGTTTTCATCCCCGGTAAGCAGGTATACCGGAGCGAATTTTCCAGCCTTCAAATCAGAAACAAGTTGTTTTTCAGTGATTGCCATAATTTATGCCGCTAAAAAAGCATACAAATTTACACAAAAATCTTGAATTGTGTAAAGGCTGGCAAAAAAAATGTATGATTTTATGAGAGCCACACCTTCTAAAGACCGCTCACATAATTCTGCGTAATGTGCTTAGTCTATGGGTGTAGCGGTTCAAGGTGGAATTAAAAATTCCTGTCTCATCCAGTTTGTCGCGACGGACCTCTCCCGAGGCATGAAGTATTGTCGTTGCGTCGTCGTCGGCCACCATGCCGACATGGACTATTTGCCCTTTGTCGTTGGCGAAAAACGCGAGATCCCCGGTATGTGCCTGTTCAAAACCGATGCTTTCTCCTATAAGCACCTGCTGTGAGGCGTCGCGTGGCAGCTTGATACCATGGATTTTATAAACCACCTGCATCAATCCGGAGCAGTCTATGCCCAGAATTGTACGGCCGCCCCAGAGGTAAGGTGCTCCGAGAAACTGTTCCGCAATCGTCAACGGTGATGCCGACACCCGTTCTGTCTCAAACGGTAATTCACTCCCTGCAGGAAGCAGCATCCTTCGACCGTTGATTTCTACATATTGTGTTTTCGGCAGGATATGACAGTCTAATGAAGACTCTTTTACTGGGCACAGTTGGCGTTCATCGACCCATCCGCAGTAGTTGTCGTGGAGGCATCTGATATGCAGCCATCCGTCATGGCTCTCCGTGACGACTGCTTTCTCGCCAAACAGCAGCTGGCTGACCATCTCTGAACGATGGGCTGCTTCGGCACGCATAGGGGCGGCAGGTGTTTTGCAGTATACTGTTTCCATGATTGTTATATTTTTCCCAGCTCCACCGAACGAGCCACACGTTCCAAGAGGTTGTCCTCTTTGTTATGCTGAGGGTCGTAGCGTGATTTCAGGTTGAAGCCGAACAGGCGAGCGAAACTCTGATAGAACGACGCCCTCAATTTGCCACGCAGGTCAGAGACGAGGGCGTATGAACTGTTGCCCGTTTCCCTGTCCACCAGTTTCAGAAGTACGGCACCTTGTGAGATGGTGAGATTCATCAGGTCGTCCTCGAATTCGTCAATCAGTTCGCGTTCAACCCTCTTGATGTATTCTTTTCTGTAATTGGGATTCATGGAAGCCAGTTCACGGTCCAGTTCTTTCAGTCTCCTGCGTGCCTCTTTGGCGTAGGGGAGAGTTTTTTTCACGTTACGGATGAGTTTCTGGTTTCTTCTAATCTCTTTTTGAGAGAGCAGTGCCCATGGTGCGGTGATGATTACGGGTTTAAGATGCACCAAAGGAATGGTGTCCCCGTCCAATATTGTTGCATAGGAAAGGATACGGTTGCCGGTGTTGGGCTGTTGAGCCCGCGCACTGTTTCCGCAGTTCATACAAAACATCATGGCCAATGTCAAGACGAATATCCTTTTCATTCCCATTGTCATTTTATTTTCCTGTATAACTCAAAAATGTTTTTTTTCGTATCTTTGCCGATACCAAACAATTGTTAAAATAGAGTTAAAAGACTGTATTTTAAGTATTTTTATAAATTATGGGTAAGGCTATTCAGGACAATAATTTCCTATATAACATACTGAGTCCTTTGGTGCAGTTCGGGACTCGTTGTCATTATCACCATTTTGTGGTTCGTGGAATGGAGAATCTTCCGAAAGACGGAGCCTATATTTTCGCCCCATGTCATCAGCAGGCTCTTATGGAGCCGTTGGCAGTGTTGAACATAGCTCCAAAGCCGCCGGTCTTCCTCGCCCGTGCCGACATCTTCGCAAAACCCACAGTGCGTGCTATCTTGACTTTCTTGAAAATCATGCCTGTCTACCGTATTCGCGACGGAAAAGAGAATCTATCTAAAAACAACGATATCTTCGACCGCTCACGCGATGTGCTGCTTGACGGTTACCCTCTCTGCCTCATGGCGGAAGGACGTCACAACAACCGCCATCATCTGTTGCCACTTGTGAAGGGTATGTTCCGTATCGCGGGGGAGACGCAGCGAAAACTCGGAGACCATCCTCTCTATATCCTTCCAACAGGTATCGATTTCGATGAGTATGAACGTCCTTATAGCAATCTCGTCGTCAATATAGGTAAGCCTATCCCTGTGAAGCCATTCATGGAGACTTTCGAGAGCAACGAACCTGTAGCGCTCAACCAGATGCGTGAGGCTCTGACCTCAGCTCTCCGTCCACTGATGCATGACATCCGTAGCGACGCGCATTATGAGGAGATTCTGACGTTATGCAATATCGCTAATCCCACATTCCGCAAGGCAGGACATTTGCGAAACAATGCATGGAACCGGTTCTGTATGCGTCAGCAGATAGCACAGAAAGTCGATGCTCGTGAGACTGCCGCCGATGCCGGATTCGAACCCCTTATGGAGAAAGTCCGTAGTTTTAAGGCTCTTTGCCGCAGCCTGCATATTGGAGAGAAATGCATTGCCGAGCATGGGGGTTTTGTATCTACCTTGTTGATGTTCCTTGTCTTCGTTGCTTTCATTTCCGCTGTTGTCATTGTCCCTCAGGTACGGTGGATTGTCTTGTTCATGCTTCTGTGTTTCCCTGTGCCGTTCATGCCTACCTACCTGATTCCAAAAAAGATAATAAAAGACAGCCAATTCCGTAGCTCGATCAATTTCGGCATCCGCTTTGTGTTCTCTATACTTTACGGTATAGTTATTTCAATAGTGGTGGCTTGCTGTGGAGGAATGTGGATGAGCCGATTGGCCGACATTGGAGCCTGGTGGGGTCTGGTGGCGGTGGCCCTGGTCCATATCGAGGCGGTCATGGCGGGTCCTATGGTAAATGCACTGAAATGGTTAGGCAGCAATTGCCAGTATTGGTTCCTGAGACTCGTCAGTCCAAGGAAGATGAGGGTACTGACAACCCTGCAGAAAGAATTGGCCGAGGAGGTATAGATTAACTTTAACGTTAACTGTTTATCTTCTCAATCTTAAATAACATCTTACCTCATACCTCTCACCTCATACCTCACACAAGTGTATCTCTGTGTCAGGGAACTGGTCGAGGAGTTTCTGCAACTCTTCCTTCACCACATCCCATTGTTCCCAGCAGTGCATGGGATAGAAATGTTTTGTCTTGATGTGCCACAGCCATTGGAAGGGGCCGCGGAGAATATTTGTTCCAAGACGGGGGTCTACAGGAAACATTGCATGGTCAATAGTCGGATAGTCGCTGCTGATATCCCGTAGGATGGAGATAAAGAGTCCCTCCATTTCGCTGAGGGAAGTCTTGATATGCTCTTCGGGATTTTCGGCGAAGAACCAATTGTTGTTGTCTCCGGCGTGGTAAATGGTTGTGCCGTTAGGCAGTGTCGTCACGGTAGAAATGCCTACGTCGGTAGAATTATAGGCATGCAGTGTCAGGTTCTCGTCTTCGTAGATGTCGCCGGGACGCAGTATTGCTGTCGTAAGGTCGCGGTTGACGCGACGTCGCCGTACAGTGTCGTATGACAGCAGCAGCCGTGCCCCCTCGACATTCAGAATGTCTGGATTGTAATGGTCTTCGTGGAAATGCGACACCACGAAATAGACTTGTTTATGGCATCCGTCCAATAGCTGTTGCAGGATATGGTTGTCGCTGTCCTTGCAGTAATCATACACTATCAAGGCCTGGTCGGTGACAACGGCAAAGCAACTGTGAGCTATGAAGCGGATTTCCATCAGGCATTCTGTTTTTCCTCTTCGGAGACGGTATCGGCGCCTTTGCGGCTGTTGTCAATGGCTTCCGACACATTGATGACATAGTCGCCGAGTTTCTCATAAAGGGCATAAAGTCCGCTGTAGGCATTGCCGATGGCGTAGTTGTAGACGCCCAGTTTCAGTGCGTCGAGGTGTTGTTTGCGTAGCCTGTCGCGGTACTCGTTGATGTTCTTCTCGGCAGCATAGGCGGCATCGAGGTCGATATGGTCGTAGTCGTGCAGGTTGGCATCCATGACATCAAGGGCTTTCTGCACGAGCTCGCTCATATGGCTCAGGTTGGCATTGAGGCTGGCATCGAAATGTACGGCATCCTCGCGTTTGCTCTGGCGTGTCATGGCTATCTGGTAGATAGCGTCGCCGATACTCTCCAGATTGTCTATGATGCGGAGCATGGTGCTGATGCGCTCAGAACCGTGCTGGCTGATGTCGCCGCTACCGACACGGGTCAGGAACTTGGTAATCTCGAGTTCCATACGGTCAGTAATATCTTCATATTTGGCTATACGCTGCATTATGGAGTCGAATTCCTCTTCGCTCTTGGCAGTTCGCAACCCCGGCAGGAAAGTGTACATTCGCAGCACCCGTTTCGAGAATTCCTCTATCTCGCTCTTGGCACTCTGCAGGTTGAGCTCGGCAGTACTGAGCAGGTTGGGCTCGAGATAGGTGAGACGGAACTCCTCTTCGCCTTCCTCTTTCTTCTCCGGCACCATCCATTCCACAATCTTGATAATCTGTGGGATGAAGAATGCAAGAGCGATAGTGGTGAGGACGTTGAAGAAGGTATGGAAAATGGTTATTGCCAAAGGAAAGAGCTGTTTGTTGACTTCGAGGGTAGGATCGTCGGTGATACCTGTGAGGCTCATGATTCCGTTGCGAATGGGAACGAACAGGGCGAGGCAAAGCAGCACACCAGCCACATTGAATACCAAGTGGGCACGGGCGGTGCGTTTGCCTGTGGTGCCTGTTGTCATGGCCACCACCTGGGCTGTCAGCGTGGTACCGAGATTCTGACCCATGATAAGGGCCATGGCGATATTCATCGTAAGCACACCCATGCTACTCATAATCAATATAATCGCCGTCATTGCCGACGATGTCTGCAAGATAATGCACAATATGGCTCCGACAACGATGAAAAACAACACTTGCCAGATGCCTGTGCCGCCCAACGAGCTGATGGCAAGGATATTGCCTTCTTTATGAAGTTCGTCTTCCAAGGGGTTTACTGATAGTTCGAGCAGCCACATTCCCACCAACAGTATGCATAGACCGATGATAGCTTGTCCAAGATACTGCATCTTGTTCTTCTTTGAGAAGATAAAGAACAGACTGATAGTACCCGCTATCATTGGAAGCATTGGTACGGCAAGCGACTCTCCGCCACCTGCGGAAAGGCTGGGGAGAAGAATCCAAGCTGTGACGGTGGTTCCGATATTGGCACCCATAACTACGGCGATAGCGCCACCCAAGGTCAACAATCCGGCTCCGGCAAAACCAACGGTCATCACGGTGGTGGCCGTAGAACTCTGAATAACAGCCGTCACACCGGTTCCTGCAAGGATACCACTGAGGGGCTTGCCAGTGATTTTTGTGAGGACATGACGCAGTTTGGAGCCTGCGAATTTCTGCAGACCTTCGCTCATAAGTTTCATGGCAAAAAGGAATACCGCCAAGGCTCCCGCCAAGTCCAGAAACACATATAAAAAATCAGTAGTAGTCATTGATTAAAATGATTAATTATCAAATATGTATCTATGTAAATGTCGTTTTTTCGACGACACAAAAATACAAAAACGCAACAACAAGAGTGTTAATTTTTTGTTACGTTTTTGTTAAGTTTTTTGCAAGTCCGAAAAATCAAGGGATAAGGAATGTAAAGTTTAGGGTTTTCAACTCCCTTTTATTACTTCCTTTTTTTAGTAGAAGAACGCCTCTTGTCCTTTGATTTTTTCCCGTTTCGGGATTTGTCTCTTTCCTTGGAGCCTTTCCCTGTCTTGGTATTGCTTTTTCCCTTGGAGTTTTTTCCTTGTTTTGGCCCCCTCTCTCCGTGCCACTCATTATTGTGTTTCGGCGAATAATCTTCTTCGTCGGAGTCGTCGCCATCCACAAGGTCGAAGTCGATTTGCTTCTTCATCATATCCACGGCACGGACACGTATCTGGACAGGGTCGCCCAGTTTGTACTGTTTGCCGTAGCGGCGTCCAATAACCTGGTAGTTGTCCTCGTCAAGCATGTAGTAGTCGCCTTTGAGAGACCCTATAGGTATCATGCCTTCGCATTTGTTGCCTTCAATCTCGGCATAGATGCCCCATTTGCTTACGCCAGAAATCAGGGCAGGGAATACCTTGCCCACTTTGTCGCTCAGGAATTCGGCCTGTTTGTATTTGACGCTGGTACGTTCGGCGTCGGCGGCTTTTTTCTCCATCAGTGAGCAGTGTTTGCAGTATTCCTCATACTCTTCAGCGTTTACGCTCTCGCCTCCGGCCAGATAGCGTTCCAGCAGGCGGTGGACCATAAGGTCGGGGTAACGCCTGATAGGAGAGGTGAAGTGAGTGTAGAAGGGGAAAGCAAGGCCGTAGTGGCCGATATTTTCCGTGGAATAGTAAGCCTTCGACATGGTGCGTATGGCGATGCTGTCTATCATGTATTCCTCACCGCGACCGGCTATCTGTTCGAAGAGCTGGTTGTAGGAGTTGGCGAGGGCTTTGCGGCTGCCCACTTTCATCTTGAAGCCTAATTTGGAGACGAACTCCACAAAGGTGTTCAGCTTCTCAGGGTTGGGTTCGTCGTGGACGCGGTATACAAAAGTCTTTGCTTTCTGCGGCTTTTTCTTGGCCTCTTCATGGTCATTGCCTTCATTAAGGCCGTTGCGTCCCACTGCCGCCGCCACATTGCGGTTGGCAAGCAGCATAAACTCCTCGATAAGCCAGTTGGCCTCTTTCTGCTCCTTGATATATACTCCTATGGGTTTGCCGTTTTCGTCCAAATGGAACTTGACTTCCTGGCTCTCGAAATTGATGGCTCCGTCTTTATAACGAGCTTGGCGTAGTATGGTCGCAAGCTTGTGCAACTCGAGGATTGCGGATTGAATTTTGTTTTTTGAATTCTGGATATCGAAGTTTTCGATAATCTCCTGAGCCTCCTCATAGTTGAGACGTTGGTCGCTGTTAATCACTGTCTTGCCGAACCAGCGAGACAACACTTGTGCCTTGTCGTTCATCTCGAACACGGCACTGAAGCAGAGTCTGTCCTCGTTTGGACGCAGAGAGCAGACCTCGTTGCAGAGTTTCTCCGGCAGCATGGGAATGGTACGGTCGACCAGATAGACGCTGGTGCCGCGTCCGAAAGCTTCTTTGTCTATGGCACTGCCTGGTTTCACGTAGTGTGACACGTCGGCGATATGCACGCCGACTTCATAGTTGCCGTTTTCCAGTCTGCGGTAGGAGATGGCATCGTCGAAGTCCTTGGCATCTGCGGGGTCGATGGTGAAAGTTAGGGTCTTGCGGAAATCGCGACGGCCTTTAATATCTGAATTCTGAATTTTGAATTTCGAATTTTGAATTTCCTTTTCGACCTCTTTGGGGAAGTCCAGAGGGAAGTCGTATTCCGCAAGGATGCTCTGCATCTCCACATTGTTGTCGCCAGGTTTTCCGAGGCGTTTCACCACCTTTCCCACGGGGTTGTTCATACGTTCCGGCCATTCGGTCATCTCCACCACGGCCTTCTCGCCGTCTTGGGCTCCGCCGAGGTCGGCGAGGGGAATGAAGATGTCGACAACCATATTGCGGTTGTCGCAAACGAGGAAGGCGAATTTGTCCATCAACTGTATACGCCCCACGAAGCGGGTCTTGGCACGTTGCAGGATTTCCACCACCTGCCCCTCGGGCTTATGCATCTTGCGTTGTGGGAACATCAGCACCTTCACCATGTCGCCGTGCAGGGCATGGCGGGTGTAGTTCGGTGCTATCATCACATCCTCGCGGCCTTCCTCCTGCGGTATGACGTAGGCCTTGCCGGTCTGTTTCATGTCGATGGTGCCCACCACGTAGTTCTTCGGCATCAGGTCGTCGTTGATGTGTTTGGGGTTAATCTTGTATTTGCCGCGACCCTCTTCGACGAGAATCTTGTTCTCCGCCATTTCGAGGATGGTGGATTGTACCAGTTGGCGTGTAGCCTTGTCATAGGCGCCGACTTTCGAAGAGATTTGTTTATAGTTGAATGCTGTGAAGGGTGCGTTGGCAAAAACCTTCAGTATTTGGGTTGCTATATTATTGTTCATAATGTATTGTATTTAAAAACTGTTTTGATTTTGTCCAAGACATCTCATCGGCAAAATCAAAACAGTCTGTTAGTATGACGGTTACGGAATTCTCCGTTATCTGCGTCTTCTTCTTGTCTTGGACCAGCTGGTCTGCAGGCCTTCGCCGGAGTGGCTGTTGGTCGTCAGCTGTGGGAAAAGAGTTTCTTCGGTGGCCAGTGTAGTCCAATAGTTCAAATCCGACGGGCCGCCTGCCGCCTTCGCCGAGTCCACCCATTCGTTCAGGGCACGGCTGAGGTATTGGTTGACATATCCTGAGCGGACAGTCTTTGTAGTGGTTATCTTATAGTTGACATTCTCTATGATATTACAGTTCCTGCCGAAGTCGCCTGCTGCGGCGCTGAAGCATGAACGTCCTATGGTGCCGGTGTATTGCTCGACATCCTCCACGCCGATGAAGCGGTGTCCGTAGCCGCTCCAGCAGTTCTCTATCACGGCGCCTTCAAAGATAGTGCCTATGCATCCTCCCGAATTCAAGGCACCCGTCACGCGGCAGTAGTTGTAGCAGTTCAACACTGTCCCGCCTTGCAGCTGGCCTATGATGCCCCCTGCATAGTCGGCGATATAGACATAGCCTGCGTGTCCGTTGATTTCATGGTCGCCCTCGCTGTCGCAGTTGTACACCAGGCCTCCTGTCATGACGGCGACGATGCCGCCGATGCTGCCGCTACTGCCTTCGAGTGTCACGGTGTTTTTGCAGTTCTTGACGATTCCGGCGTTGTTGTGGCATATGCCGCCAATGCTGCCGTTGGTGGTGAACACCAGCGATCCTGCCGAGCGGCAGTTGTTGATGATGGCGCCGGCTTCGTTGTTGAACACTATGATACCCCAGTTTCCTGTGGAGTTGATAGGATTGATATTCGATGCGACGATGCAGTCATATACATTTCCGGTATAGTTTACGGCATTTTCTGTTTTACAGCTGTTGTTAAAGCATATTCCTGCGATTTGTGCTGCCGTGGGTGTTGCGACAGACAGCGTGAAGCTCCCTTGGATATTGCCGTAGTTTTGATAGCAGATGCCTGCCACTTTGGTATTGGCGGGGTCACCGCCTTGTGTAGTGGACACTGTCAGGTTGCCTTCGTTGGCTCCGCCCTGGATGGTGCCATAGTTTATAGCGCACAGACCTGCGAGGCTTTTGCCGTTGACGACCCTTATATTGCTCATATTGTGGCAGTCTTTCATCTGGCCACGGTTGAGATAGCAGAGGGGGGAGAACTCGTCACGTAGAACCTCGATATCGGTGGGATTGCCTTTTAGGATGATACCCTCAATTTTTCCTTGTGCACTGATGCTGTCAAACAGAGGCAAATGGCTGTTGTTAGTGATACCCTGGTTGGCGTGTGCTGAAGTGGCGAGGAACATCACACCCTTAAAGCTTTTTATTCCGCTTGGCCATTCCGTTTCATTTTGGGGAATCACGATGTCCGAGCGTACTATTTTGAAGTAGGTAGGTCCGTTAGGGTCATTTAATCCTCGTATGCTCTGTCCGTTGACAGTGCCGTTGGGCATGGCGTCACGTACTTTCTTCAGGTCGGCGAAAGTGTAAATCTGGAAAGGACGGTCTTGGGTGCCGCAGCCCACGAGTTCTATCGACGCTCCGCCGGTGCCGGCGTCATTATCCGCTACAGGTGACGAGAGGTTCAGGGCGCGCATCATGGTCATATTGCAGCGGTGGATATTCACCTTGAGGGTTCTTACACATTTGAATTTGTTGCCACTGCCGTCGGACATCCTCACAGTCATCTTCAGCACATAGACTGAGTTGTGGGGGCCGTCGGTCGCTGCAGCCACATATTCTGTGGCAGGCAAAGGCAGGTAGAAAGTGCAGAGGTTGGACTCGTGGCCCAATCCCACAGGTTGGTTGATGCTGTTTATCACGATTTTCCTGTCGGCGTCGCTGGTGGCACCAATAGGCTCGATATAAGGCTCGGGGTCTTCAATGCTTGTACGTGTTATCTTGAAGTTGCCGGAAATCTTGTTCCTTCCCACGCCGTCGTTGGCATCAGGTGTGGGCACAGAGGGACTGGCCTCTATCTCGATGCTGTCGATAGTGTAGGCTGTCGATGCCGTGGAATAGAGCTGGAAACGCACTATGCCTGCCACAGGGTGGAAATAGAGATTGTTCTTCTCAATTTTCCCGCTGTGGAACGACACCATGGGGATAGCGCCGCGGCCGAAGGAATGGTCGTGGTGCTCGTCGCTCAGGTCTCTGTAATTCCATCTTTTGGGCAGGGTGATGGTGAAATAGTCGCTTGAATAGCTCGGATTCATTGAGGCGGGATAGAATGCGTAGAAATCCCCTTCCTCAACGATATCATTGTCGCTCATAAAAGTGGCGTTGAGCGTTCCGTTGCCGCTTATCAGTGTACATTCCGTTGTCGTGGAGTTGTCCCTGTTGACATTCAGCTTTATCACATCGTCGGATTCCCAGAAGAGCCATTCCTCATTGTCTGTGAGGTATACTTTCTGGCCGTTGGTGTCTATGCTTCCGAAGGTCTCCATCGTGGAGCCGAAAGACCGTTGTTCCTTTGGGTGGCATGACACGACACATGCCATTACCATCAGGGCTCCGAAAAGCTTTCCAATGTTTTTCATCGTTCTCATTCTTTTGTTTTTAACTCCATTCCACATTCCAGTCACCGGTCTGGTTCTCGCCTGCCGAGCCGCCGACGCCGGTGTATTCGTTGATCTCACTAATCTTGTCGGGTCTGGTGTCACCTTTGACAGTGTAGGCAAAGCCACGTTCCACAGCGAACTCGAATATTTCGAGCTGCGGTGGAACGTATGTTTTTTTCTTTGCATTCATATCCATGATGAAATCGTTGATATGTTATAGTAATGTATTATTTCTTTATTACTTTCTTCACAACGGTACCGTGGGCTGTCTTTACTCTTATGTAGTACGAGCCCGTGGTGTAGTTGCTGAGGTCGAATGTGACTTTGTCGCCTTCGGCCTGGATGGTCATCAGATGACGGCTGGTGAGGTCGTAGACTTCAACGCTGAGGAGTCCGTCGCCTTCCACGTTCACAAGGCTGCGTGTCGGGTTGGGATAGACTTTCACGTCGTAGAGTTGTTGTATGACCTCCGGAGCATCGTCATTCATGTTGAGTATGCAGAGTGTCAGCACCACCACGGAGTCGCATCCGTTGACGGTGTAGAGGCTGTCTATGCGTTGCAGTGTTTGAATCGGCAAGCGAGGTTGTGAGCTCAGCAGTTCTTGGATTTCGCTGCTGGTCAGTCTGAATCCGTAGCCCTCATAGTCGTTGCCCAGTCTCACAGTGTCGCTCACATCGGTGCGTTCGCTGTAGTTCACTGTCAGGTACAGTATGAAGGTGCTGTCGAGATAGTCGGTGCTGTCGACCACGCGGAACATATAGATGCCGCTTTCGGTGAATGGCAGGCCGTCCCACAGCAAGCTGTCGCACACTGCTGTGCTCATGCTGTCGCGGACAGTAATCATGTCGGGAGTGCCGAATATCGGGTAGCCCTCATTCTCCCAATCCAGGTCGGAACGCCACCACAGCAGGGTGTTGTCGTTCTGAGCTTTCACCCAGCGGTTCAGTGCGCGTGTCATATTGTTGTAGCCGTCGACGCGTTCGGTCAGCAGCACATGGTTGCCGCTGCCCTGGAAGGTTGTCGACTTGTTGACGCTGTTGGCATAGATGTTGTAGCCCCACAGGCTCTCGGTCATGCCGTTCAGGTAGTAGCAGTTGCTGATATTGACATTGCTGCTGATATTGCCTGCCAAGCCGCCGACATAATCCCTGCCCTTGGCTTCGCCATAGACATAGCAGTTGTTCAAATTCAGTGCTTCGGCATAACCTACCAGACCACCGATGCGGCGGCTCAATCCGTCGCTGATTATGCGGGCGTAGCCGTTGCGGAACGAGGACCGCAGCACTGTCTTGGTCGGGTCAAAGGTCGAAGCTTCGGACTTACCTGCTGTCGAGCCGAAATAGATTGCCGACAGGTTGTTTAGGCTGACCACCGCTCTCCAGTTGCTCATCGTGGTGTTTTCGGCAAGACCTATCATACCGCCTGCATATACGGCGTTACCTTTCAGTCGTTGCTCATTCACGTTGGCCACGTCGATTTCCATCTTGCGGGAGTGTGCAACAAGGCCACCCATGATATGTTCGCCGAAGATGATGGAATGGTTGACGGAGACATTGGATATCTTTGTCGCCGAGTCGGCATAGGAGACGAGGGAGCCCACATAGCTGGTACCGTTGAGCATCGGGGTCTCCATATTGAAGTTGGACAGTGTGGCGCAGTTGGTGTAACCGAACATACCCACAAGTTGCAGAGTAGGTTCGTTGACGATGATGTTTGCCACTGTCGGGATGAATCCTTCAACGTCAGTACCGAGAGGTTCAACGCCGATACTGTCGCCAGCGGCATTTCTCGTAATACCCAGCAGGGTACCCTCGAACGGGTTGTTCAGGTTGCCCAGAGGTGTCCACTTGTGAGCTGCCATATTCACGGTGTCGACATATCTTCCACCGCCGATTTCGTGATAGAAGTCGAGGTATACGGTGTCGAAGCGGAATGTGTGTGCGTTCTGGCCGTTGTAGCCGTTGACGGTGCTGATGAGCCATGCAAGACCGCGGTAATCCGTAATCTTCACGTTGCCGTTGTAGTAGCGGTTATAGGACTCTTCTCCCGGGTGGTGTGTGACAACCTGCCACCAGTAGTCCTTGGGCGCCACATAGATTGTCGGCTCATTTTCCTCTTGTGTCCTGCCGACCACGAAACTGATGGTGTCATGTCCTGAGGGGTCGAAATCCCATGCCACATATTCCCAGTCACTCGACGATGCCAGGCCAGGCACCTTGGATGTCAGAGGATGCAGTGTTGCGTCATGGTCTTTGACGATAGGACGGAGGTGTATGACACTGTTGGCGCAGAATTCTGTGTATGGTGAAAGTACGTTGGCACGGTTCGGGTCGCTCGGATTGTTGGGGTCGTCATACATTGTCGAGGTGGCGTACATCGGGTACATCTCCACATAGCCCTGTGCCTCTTCCGGTAAGATTTTCGGGTTCACCTTGAAGGCTTCGTACACACGCAGGTAGCGCGGCACCATCTCGCTGGAGTAGAGATCCGCTGCGGGAGCCTTCTCGCTCGGGACGGGATTCCAGGTGCCGTATTCAACATATGTGGCGTTGTTGATGGCATATTGTGCGTCGTGGTACGGTTTGCCGCTGAAGGTACGCGCAGCCATACGTTCTGCCGTGTTGCCGTCGTTGCGGGCCCTACGGTAGTATTGCATCGGCACGTGCGAGAAACCGGCGCGGCGGATACCGCCTTGTACCAAGGTACCGTCGTCGTTGGAATAGGTATGGAACGGCACATAACGCACCCTGTGGCAATTGCCTTCGTTGGTGAAGTTGCTGCGGGTGGTGTAGTCTGCCGCCGTCGAGGGAGGATTGTTTTCGTCCATCCAGCGCAGGTAAACCAAGGTGTCGCCTGTAGCGTCATACCAAGGATAGAGAGCCTCGCCGTCGGAGTTGGCAAACGGGTAATGTCCGTACAATGCATAGTAGTTCTTGTCGGGATAGAGCTCTACATGGTCGTGGAAGCTGTTGCTGTCCACGCCGGGCACACTGACACGGTAGTACAGGTAGTCGGACAGAGGTTCGTTTCCTGCGGCTTCGGTTGTCTCTATGCCTTCGGGTGTAATATAGAGTGGGTCGCCGTGTTCGTCGAGTTTCTGTCGGAAGAGGCGTGCGTTGGGGTAGGAGATGCTTCCATCGTCGTGGGCCTCTCCGGCTCGCAGTGAGCCGAAAGCGTCAGGAGTAACGCCGAGCTCGCCATCCGAGACGGGGAAGTCGGTATAGATGCCCGCCAGAGTGTTGGCGCTGTCGGGGTGGTTGTAGTTATAGTATGCCGCGTAGGGGTTGCGGTGTCGCAGGAAGTTGGTCGAGTCGATGTAGAAAGCCCCATGCTGGTGGCTGAATTCGCTGCCACGGCCTTCCTGTGTAATCTTGCCTACACGCACCATCACTGGCTGCACGACTTCGCAGTTCGATGTGAGGTCGGTGGCAGTGACGGTATAGAGGTAGGTCGATTTCAGCTGGTTCTGGCGTTGGTGCAGCATGCGGAGCACCAAGGTGTCTCTCTGTGCACGGGTGCGTAGCAGCTCGTTGCGTGATCCAACACCTGCGATGGCGTTGGGGCCGTAGCTTGTACGTTCGCGTACCGGGATACGGGTCAGCGTAATATTACGCCAGCTCTCTGGAGTGGTGACATCCGAGACAATAGAGTCGTAGTCCCAATGGTATTTGTAGGGGAAGAATCCGCCGCCGGCGAAGAAGAGTATGGTATCGGTACTTGCCACACAGGTGGCGTCGGGGTTCCATTTGAAGGCGATGCTGTCGCCTTGTACCAAATCGAGGTAAGTCAGTGTCGTCGGATGTCCGGGATCATTGGTGTAGTATTCACTCTCCACAAGGGTGTGGCGTTTGCCCTTGCCGAAGGTGGCACAACGTTGGAAGAAGATGTTTCTCGGGCTCACGTTAGGGTGTTGGAAGACGAACACACGGTCGCTGTAGTTGGGGTTGACCCCAGTGTTGCCGTGGTAGGTGGTGAGGTTGCGGTCAACGTAGAATCCTATCGAATCTTCTTTAGGAGTTGAGCTGTTCCAGTCCTTGTAGGTTCCCTGAGATAAAAGCCAAGTCTTGTATTCCTCCAAGGTGCTTCCCGAGAATCCTTCCGGTGCAGGGTCTGGGATATCTTCGATGTTGTTGACGTCCGGGCGGTTGGCCATGGAGTAGTATATAGAGTCGTTGAAGAAGACACCTCGCTCGGCGTTCAGTTCGGCAATACGGTTCTTGCCGCTCAAGTCCATAGCCACTATGATGGTGTCACGCGGAATGTCGTGATTGTACAGTCTGTGTGAAGGATTGTAGTTGTAGATATATCCCGGGAACCACTTGCTGATGCCTATGCGTGAATTCTCGCTCATGTCGGCGATAAAGAACACTGTCGAGCTCTTTTCGTCATATCGTACAGGTGACACATGCTGGTAGCGGGCCACAGCCTCCGCATTGCTGGGGGTGCTGTTCATCGGTGAGGGGCATACATAAGGTGTTCGTGACAGGTAGATGTTGCTCAGGGCGAAGCTCTGCGACATCTTCAGCGTGTCCAGATAGTAGATTTGGAATGTCTCGTCTGCAACATCTCCCAGCATATGTTTGGTCTTGACAATAAGGCCGGTGTTTTCTCCAGACATGCTGTGGAGGTAGTAGTTTCGTGAGATATTGATATTGTTTTCCGAGGTCTGGATGGTGGTACCCAGCTGCACATGTCCGCCATCAATATATATGGCGCCTCCGTAGTTCAGCGGCTCATTGGTTGCGTGGCCCAATACCGTTGCCGCGTCGTTTTCGGGACTGCTCCAGTCAACAATGACATTGTCGTAGAAAGTGCACATATTGCCTATAATCACCGAAGGCAGTGTGGAGCCATCTTTAATTACGGCCATGGCACCGCCGCAGACAGCAGCGCTGTTGTCGTCCCATCGGCTCTGACCGGAATTCCAGGTCTTGTTGTGTGTTCCGTTGAAGTTGTTCGACAGGCGTACATTGGAGCTCAGGTTCACTTTGCCGCTTCCATGACAGTATATCATTGGTCCTTCCGAATAGAGCAGCACCTCCTCGCGTCTCCAGTTTTTCAGATAGTAGTTGTCTGTCGTACCGCACCGGGTACGGCTATATTCGTCTTGGCCGTGGGTTCCTGCGACTAAAGGCTTGGTACGTGTACAACCGCTGCCGTTCAACCATACATTTCTAAAGTTAAGGTTGCCGGCACTGACATCGAACAGCGGTCCTGTGTGGGCGCATCCCAACGACGGGAACTTGTAGTGGCTTCCGGAGTAGCGGATTATCTGGATAATGCTGTAGTCGTCACCGTGAGCAATGACAGATTTCTCCGCCTCGTTGATGGGTATTGTCCCCATCACGGCAATCACGTCACCCTCCCAGTAGACCGTCAGGGCCTCGGTAAGAGTATTTACGTAACAGTCAGGATTGGTCACATAGCTGTGGTGGTTGTCTTGTACTCGGCTGCTGCCGTGTATGGCTACGTTGGCAGGATGGTGGAACGACCTTACGGTAACGGGTGTTGCCCCTGATCCGTCTGGTGTCCGTTCTATAGAAGTGCCTGGACCCAAATAGATGGTGTCACCCGCTTCTCGTGTACGAAGGAATATATTGATATAGAATTCACCATCGTCGGCAACACCGGCGTCGTTGACATGCTTGGTGTTGCGCCATTTCATCTTTACACGGATTTTACCAAGCGGTTTCGGATAGCAGTCATGATAAACATAGTCGCCGTTGTATTTCAGTGTCAATTCTATACTTGCAGTGGAACGACCGTCCAATGTACCTATCAGCATTCCGTTCTGGGTAATTCTTGTGGCTCTTGTGAAATCGGTGAGAGCGGGGTTGTTTGATGGGTCCTCTGTGGTGTAGTTGGCCAGCTTGTTACCCGGGAAATCGTAGTTGTCAGGTAGATTTGCCTCGTCTTTGTAGGTCGATATGAAGTCTGTCAGGGCAAGATTGTAGAGGTCGATCCCGGTGGTGTCGATGTTGTACCAGCCCAAGTGGTTGGTGATATTCTCCGATGCCGCCTCCGACGGGCTCAGTATCAGGGAGAAGACATCGTTCGAGGCAATAGTTGTGCTGCTGTCCTGCAATGCAAACCATGCAGGCTGATAGGCGGTTCCCTCCTCGGTGTTCAGTTCCCATTCCACACCGGTGATATAAAGCTCTCTCTGCTTGTAGGATGCCGGTATGGTCACCTTGCGTACATATTCGTTGTTGATGCCCTCGTTGTACATGGCCAGCACAGGGGCTTCCAGGTCGTCGAAGTCTTTGATGACCGTGGCGATGGTCACAGTCACGTTCACAGGTCCAACCCATTCGCCAGTACTGGTGTATTCCTGCATGGTGAACTCCACGTCGCGGGTGATGGTCGTGGTCAGTCGCTTGTCGTAGAGCAGTGTGAATTCCATGGTGGGAATCATACCGCTGCCCGCTTTCACGGCACGCGAGATATAGCCCTTTACACCGTTCATCCATTTGTTTCCGCTTATCGATGTCGTAGGCCAGCAGTTGAAGTATTTGTAGGTCGTTGGATTTCCTCCTTCGTCGGTCGTTACAGCCTGCCAGATGTCGTGCGGTGCCGGGGTGGTGATGGTGTGGAATGAGAGCGGGTCATGTTGGTCGACGTTATCAAGATCAGGATTTCCTATGAATGTGGCCGACGGCATCCAGCAGCTGCTCTGCTCGAAATTGCTGTTGGCACCCAATGTCGAGAAGGCGAGACCGAAAGTGTAGTTACGCATATTTGCGTCGTCATTGGCACCATCCCTTGATATTGCAGCAATATCCAATGCGACATCGTCATCGGCTCGCGGTCTGAAGAAGGCGTCAATGCTGTGGTCATAGGCAACATCGGTAAGTTTCATCTGCTCGCCGTTGTCCTGGTCGATGGTGACGCTCGATATAATATAGAAGTTTCCGCCTTCGGCAGGAGGCAGCTCGAGCGTTGTAGTGGCATAGGCCAGGTTGGTGTTGTTGGGAATGGTTATTGTCGCGTCGGCACCGGTGGAATCCAATCCGTTGCTCAAACGAATAGTATAGTCATCTGCACGCAGGTTGTAGTTAAGCGTGTTGTCGGGCGTCACATTGGCAACAAGAGTGATGTGGCGTGAACGCGAACCCTGAGTTGTACCGACACGCCAGGTGCGGTATACGGGGTTTCCGTTCTCGCTCACATTGGTGTATTGGACTTCCTTGAGGTCGCTGGAGAAACCGGTGATTGCCACGTTTTCTCCGGCACAGGCCGATATAAAGCCTCCCTCGCCGCTATGGCTCGACGGGGTTTTGTAATCGGCGTATATGTACGACTGTGTCTCATCCGAAATCAGGTACATCCATCCGAATACACTGCCCCAGTGGTTCCCCGCGTCGTCCTTGCCATCCATCTCGTCGGCACCGCTCAGATTGTTCACAGTGTCTTTGAAGTGCGCCACTCTCAGGTAGGAGCCGTTCTTGATGACGAGGGTGTTTGCCGCGGCGATTTGTTCGGTCCTTCCGCGTTCGGTGGGGAGTTTCAGGCATATGTTGCTGCTGCATTCAGCCAGCAGGTTGTCGAGCATGTCGTTGCTACTGACATTTTCGCCCTCGCCGCCGGCGACACGTGCATTGTTGTACAGGTAGTCGGGATGGGAGATGCTGGTGAAATCGAGCATGTCGCGGATGCCGTTGTATTCGGCAAAGGGTTTCACACTCGTGACGTTTCCTATATACATACCGGGGGCGGTGATGAAGACTATGTTGTCGTCATAGAACATCAGGGTGTCCAGACGGCACAGCGAATAGCTCGGCGATGCGTAGGCCGAGAAGGCGTCCTGTTCTCCGTCGAGGGTGATGTAGACATGGTCGAGAATCACCTTGTCGGCGCGCTGTATGGACATCAGGTTTCTGGTAGTCTTGCCGCACTCGTCGTAGTATCCGTAGTTGCGTATGGTTATAAGACGTCGGATGTCGCCGCCTTCTGTCGAGGTGCCGGCTCCGATGACGCTGAAGGCGATGTTCATACCGGGCAGGTCGTTCAACTCGGGGTTGACACCCGATGTGTTGTAGCCTCTTCCGTCAATAAGTATGTTGGTCTCGCCTCCGAAGACACCGCGGGTGTTGAAGTAGGCGTGGTCGTCGGCCTCGCCCCAGTCGCTGCCGTTGTAGACCGAGGCTTCAAGACCTACAGTAGATGCTGTCATTCCTGTGGGCTTGTAAGCCGCCAGAGTGAAGCCTGCTCCCTGTGCCGGAGTCGATCCGATGCCGGTGACATAGTTGTAGGTGTTGGTCCATACCGGAGAATCGTCTACGGCATCGGCTCCGACGTTGACATATATGGAGCCGTAGGCGTTACCTTGGTAGCCGCCGCCATAGACACTCTTGCGTATTTCGCCGCCCATGATGTTGAGAATCGAAGAGGGTCGCATCGAGCTGTTCGTCTGATAACGATGTGCAGGTCTCGCCGCTCTGGGGTTGTAATAGACCACATCCGCGGTTCCTATACATTCATAGGGGAAGCCGTCGTCGACAGCCTCGCTGCCGCCATAGATGCTGAAGAGCACGGTGCCGCCGTCGATATTGAGTATTTTTTGTGCATAGGCCAGCTGGTTGTACAAATTGTCGCCGGTTATGTTCTTGCCGTTTTGGCTGGTGACGGGGTTCGTCCATCCGCTGGTGCCTTTGAAGAACTGGCTCTTCATTGCCACCTTGCCGCGGGCTCCGGTGAAGACATGGTGGTCGAAGTTACCGCCGTGGATGTTCAGCGTGATATAGCCTATGTGGGCTTCGGCATAGGTCTTGTTGTTCATCTGTGCCGGGTCCATGTCGCGGTCGCCGACAAGACCCATGTTGCCGCCGCCATACACGTTGTGGATGAAATGGCCTCCGTTGATGGTCACATCGACAACCATGCTGTAGGGCACGGTATCCTGCCATCCCGGGCACGACACGTTACGCCAGTAGCGGTAGGTGTGGACATAGGTCGTCTGGGCAGGCTGCACTTCGGTGTTGATGACCATGGATGACGCGTGCTCGTCATAAGCCGTATGGTACCCTGACGGGATGTTGAATCCGGTGGGAGGAGTTTCGCGTAAGGCGGGATCGTCGATGGTGTTGGTATTGGTCGTCTCTGTGAAGACATAAGCCAGCTGTGAGTCATTCCTGTAGTCGTAGTCGCCATTGCCGGCACCGAAGACATGAAGATAGGTGCCGCTGTTGATTTCGAGGTTGGTATGCTGCACCTTGCCGCTGTAGTCGTTGCCGCCGTAGACGGTGTCGACAATAGGGACTTCGTTGTCACGGGAAACGCCGTTCAACACGGCATGTGCCGTGCCGGTGACGTTGGAGGCAAGACAGCCTGTATAGAGTGCAGGAATATGCGCTGTGTTGGTATTGGCGAGGGTGAGCTCGGTGTTGGCCACGTCGCCGGCATGGCCGCCGCAGAAGATGGCACGACGGCGACTGACGCCGTATTCGTGCATGTCGTGCATGCGGACGATGTTCAGGGTCGCGGTACCCGTGACATTGCCGACATGGGACTTCGTGACTCCGCCGGCAAAGCCGTTGTAAGTGGGGCATCGGTTGCCTATGTTGGCGACGTCACCGCGGCCGCCTCCGAAGATAAGGTCGTTGAAGATACCTTCTGCCGCGTCGAGGACCACTGTGGTATTGGTGCAGTCTCCCGCCAGACCGCCACCGTAGAGGTTGTTGTCCAATTCCACATTGCCGTTGACGGTGACATGGGTGTTCCCCACTGTCGGTCGACCGGTGACGCCGGTGATGCCGTTGGCATTGAACAAATCACCGTTGGTGGTGTAGGTGTATTCTCCGTTGCCGCCGCCGAACACCATGTTCGACAGTGTCAGCCTCGGTGTTGCGTCGAGACCGTTGACCCATACGTAAGAGTCTGTCACATGGCCTGCAACGTCGTTGCCGCCGAAGATGTTTCCGTTCAGTGTGCCACGCACGACCTTCACGAAGGTCGCATGCTCCACGTCGGCGGCATTGCATCCGCCGTATATCTCGTCGGTGACTGTCACGTCAGGACTGACGAGTCCCACATAGGTGCTGACATTCGTGGCATTGGCGATTCTAAGTCCTGTCATGCCACCGAGGTTGCCGCCGCCGTATATCTTGCTGACTTTGCCTTTCTGCAGAAGCAGGCGGGGCACGATGGCCATGTCAACCTTGTTGTTGCCGCCGAAGATGCTTCCAACCTGGGCTGAAGAGCCGATGTCGGTACAGTTGAAGTTCACCGTGGTCTGTCCGCTCACGCTGGCACTGTTGCCGCCGGCGAAGACACGGTTTATGCTGCCCGTGCCGCCGATATGGATGTCCACAAAGGCGCTCACGGCTTCGGGGAACGTCGTGGAGCTGCAGCGCAGCACCTCCTCGCGGCCCGACTCCCAGGTCATCTTGCCTTCTGGATCCTCTATCCAGGTGCCTTCTCCGCTGGGTTCGTCGCCGACATAGTATCTCTCAACTACATAGCCGTCGTTGTAGCGGTAGTAGTTATAGTCGCCGTTGCCGCCGCCATAGACGTCGCCCGCAATGGAGGGGTTGCCTTCCACGAGGACATACGCCGCAGCGTTCGTGGCGGTAAGTTCAATCTTGTTTTCTCCGTTGAAGCTGTCCCAGAAACTACCGTCGAGGTTGCTGTTGACAAAATTGGCGTTGCGTACCGTCGAGGTCCTGTAAGGAGAGAGAGACCCTGCACCGCGGCCGTAGCCGGTGACACGTCCGGTCTTGTCGTTGCCGCCATAGACATTGTGTCCTATGGTTACGGCATTATTCGTGCTAATATGGACATCTGCGGTGCCGTAGACGTCGGCGAAGTTGCCACCGCCATAGACGTCGTTGCCCACCGTGCCGCCCATGATACGGACCTTCGTGGAGGCTCCGGCGTCACCGAACACGTCGTGGGGACGGCCTACGAATGCGAGGTTGCCACCGCCATACACATTGTCCGATACCACAACAGAGGAGTCCATCAGGATGCTGGTCTGCCAAATCTGAGGTATGGAGCCCGAGAACGATACGTTGTAAGGCACGGTGGCTCCCGGGATGACGGTGTTGGTTATGCCTGACAGGTATCCGCTGTTGTCCATACAGCGGTAGTAGCCGTTGCTGCCTCCGAAGACGCTCTCGTGGATGTTACCGCCATGCAGCCAGATGTTGCTCTTCATCGCCGCGGCACGGTTGGGGCCGATGGAGCCCCTGATGTTGGTGCCTCCGAAGATGGTGCCCACATGACCGCCGGCGACCTCCACATAGGTGTCGCACAGCGTTCCGGCACTCTGGCCGCCACCATACACGGTGTCGATGACCAGATAGTCGTTGTTGGCAACGGTGGGTTTTATCACTATCTTCGTGCTGAGGTAGCGGTTCTCTGTTAAAGTGCCGGCCTCGCGGTTGTCGTTGTCGATGTAATGGCATACGCTGCGGTTGTCGTCACCCACGATGCCGCCTCTCATGATACCTACATTGCCGCCGCCGTAGAGGTTGTGGATGCCGCCTCGGGTGAGGGTGATGGTCGGCAGATGGGCCATGTCGGCCTTGTTGTTGCCGCCAAAGAGACAGCGGATGTCGAACACGCTCTTATGGATGTCGTAGGGATAGTCATTGGGATTGCTGTATTTCGAGTGGGCATAGTCGTAAAGTGGAGAAGTGATATTCACAGTCACTACGGAAGTTCCGACGTCGGCGCTGTTGCCGCCGGCGAAACAGGTGTCTATCTGGCCACCCGTGATGTTCATGACCACATTCTGGCCAGCGACTTTGTTGCCGCCGCCGAAGAGATATCTGATACCGTGGTTGACACCGAGGTTGTCGGAGGGATTGTTGTTGCGTATGGTTTCCGTCTTGGTGCCTGCAATATTGATGGTATGGTTGGAGCCTGTACCCAGAGCACCGCCGAAGTTGTTGCCGCCGAAGACACTGTATATCGTGCCGCCATTGACGGTTATCAGGGTGCTGTTGTCTGACGTGGCGGTGACAAAAGCGTTCTTGGCGCCGCCGAAGAGGGAGTCTATTACAGGTATGTTAGTGTTGACGGTGATTTTGGTGCGTACCGTTTGAGGCACATAGAAGGTTCCCGAGGGGACATCGAGGACCTTGGTGGTGTCACCTCCGGTGAAATAATACTCGGCGATAAAGAAACCTGTTCCTGTAGGGATGGCAGCGTTCTGTCTCACATAGTGACGTATCTTTGTTCCGGCCGAATCCTTCACATGAAAGCCTCCGACGCCGCCAGGGTAGCTGTAGAAACCGTTGCCGCCGCCATAGACGGAGCCTATGCGGATTTGGGCACTCTGGTCGGCAACGCCGATAAGGACTTCGGAGCCAGAGAAACTATTGGTATTGGCAGTGCCTGCCAATACCTTGCCGGCAATGTCGTTGCCGCCGAAGACGGCACCGATGGTTTCACAGTTCACGATCTTTACGAGGGTGCTTCCATTGACATCGGCAACACGGCCTCCGCCATATACCGCACCGCCTATGGTGGGATGGGACGGGGACGGAGCCTGGGCCTGGAGCCCTGAAATCATTGCTGTCGCCAGGGCAGTAAGTATCCACGTTTTGAACGATTTTCTCATATCTTATATCTTTTTTTTCTCAGTTATTATATATTTACTAATTCGCGTGTACGCATGTATGACATTTTCGCACAGCGAATTGTGTCCCGCGGGGATACCACGGTACAATCTGCAAATATACTCATATTTTCTCATATCTGCCCATTTTTAGTCATAAATTTTCTAAAAAAAGTTGTGCATGCCGTTCGTGTATGGAGTGAGGTTTTTTCTTTTTAGATTTTTTTGCCAAATCTTACATCGACTTTTCTTTTACCAAAGTTGCTATTTTTCATTCTCTTTCGTTAGTGCGAAAGAGAACGAAACAAGAGAAGGCACTCCGGCGTAACTGCGAAGCTAAAATCCTCTTCTCCGGAGCTAAATCAATAAACTCGCACTGTCGTCCAAGGAATTTGGTTTGGAAGTGTTTTTCAGGCACTCCCTTTTTCTATTGGCTTCTGTCCGTTCCCTGCTCAGACATATTGATTCTTAACGCTCCTACGAAAAGTATTTCTTTACGCTTCTCCGTTAAGGCCGGGAAAGGCTGCCGCGTTAGGGATTCCACGCTCTGGATTTGCATATGACAACCACTAATTATGTTTTTTTAACACAAATAGCACTGATTTACATGAATTTATTTTTGAACACGAATTGCACGAATTTACACGAATCATCCGTGTTCGTTATGTGGATATTGAATAGTAAGGCGTAGCCCTGCATCATAGTATGACGACCCCCGCGTCCTACATCTAATGTCTCTTAGTCGGAGGGTTACGGGAAATCACGAGTGTGGCGGTGTAGAAGACGCGAGGTGTCTGAGCAAGGTAACCTTCCAAAGCTTGTAAATGAAGGAGAAGTGATGTCTTTACGGAAAAAGTAAAAAGGGTAGGACAGGCTTGCGAGTTCCCGCGTCACACCGTCCCGCGACAATGATTTCCGTCACCCGGAGCCGCATTCCTTGGGGGAGCCCAGAACTCAGCTCCCTCTATCCCGAGTTCCCTGGGATTGAAGACAGGCTCTTTGCCGGCTTTCTGCTGTTTCTCGAAATCTTTCAGGCTGCGTATCGCCTTGGGCGACAGCAGCAGAATCGCTATGATGTTTATCCACGCCATGGCACCCACTCCGATATCGCCTATGGTCCATACTATGCCGCTCCCCACCAGCGAGCCGATGAAGACAGCCGTTATCGTGCCGCAGCGCAGCATCCAGACGACAGCCTTCTCGCCTTTGTCGTCGCCGAAAGTGAGGTCTTTCTTCTCGTATTGCTCGGCAATCTCGGCGAGGCGTTTCTCTTCGTTGTCGAGCCATTCTTTCGCAGCACTCCCGCCTTTGTCGGAAGTGATACGTTCCGCCTGTACCATCTTGCTGAAACGTCGCAGTTTGCGGCTGCGGAAACGGCTGAAGAGATACACCAGATTGGTCTCGGCATAGTAGTAGTAGGCCATTATCGTCGTGAAGGCGAAGAAGAAGAGTGCGAACGATATGACCATGTCGCCGGCGCGGTTCCCTATCACGGTCCCGAGGGCTCCCGAGGTGTAGAATACCCCTGGCTCTCCCAGCGGTGCCCCCTCGTTCTGCTGCAGGTAGGTCACCACGGCTCCTGAGCCTGCCACTTGCTGCACGCTCTCTATGATGTTGTAGGTCTTGCAGGCGAGGATCATCATCGCCGTGGCTGTGCATACCAGGAGGGTGTCGATATATACCGAGAAAGCCTGCACCAGACCTTGTTTCACGGGATGGCTCACCTTGGCGGCGGCAGCTACGATGGGACCTGTGCCTTGGCCTGCCTCGTTGCTGTAGATGCCTCGTTTCACGCCCCACGCTATAGTGCTGCCGAGGATGGCGCCTCCAAGCTGGCCGACACCCACGGCGCCTCGAAGCATCTCCATGAAGACCCCCGGGACGACCTTGTAGTTTATTGCCAGCACCACGAGGGAGAGGAGTATGTACAGCAACGCCATGAAGGGTGCCACTATCTGTGCCACGTTGGCAATACGTTTCACTCCCCCTATGATAACCAGTCCGATGAGCATCGCCACGCCGAGGCCCACTATCCATGCATCCACCCCCAGGGAGCGTTCGAACGACAACGCTATCCCGTTGCACTGCACAGGGGGCAGGAAGATGCCGCACGCCACGGCGGCGAGGACGGCGAAAACGCTGCCGAAAAGGGGACTATGGAGTCCTTTCTCTATATAGTAGGCGGGACCGCCGCGGAACTCCCCGTGGTGGTTCTCCTTGAAGATCTGTGCCAGCGTGGCTTCGGCAAAGGCACTCCCGGCGCCAAAGAAGGCTATTATCCACATCCACACTATGGCTCCGGGGCCTCCAAAGCCTATGGCTGTGGCGACGCCCACGATATTGCCGGTCCCGACACGGCCCGACAAAGCCATGGCGAAGGCTTGGAAGCTGGAAATGCCGGTCTTCTGCTTGTCGCCGGCACTGCCGAAAAGGAGTCGGAACATCTGCCCGAAGCGGCGTACTTGCACAAAACGGGTGCGTAGCGAGAAATAGAGTCCTGCCGCGAGGCAGAGCCCTACAAGCAGGGGACTCCACACCCAGCTGTATAACGTCTCGATGGCCGTCGTGAGCCATGAACCTGTAGTGGTGGTTAGTGTGGTCATAATAATATCTGTTTCTTAGAACGAGAACCGTACCGTCAGACCGCCTTTCGTGGTGGAGTTGGGGAAGGAATTGGAGATATATGGTCTGTTGATATTGGTCTGCACGAAAGCCCTCAATGTCAGTGTCGACGACAGTGCATATTCTGCCGAGATGTCCACCATCCACACCTGCGAACCCGACGATATCTGGCTGGTGTGCTGGCTGATTTTGCGTATCTCGGTCTTGTTGCTGTTATAGGTCAGGTTGAAATTCAGCACCAGGTCACTCTTCAGGTCGTGGATTTTGTCGCCCGCCTTGACATGGAACTCCAGGTCTTTGAACCTGTAGCCGGCTCCTATGGTGACACCGCTGCGGTAACTCTCGGTCAACTGGTTGTTGCTGAAACTCAACGCAAGGGTGCGGCTTTTCTGGATGGAGAGATTCAGCTGGAAGCTGTTCACCATGTTCATGGTAAACCTTATGAGGGGGTTGAATTGCTCGGAAATCTGCACTCCGTCCATGCTCACGGGAGCTATGTAGTCGCCGTTGTTGTTGGTGATATATTCCATGCCGTAGTCGTAATCGTCGCCGGTCCCCGATATGGCGGCATCGGTGTAGAAATTCCCGACGGTGTAGGTCGACATATACTTGTGCGTCATCGTGATATTGGTGAACCACTTCTTCAGGAACTCTATCTTGCTCAAGCCGTTGTAGTTGATGGTCCAGTTCGGCAGAGGCATCTTCATGAATGGCGAGAAGGTACGGCTCGACGGGTCGTCGCCGATGTAGGTGGCGAGGAATGCCGTCAGGAGCACTGTCTGTGAGTTGGCGCTGTAGCCTGCCGGGAAATACTGTCCCATCGTGGTGTCGAGCACCATCGCGTCGCTGTAGGGGTCGGGATTCATGGAGGCCAGCCGCTCCGCCACGATGATGCGGTTGTCCATGAACTCA
Source organism: Bacteroidales bacterium (assembly GCA_017613375.1). Lineage (GTDB taxonomy): Bacteria > Bacteroidota > Bacteroidia > Bacteroidales > P3 > Colimorpha. The sequence continues at coordinate 14,466 of JAGADZ010000046.1, read as the reverse complement.
TCGAAGAGGTCGTCGCTGTTGCGGAATATTGTGCGGAACGCCCATGTCGTCGTGGTGTACGAACCTGTCATCCTGTACGACAGGGGTCCTTCCACGCGGTCATGTTGGGTGATGTACTTGTAGTAGTATTCCTCTCGCATGGAGTAGTTCTGGGTGGCATTCACCTCGATGCGCATATCGCGTATGGGTTCCAGCGACGCCGTGATAGTGAGCACCCTGTTCTGGCTGTTCTCATGTGGCGTGTTCATAAGGGTGTCGTGCGACAGCAGGTCGTGACGCAGTATCGACTCGAGGGCGCTCTCCGAGCCTCTGCTGTCGTTGGCAGGCATCCCGAGCACGAAGCCTATGCCCGGCGTCCAATAGTTGCTTGGGTCGAGACCCACGATGGTCGCCTCACCCATGTAGCCTGCTATTGTCGAACCGAACGAACTGTTGTACTGCATGTTGAAATTCTTTATTCCCGTCACGAAACGCAGTCCGAAGTAGGCCAGTTCCTGCAGCCGTTCCTTGCGAGCCTCGCGACGCAGAGAGTCGGCAACAGCGGCATCGGCGGCACGCTGCTCCATGTTGCGTCGCGGGTCGAGGCGGTTCCGGTTGACGTCGGAGTCTTTGCCTTTGTTGTTGGCTTTGGGTTTCTTGGGCTTGACGGCATAAGCGTTTTTGAGCAATTTGAATTTGTTGTAGAGCGTCTGGAAATTGGCTTGGGTGCCCAATGTCAGTGTCGTCGAATTGGACACGACGCTTCCTTGGGCCGCCAAGGCCTGCGTGGTGCCGTTGTAGATATAGGTGGTGCTATAGTTCAGCGGTGCACGGATAAAGTCCATATAGGGGAACTTGTTGAGTGGAAGGTCCCATTTCACCTCGATGTTCTGACGGAAGTTCTGCATCGTTCCGCCGTTCATGATGGAGTGCCACAGCGAGTCGTTGGCACTGCGGTCTATCAGTCCCGGCGGCTCGTCGATACGGGCGTTGGCATTGGCACTGTAGTTGATATGGAAACTGCGTGCCGGGTCGTACTGCAGGGTATAGTCCCGTCGCCAGGTGAACTGCTTGAAATAGGTGGGCTTCATTATCACGAGGGCGGCGCTCTTGTTACGCAGCAGGGTGGATTCGATGTCGCGATACATCTCTGTCGAGAACGACACGTTGCGTGGCTGGAAGCATAGGTTGAAGTCTTTGATGAATTTCAGGTTCTTGTTCTGGAAGGGCTTCATCTTCTCGAAGGGCTTGTACTGCTTGGGTTGCAAGATGGAGAATGTGTAGTTGAATCCGCCGCGGTGCTGGTCTTTGTTGTAGTACTCTATGTCGTCGTCGCTGCTACGCTCGCCGCTGTAGGCATAGCTGAACGAGAAATTCTCTATGTCGTAGAAATGGGGCTTCAAGGCACCCTTGCCGGTGCGTTCTTTCCTCATGTTCGTAAGTGTGAGGTTCGTCGTGGCGCGATGCTGCTGTGTCATCTCTTTCACCGAGTCACGCTCAGCCTGTGTGCGGTAGGTCTGCAGGTCTTCGTGCAGGTTCACGTCGGGGTCGAGCGGATTGTATTCGGGGCTGCCAATCTGGTTGTTGTAGTCCAGATAGAGGGGTATGTGCATCCCCCATGTGTCGGGGAAGAATTTGCCCATCTCCATATTCAGGGTGGTCTGGATATTGAAGGTGTTGACGAGCTCCAGTTTGTTGAGTTTGTCTTCGAGATTGCCGAAGCCCGATGTCGTGTATGAGGTGTACAGCGACAGGTTGCCGACGTCGGCCAGATTGGTGCGTGCCAGTGCCATGGCGGCCCATCCGCCTTTGTTGATATAGTCCGAGAGCCGCAATTCGTTTATCCACACTATGGCGCTCTTGGGCAGCATGTCGTTGCCGTCGGTGAGGCTCTCCTTCTTGGGGTTGCGGACACCCACCATGATGACTTTCACTTTGCCGAGGTTCGGCGACCCCATCACGGTATAGCGATGGCCGTCGACGAACTCGCTGTAGAGCATCAGACTGTTGTATTCCGACTCGCCGCTGCGTATCAGCCTGTTTCGGTTGGTTTTTATCTCCACAAGCCGCTGCAGGTCTATCTCGACGTTGTTCTCCTGTGGCCATATCTGTTCGCGGTTCTCGGCATTTGTGCCCCACGGTGTCAATGCCAGTGGTATCTCGTATTCGTAGTAGTTGCTGGTGAAGTCGCTGCCCAGACGCACGAAGAGTGTCAGGTCGCCGTCGTCGAGGGCGTCGGCTTCGAATTTTTTCTCTGCGTGGACATACATCTTCAGCTTGCCGTAGTAGCGCAGGTCGTACTGTGCGTTGCGGTAGATGGCGCGGGCGTCGCCGGAATTGAGGTCTTGTATGTCGAGCGAGAGGGCCTGCTCGTTGAGTTCGGTATAGGACGACGTGGTCGAATACCAGGTCTCACGCTCTATGTTCGGCGGCAGGTTGTAGGGCACGGGGTCACGGCTTCCGTTCTCTTCGATGTTCACCGTCGAGAGGGTGAAGGTGGTGTTGTCGTCCATGCCTGTGGGATAGTCTCCGGGCTGCAGGAGGTCTTCGCTGTATTTACGCCAGGTGCCGTAGACCAGTTCGAGGGTGGCGAAACGCAGTATTATGGGATCCTCGAATCCGTTGAGGAACATACGCATGAAACGTATGGACTGGTAGCCGTTGATGTTCCCTATGGTCTGGTCGGGCTCCCGTATGGGGATTCTGAACTGGTACCAGCGGCAGGTGGTGGTCTTTCCGTTGGCGAGCTGGATATTGCGGGCCTCCTGGATGTCGACGATATGGTTCTGGCCTATTACCATCTGGTCGGGACGCAGATTGACGACATACTGATAGTAGTTCTCGCTCTCGCTGAGGGTGTTGTCGCGGTTGATATCTTCCACGTTGGGGTAGTTGCTGGCTTCCGTGCTGTAGGATTCGTCGCTGTTGGCACGTGTGGCGGAGTTCCCTTCGGGGTTGTTGTAGTATTTGTAGCGGTCGTTGATTTTCACGTTGTTCTCGTCGTAGTAGCTGCTGCGGTAGTAGCGGAAATCGTCTCCGGCAGGGTCGTTCACGGCCTGCAGGTAGGCCTGCGACGATGTGCCGTAGAGTACGGCGATGCTGTTGATGTAGTCGGCGAAGAAGGTGCGTTCGTCGTCGATTCCGTTGGTGCTGCCCAATCCGTCGTAGCCGACATCCTGATAGATGCGCGACGACTCGTCGTTGTCGAAGGCGTTGACCACGGCCTGCATGACAGGCACACGGCCCCAGATGGTCGTGTCGACGGGATTGGCGGCGAAGTCCTCCGGTGTGGGACCCGTGGGCAGTCCGTTCTCGAAGCCTTTGCGGCCGTCACGGAGGATATCCTCGCTGATGTCGCCCAGGTTGATGTAGAGCTTGCCGCCGGTACGGGAATCGTCATGCTCTCCTGTCTCGGGGTCTATGAAGGGGTCCATAAGCCAGAACTCCAGGGTTTCGATATTCTGACTCTCGAAGTCTGTGTAGGTCAGCTCACGCATGATGCCGCCCCATCGCGACGCGGGGTCGTTGAGGCTTCCGTCGGCGGCGATACCGGCACTGTAGGGCGACGGCGACACATCGAAGTTGTAGGGACCACGTTCCGAGGGGTAGTAGGCCACGGTCATCTCGTAAAGGATATTGCGGTCTCCCGCCGCGATACTTTTGTTGGGGAACACCTCCTTGGCGGAAATCTCACGCGCGTAGGGGTGCGAACGGTCGTCTTCGTCGATATTCTCGGGACAGCTGCTGCTGCTGAATATCTGGCTTACCTTGTACCACGATATGCGGGCTCGGTTGAAGCCGTAGGCAAGACCTGTCCCTAACGCCGTCTCGGGAAACATAGGCAGCGACGAGCGGAAGTCCTGAGGCGTACTGGCCAGATGCCAGTAGCTGCTCCCTTTAAGGTCGATATTGCTCTCCGCTCCCTCAAAGTCGTCGATATAGGTCACCTTGCCGTCTTCGCTGCCGGTATTGGCCATGCCGGGAATGAAATGGGCAAATTCGGCCTGGAGGGTCAGCGTGGATGGGGCCTTGGTCTGCAGACCAGGCAGCCAGTCCATGATTTTCGTTATCCACGGCACGTCATGACGGTAGTTGAAGTCAAGACCCCAGATACTGTTGCTCGTGGGCTCGTCCCCGAAATTGTTCTTCTGGGTCATGGGCTTCTCCCTCAGATTCATGAATGTGGCGCCGAGATTGATGTCGGGGTCGAATTCATAGTTTAGGTGCAGTCCCAGCATCGTCTTGGTGAGCATGCTGAACGAACTGTTCTCGCTGCTCACGCTGATGGGGGTCCCCGAGGCGAGAAGACTCTCATTGATGATTCGCACCGTTCCCATCGTGTAGTCCACGGTGTAGTCTACATTCTCTATCAACGGCATGCCGCCAGCCGTCACCGTCACACTTCCCTGTGTCACGCTGTAGCCGAGGGATATCTCGCCGCTCACCGAGCTGGTGTAGTAGCCTTCGAGATAGAATTTGTTCTTGTCGGCATATTGCTGTGCCAGCGTCTGGGTCATGGTGTAGAGGGAGTCGAAACAGTATTTGTTTGCCAAGGTGTTGTCTCCCAAGATTTCCCTCAGGTCCTTGCCGAAAGGCTCCACATAGGGGAAGAAGATGCGTCCCGTGGTGGCCTGGATGATACCTCCTTTGAAGGCGGCACTGTCGAACCAGTCGAAGACTCCGTCGGGGTAATAGTAGTTCTGGGAGGCGTCCATACGGTCCAGTCCGAAGACTTCAACGAGGGGGACACCCTCTTTGGGGCCTTCGGTGAAATAGCCTATTCCCACGCCGCCCTCGGGATTCTCATAAAGCACGTTGAGACGGAAATTCTCCCTGCTCAGCTGGGTGCTTTTCAGGAAGTAGACATTCTTCATCATCAGCTTCCACAGGGGGCTGCGGCTGTTGACACTCGAGCTTTTTATCAGCTTCACCACGAGGGTGTTGGGGTCGTTGACTCCGTCGGTGGTCAGCTCTCCCACCTGATATACCGTCGTGTCGCCTATCACTTGGTATTGGTAGGCTACGGCGAGAATCTGGTCGTTGCTCAGCGGCTGTGCCAGGGTGATGAATCCCAGCTGGCTGTTGAAGGTGTACTCGTTGCTGTTGAGCAGACGTGCGCTCTCCACTTTCTCGTAGTCTTTGCCGCCCACAAAGCCGAGGCCTTCCATGTATGACGACACGCTGTTGATGCTGCGTATCGCCGAGGGGTTCATGAGGGACAGCAGGTTGTTGCTGGTGTAGCTGTTGGGCAGGATACTGCTTCCTGGGGTCACTCCGGGGCTTGAGGTGGTGTGCTCGCCGAGGTCGGTGAGAGCCAGGATGTTGCGGTTGTTGGTCACGGCGGCTCCGATATTGGTACGCCATACCTCGATGCGGATAATCTTGATATTGCTGTTCACCACGGGAAGGGTGGACATGGCTTTGTTGTAGTTGTCGTAGAAATATTGCGAGATGAAGTAATGGCGGTTCTCTTCATACTCGTCGGCGCGTATCTCGAATTCCTGCGACGACGCGCCTCCCTGCACCTGCATGTTCTCGGTGCTGGTCTCTTTCTGGCTGGCGACGGCATCGATGGTCAGGTTGCCGAATTTCAGTTTGGTGTGGATACCGAAGAGACGCTGGCTTCCCTTGATAAGTGTGGTGTTCAGCGGGAAGCTTATGTCGGCGGCTTCGAGGAGTTGGAGGATGTCGTCCTCCTTGCCTTCGTATTTCAGTTTTATCTGGTTCTCGAAATCGAAGGTGGCTTGTGTGTTCCAGTTGATGTCGAAATTGAACAGGTCTCCGATCTTGGCGTTGAGGGTGAGCTGTATGTTCTCGTCGAAGTCGAAATTGGTCTGGCTTCGCAGGTTCTCGTCACGCATCGGGTTGTCGGTGTAGTTGTTTATCACCTGCAGCGTCAGGTCGGCACTGCCGGAAGGGGTGATGCTTATCTCAGGCTTGCCCATGAGACTCTCCAGTTTGCGGCTTATCTCGTTGAAGCCTGGAATCTTGCTGAGCAGGCCGTCTTCTCCGAGGTTGACGTTCTCCTTGCTTTTCTCGCTCCAGTAGTTGTTCATCAGTTGCTGCATACTCCAGTCTTGGTATTCGGCGAAGCTCATATACTTCTTGCTGATGACCACGGAGCCCACCTTGGTGACAAGGATATATCCATGCGAGGCGGGGTCGTACTCCACCGAGGTGGTCATGTTCGACGGGTTGTTGAGATAGAGAGGGCTGTGTGGTGAGTCGCCCGACGGTAATGGGAATCGCAGCGTGGTGCTGTCCTCCTGAGCCCTCACGGCTGCAGGTACAAGCAGTGCGGCAAGCAATGCCAGCGAAGAGGCACTGACAATGATACGCCGTGCCAGGGCACCCAGTATGCCGCTCACTGTATGCAGCGCTCTTTTTAAGGACTTTATGTCTGCTTGTCGTCGGGTCAAGAGAGAGTGTGTGGTTTAGTAGTTGAAAAAATTATATACCCATAGCAAGAGCCTGTTTTATAAGCTCCTCTACAGATGCAGTCTTGTCGGCGTCGGCGGCTTTGGCAACCGCTTTCTCGGCTGCGGGCTTGGCAAAACCCAACATGACTAATGCGGATAACGCCTCTTCGGCGTTTTTATTGTTCGCAGAGCTTCCCATGGTCCCTGCTCCAAGGCTGCCGACGGCGAAGGGGTCTACCTTGTCGCGCAACTCGAGCAGCACACGCTGGGCGGTCTTGGCTCCGATACCTTTCACTTTCTGTACACGCTTCACATCCTGCTCTACAATGGCTTGGCTGATTTCCTCGACGGTGAGGGAGGAGAGCATCACTCGCGCCGTGCCCACTCCGATGCCGTTCACGCTGATCAGCAGCCTGAACATCTGGCGTTCGGCCTCGGTGAAGAAACCGAACAGTAGGTGTGCGTCTTCACGTACCACTTCGTGGACCAACAGTTTGACATCGCTGAGCTCTTTTATTGCACTGTAGGTGTTCAGCGTGATTTCCAAGAGATATCCCACTCCGTGGCAGTCCACTACGGCATATGAGGGTGTCGCTTCGTCCAGGCGACCGCTGATGTAGTTGTACATGGAATTGTTGTTTTGTTATTTTCTGATTGTTAAACTGTTCTTTAGAGCGTTTCTGTCATTCCGCTTCGTAGGCCCCTATCGAGGGAGGTGTCTTGCGGGGATTGCCGTCAAGGTCGGTGTTTCTTATCAGGTATGCGGCGTTGCCGCTGCCTATGGCGGGAGACCCTTCCTGAAGATGGAAGTCGCCGTGTCGGGGGTTGACAAACAGGGGGTCGCGGTTGATTAGCAGATGGCTGTCGCCATAGTCGCCACTGTCTATGCTGAAGGTGCGAATCAGGCAGTAATGGAAGCCGCAGTTGAAAGAGGCTCCGGGCAGATAGTCAAGCAACAGCTCCCCGGTGCTGTCGCGTCCGGTGTAGTTGCCATAGATGATACAGTTGAAGAAATCGGCCTGTTGCAGGTCGCGAGGGTAGGTGGTGATGCTGTTGTTTTGGCGTATGTCGTAGTGGTTGTTCAGCACCACGGCGGGGGCACTGCGTGCATTGTGGCTCCAGTAGTTGGCGAAGGTGCTGTTGCTGAACCGGTAGCGTCCTCCATACTGCAGCGACAACAGCGTTATCCCGCAGTTGGCGACAAGCAGGTTGTCGCCGGTGATATAGGCTCCTTGTCCTATGATTCCACTATAGGAGTGGTTTATTATCACGCTGTTGCTGATGACAAGGGTGGGGTTGGCATTGACATTGGTGTCCACCAGCAGACCGGCGAGGCCGTTCTCCATGACGGCCCAGTCTATTCGGCTGTCCTTGCTGCCGGCGGAGAGCCATACATAGCCCCACTGACCGGGCAGGCTGTCGTAGTGGCCGTCATGCCGTATCGAGGTGAAGAGTACGGGTCTCTCGCGGGTTCCCTGCACATCGAGCGAGGCACTGTCGTAAATCCACAGATAGCTGTCGTTGCCGAAATAGAGTTCGTCGCCGGCGGTGAGGTGCAGGGTCTCGTTGCTGTTGACCACGGCATAACCCATGATGACATGGGGTCGTGTGTGGTCCCAGTTGGCACAGTCGATGATGGAGAAAGGATACCATATCGTGTCGATATTGCCGTGACTGTCGGTGTAGGTGCTGTAAAGCCTGTATTTCGGCATGTGATACACGGCATTGCGTCCGTAGGCCGTCAACGGGAGCTTCTGCTCTTTGTTGTTGAAACCAAAGACTATGGCATCTTCCACCAGATACGGCGTCAGCTGGTCGTTGGGGTTTATGACGGCCTGTATGAAGATGAAAATGCTGTCATGGGCTCCTATCTCCACATCCCGGGCCACGAGAGAGGTGTCGCCGTCGACGTTTATGCGGAATCTCGACAGGGCTCCCTCGCGGAGTGTCACATAGTTCAGCAGCAACGGCTCGTCATAGTTGTTGTACACTTTCACCTGCTTGGTGACAGTGCCCATGGTGGCAAAGACTGTGTCGAAAGTCACCGTGTCCTCCGAGAATGCCAGTCTCGCCGAGGTGTCGGTGAGATAGCGGCTCTCTTTGATGCACGACGTGCTGAGCAACGCCACGCAGAGCAACGCCATGAACAGGGGTATCGGAATAAGTTTGGTGACCTTTTTTAACACTCTTATTATGTTGTAATTTGCTGGATAAAATAACGGATAATCCAAATGATTATTTTGTCCGTAATGTTAAAAAACGCTGAAACGGACTTATTTCTGTGAAAGTCATTTGCTCCGATTTGATGCAGGGCTCCTATCTGACATAGAGGTCGAACACCCTGTTCAGCGTCCTTGTGCAGACGGGGCAGAAATCGGCATAGTCACGCATCATACATTTCGTGCAGGGTCTGTAGATGCCGTGAGGCTGGTAGCCGCCACCCTCGTAAACGCCTATGGGTCCGTTGTCATGTCTGCCCAGTCCCTTCACGGGGGGCGTTGGAATGGGGGTCTTCTTGGGGACGAGGTCCTGCCATTTGGAGGCAAAATCCACCAGAGTGGTGATATTGGCTTCCAAAGGCTCCTGGTCCATCTTGTGAATATCGTTATAACTCAGCTCTTCGTCGACATATTCGTCTGCCAGACCTCCGATGCTGTGTCCCAGTTCATGGGGCAGTATCCACATCGACATCTCCTGTACTGCACTGAAAGCATAGAAGTTGTATATTGCTCCCCCTCCGTAGGTGTCGCAGTTGGCCATGATGATGATATGGTCGTAGGGACAGCCGCTGAGCAGGTCGTGCAATTTGAAGAGTTGCATGGTCATAAGGTATCGGTCGCTTCCGAAAGTGTTGTACGACGACCCGACGGCACTGTTCACATAATGGTTCTTGAGGGGGTTGGTGACGCCGCTCTCGTCGGCAAGGAAGCCCACACCCCATACGTTGAAATCTTTTTGGCGGCTCTTGAAAGGCTCTTGGCCAAGCAGATAGGAGGTAAATTTGTCGAAATCCTCACGCATCTTCCTCTCGTCTTTCTTGCCATAGCCCTCGGCGACGATGACTACGTCGATTTTCTTGTGGCTGTCACCGTTGTACAGCAGCTTTATCGGCGTGGTCGCGTTGGAAGGCGTCATTGCAGCTTCTGAACTGGGGTCGAAGGGGAAAACCGCCGTGGTTTGGAACTTCTGCTTCTCGTCCCTCTTCTGCAGACAGACCAGCACGGGCTTTTTCGGCATGGGCATAAGCATGACTTCCTCGAAAGTTGCCACGCTGTCATGGCCGGGCTTGGTGTCGCGGTACTCGTGGAAAAGGGAGTTGTAGCAACGCGAATAGAGCTCTTTGCCTGTCGCCGCGTCTTTCACCAGCAGACGGTATTCGCCGTTGTCGATGGGGTCGAGGAGTTGCGTCAGTGAACCGGCCCAGAGGGTGTTCTGCTTTACAAACCCTTTTAGGATACAGGTGTCGTAATTGAAATTGCCTTGGCGGTAATAGTCTATGCGAAGTGTGGCATTGTCGAAGTATTTGTCGAACTTCGGCGACTTCTGCGCCATCAACGCCAAAGGTGCCAGAACACAGAACGCTATTATCGAAAAACGTACTTTCTTCATATGTGGATTGTTTTATCGGTATCATATAACGCCCTTTTTATTTGTTTATTATTGAACCTATGGTAAAATAAATTTCACTTTTCACTTTTCGTTTCTCAATTTCTTTGTACTTTTGCATCTTCAAAATGGTAGGGAACAATGATAGTAAAGATATATCAAGATAACCCCAATAGTAACGAAATCAACAAGGTAGCCGACAGGCTTAAGGAAGGAGCCATAGCTATAGTTCCTACCGATACTCTGTATGCTTTCGTCTGCAGCATGGAATTCAAGAAGTCTGTGGAGACCATCGCCCGTCTGAAAGGATTCACTCTGAAGAAAGCCAAGTATTCCATGCTCTGTGCCGACCTCAGCAGCGTGTCGGACTATGTGCGTCCTATGGATCGAGACACTTTCAGACTTCTCAGACAATGCCTGCCGGGTCCCTTCACTTTCGTTATGGATGCCAACAACGACGTGCCTCGCAACTATCTGAACCCTAACAAGACTATAGGTGTTCGTGTCCCTGCCAACCCTATATGTAACGCCATCATCCGTGCCGTGGGATGCCCTCTGATAGGCACCTCGGTACGTACCCTTGACGACGAACGCGAGACGGAGTATCTCACAGACCCCGAGCTTATCCATGAACTTTTCGGCCATCAGGTCGACATCGTAGTGGATGGCGGTATCGGAGAGGATGCTCCCTCTACGGTGGTGGACTGCAGCGGAGGGAACATGGAACTGCTCCGTCAGGGCAAAGGGGAGATAGAGATTTAGTAATAAAAAAATGCTGTAATTACAGTTTTAATAATTTGACTATTAGCTATAAAAACCTTTAACCTTTAAACTATAACCTTTAAACATTATAAAAAAATGCCTGAAATAAAGATACAGCAAATAGATTCCGGTCCTTGGGGCTTCCTTACACGTACGGTCATCCTTACGCTGGCTACCATCATAGCCATATACCTGCTCCCCGGCGTGCGTATCGTCGGCGGCAGCGTGGCTGTGGCAGTAGTCACGGCGGCGGTGATAGCTCTGCTCGACAATTTCATCAGGCCGATACTGATATTTATCACTCTGCCGTTCACCATTATCACCATGGGCGTCTTCATCTTCTTCATCAATGCCTTTATCATAGAGATGACAGATGCCATCGTGGGTCCCTTTGAAGTGGATTCGTTTGGATATGCCCTTTTGTTCAGCCTGATAATCACTGCACTGAACTACCTGCTGGAACTCCCCAAGAAATTGATGAACAGGACTGCCTACAAGCCTCGCTCCAACGATGACGATGAGTTCACCGAATACGAGGAGGTGGAATAATAATAATTGAAAAAAAAGAAATCAGATATGCAGAAATTCGAAACAGTAGCATCATTGAAAGAGGCCGTTGCCGCCGCCAAGGCTGCCGGCAAAAGCGTCGGACTGGTCCCCACGATGGGAGCCTTGCACGACGGTCACCTCTCCTTGATTCGTAAGGCCAAAGAAGACAACGATGTCGTTGTCGTAAGCGTTTTCGTCAATCCTATCCAGTTCAACAACAAGGAGGATTTGGCAAAGTACCCCCGTACCGTCGAGGCGGACTGCGAGAAACTCATGTCGGTGGGCACCGACATGGTTTTCCTCCCTACGGTCGAAGAGATGTACCCCGAACCTGTGACGGAGACTTACCATTTCGGTCCTCTTGAGGAGGTCATGGAAGGTCCGCAACGCCCTGGCCATTTCAGCGGCGTCGCCGTCGTGGTGCGTCGTCTGTTCGACATCGTGGAGCCGCGGCGTGCCTATTTCGGCGAGAAAGACTACCAGCAGCTGGCCATCATCCGCAACCTTGTCGAGCAGATCCACTACAATATTGAGATTGTGCCCTGCCCCATAGTGCGTGCCGATGACGGTCTGGCTCTCTCCAGCCGCAATATGCGTCTGTCGCCTGCCGCCCGTGCCGTGGCACCGGCAATCTACGACACCCTGCAGCAGGCTGCCGAGATGGCTGAATACGAGGATGTCGACGAAGTCAAGGAATGGGTCATGAGCACTCTGGCCTCGTTTCATGAGGTCAATCCCGATCAATGCCCCGACGGACTGAAATTCGAGCCTGAATATTTCGAGATTGTCAATGCCGTGACTCTCCAGCCCATAGAGAACTGGGAGGATGCCGGCGACGACGGTGCCGTGGGATGCATAGCCGTCTGGCTGGACGGCGTCCGCCTCATAGATGTCGTGAAGTTTTAGACTGCCTCATGTCTTAGATTCTCTTTCTTTACTTTTCTTTTGCTTATTCTTTTCTTTTTGTCTCGTATTCACTTTTCTTTTGCCGAAGCCTAACATGAACAAGTCCTGTGGACTTGTGAGCCGAGACCCGAAAAATTCCTCTTTTTTCGGAAAAGTCGAAGGAGTTGCAAAAAGAAAAGAGCTTTTTTGGTCTCTCCCAAGGAACGCGGCTCAGGGTGACGGGAATCATTGTCGCAGGACGGTGTGACGCGGGAACTCGCAAGTCTGTCCTGCCCTTTTTACTTTTTTCCGTAAAGACATCACTTCTCCTTTATTTACAATCTTTTAAAGGTTCCCTTGCTCAGACACCTCGCGTCTTTTACACCGCCCCGCTCGTGATTTCCTGTCACCCTCCGACCAAGCGACTTTTGATGTAGGACACTGGGTCTGTCGTACTATAATACAAGGCTACGCCTTACTATTTGATTTGGAAAAGAAAAACAAAAGAGATTGAATGGAATAGAGTCTGTTATGTCAATCTCTAAAAATCCACAAAACGAACACGAATTGCACAAATAAATCGAATAATTCGTGTAAATTCGTACAATTCGTGCAATTCGTGTTCAAAAATTTAATTTAGAGTTTATCATATGCAAATCCAGAGCGTGAAATCCCTGATGCGGCAGATCATCCCGGCCTTGACGTTTTTAAAATCCCCATTATTTTCTGTCTGTTTTTCTCATCTTCTTCCTTTCCCCGCGATGCCATCGCGCCCCCATCCAGTGTGTGTCGCGATTAAATCGTAACCCTCCTCCAAAGAACCAGCGACCCCTCGCGCGATAGAACATCGCACAAGAGGTTGCTGTCTTTATCTGCAAACAGCCGGAACTTACACCCTTATCATCGGCACCCCCAGCGCATCCGAAATCTTGGCCAGTGTCGCCAACGTGAAGTTATGCGTACCACCTACCCAGCGGCACACTTCGGCTTCCGACCGTCCCACTTGCCTGGCAAACTCCTTCTGCGTCATGCCGCGTTCCTTCAAGATGCCGTCTATCTTGTCGGCAATCTCAAAAGACCATTCCACACGCTGCTTTATGTCCTTCGGTGTGGCAGCGACACACTCATTGAAAAGTTCCGCCGTCTTGCTCATGGTTGGGAATATCAGGCAACTGCGACACCGCGCTCATAAAGGGATTCCGGGGCAAAGCCGATTTCGTTGTTCCAGTCGACAGTGAAGGGGTCAAGCGTGAAATTGCGGAAATAGTCCATGTCCTGCAACTTGCGACAGATGCCCTTCTGCATCAGCGGCGTAAAATCCACTGTTTTTACCGCCCCGTCATTGAAGGTAAGTTTGAGGATATAGTCGCGGACATACTCGGCAGATGTGACTTTCAAAAAAAACACATTGTTCATGGCAAACTATTTAAGAGGTTCAATCTTCTTTATCGCACCACTGTTTTTCAGTTGGTTCCAATTTTCAAGAAGCTCTTCCTTGTGCAGGTCAAGCCACTCATATACAAGACGGAGGGCTCTTCGTGGAAGAGAACCGGTAATATGTCCGTCCTTAATGTCGATCATAGCCTCTTCTCCCTCGTAAATTACATGGAAATGAGGTGGGTTGTGGTCATCGATATACATGTAAATCAGTATCCCGTAGAATTTGCTTATTTCTGGCATATCAAATCACATTTTTTCAAAATGCAAAAATACAACTTTTTTTCGAATTATAACCTTTTGAGGTAATTTTTTCTGTCGTACATCACTTTTTTGTCACTTTTTTGTCAGTCGGCGTTTGCAGACCGCTCTACGCCTTTTGGTTGATTTTTGGAATCTATCTAATCTTTCTCCGAAAGAAGATAATGTATTAGATGGCAATTCACACTTTTTATTAACCAATTAAAAATCAACCGAAATGTCAGGTTATACATTCAAACAGGACCTGGCCAGGCTCTATTTCCCTGGCTATGACAAAGAAGTCGCCCGTCGCCTCTTTGCCCGTGAAATCCACTCCAATGCCGACCTCATGGCCGACCTTCTTGCCGCCAAGTACGTCAAGACCCGCAAGCAGCTCAGCCCCCTCCAGGTGCAGATCATCTTCCGCCACCTCGGGGAGCCGTAAGGCAAGGGGCTGTGGAAAGTGTATTGTCCTGAAAAAAGTTGACTCACAAACAAGAGTTAACGATGTACAAATTACACACAGAAAAGCAGTGCAAGTACTTCAATGAAGTGATACGGCTGCATTACGAAGAAGGCTATGGGGAAG
>JAGADZ010000045.1 GCA_017613375.1 Bacteroidales bacterium | reverse complement strand
AATCTTTCTGGCGGGCAGGCCGTCGATGCTGAGTAGGAATATTCCTGAGGCGGGTGCAGTCAGTATTGATTGCTCTTTCCCGGAAGACGAACAAATGCGACGGCCAGTGATGTCATAGAGTGTTACATTGCGTTTGTTTGGGTCTTCGACAGTTATCGTACGTTGCTGTACAGTAACGGTGGGCTCATCATAGGCAACCTGAACCCTTGTGCCGCTTCCATTGGAGGGGCATCCGCTGAAGCGGATGTCGCAACGCATTTCTTCCCAGTTGGATAACGTCAGCGTGGATAAATCAGAGGGGTCCAAAGTGTTAAGGCCTACGCAAAACAGCGTCGTGTGACGCCCAGGAGTATTGGTGCAGGAAAATGTCGGCAAACTGCCGTCGATATCTCCGCTGTTGTCGAGAAAACAAAAAACAAGATTGGAGACACCGTCGTATTCGAAGACGGAATCAAAAAAGAATTCATTCCATCCATTGACGCAATAGAGGGGTCCTTCATACACTTTGTGCAGGTCACTGAACGGGACGTAGTCATTGGGAGTTTTCCCAGCGAAGACATCTTTGTCGGTATAACCGATGAAGAATGTGCAATTTGTCTTTGTTTCAAGGTTGCTAGGAGCGTTATAGTTAATGGCTACTTTTTCAATGAAAACATATTGGTTATTATTTGGCGATTTTTGAAAGTATCTCGCCATGGTCGAATGCCAGTGGTGGCAATTCTGTTAGTTTGAACCAGCGTGCTTCTTTGGCGTCGTCGCCGCCACGAGGATTGATGGCGGAAGGGTCGACAATTCCGGTGAAAACAACTGTCACGGTGCGTCCACGAGGATCCCTGCCGTCGCGTGATGCAACGCATGCCAGACTTAGATGTATTCCTGTGAGACTTGTCTCTTCTTGTAGTTCGCGTGACGCGGTATGTTCAATGTCTCTGTCGGCCATATCGAAAAAACCGCCGGGGAAAGCCCAGTGGTCTTTGAAGGGGTCGTTTCCCCGCCGTATCAGGAGAACTTCTGTTTCGTCGAGGTTGAAGAGAACGATGTCTGCCGTTACTGCAGGTCGTGGATACTCGTAGCTGTACATTGCAAGGGGTGTTATGGATTCATTATTCTCCGAATATTTCACGCAGTTTCCTTTCAAGGTCGCTGCCTCTAAGGTTGCGAGCTATGATTCTGCCTTCGCGGTCTACAAGGACGGTGCTTGGAATCGATGTTATGCCATAGGTGGCACCGCCCGAGGAGGTCCATCCGTTGAGGTCGCTGACATGGTTGCTCCATATTAGCCCGTCGCGGTTTATTGCGTTGAGCCATTCGTTTCGGCTTCTGTCGAGGGAGACACTGAAGACCTCGAAGCCTTTGGAGTGGTATTTGTTATAGAGACGCACCACGTTGGGATTCTCGGCACGGCAGGGGCTGCACCAGGAAGCCCAGAAATCTATCAGCACGATATTGCCACGCAGGTTGGAGAGTTTCAGCTCTTTTCCTTCAGGGTTGTTCATCGCTATCTCCGGGGCCATGTGTCCGGGGCCTAGGTTGGTTTGTACTTTAGACGCTACATATTGTACGAACTGGTTGTCGGGATATTGCTTCTCAAGACCTTTCTGCACTGCCTCGTAAAGGTCGGCATAGGTCTCGAAATCGCTGTCGAAATAGGTGACAAGAAAGGCGCTCATCAGCACATCAGTATTTCTTGATATCAGCTGACGAATGGCGATATTGTTGCTGACCTGAAGTTCCATGAATATAGCGGAGATCTGTTCTTTGCGTTCGTTGCTGGTGCCAGGCTGTCCGAATTCAGTGTCAAGGGCTTGTGCTTTTTTTGAGAACTCGTACATCAGGGCGTTGAATTCTTTGTAGAGTTGTACATTCTTTGAACCGCTTGCCGAATTTATCACCATATAATTCACATCGCTATCGTAAGTCATGGAGATATTGATTGTCTCTTTCGGCGTTGCCATGATGTGTGACACAGGGATGTCGGGATTGTCGAGGACATTTATCAGATACAGTGTCGGATTTGCCAGCTGAAGGGTGCACCTGAAGTTGCCTGATGCATCAAGGGTGACGGTATCGACGGGGAGCACCTTGTTTTTATCTATCCGGCTTATTACTATTTTGTCACCGATACCTTTCAGACCGCCAATGGTTCCTTTTATTGTCGCATTCTGTCCGAAAGTGAGAACGACAACGGCAAGGCTCAATAGTAGACAGGCTATTTTTTTCATTTTGATAATGATTTATAGTTTTTTATTTAAAAAGACTAATTGCTTCTTTAATTTCAGGGTCGGTCCAGATATGGACTCTGTAGTAGGTTGCGGAGGAATAGAGCATATTGCCGATAAGGGCTTTGGTCAGCGAACGCATCTCCTCCTTGTATCTCGAAATGGATTTAGTGTTGCGTGACAATCCTTGCTTCTCGCCTAAGCGGACTATGGCCTCAATCATCTGGTCGCTGACCTTGTAGTTGTTCACGAAGTTGTCTTCGGTTGGATATTCTTGCTTGATTACGGCTCCGTTGTAGGAAATGAAGTTGAATGTGTAGGTGCTGAAGATGTTTTTGTTTATCAGAGCATTGTAATAAGCTATGTCCGGATATTTCTTGTAATTGATTACGTGGTCTGGATATATTCCGCCTCCGCCATAGACGATACGCCCCTTTACGGTTCGGTATTGGGTGGAATCGGTAATCTGCATCAGGACAGAGTCTTTTTCAATATTCTGTGTCAGCTGTTGGATGAAATCGGAATAGTATTCGTCGGTGCCTTTGTCATAGGGTCTTTGAATGCATCGCCCAGACGGTGTGTAGTAGCGTGCAATGGTAAGCATTATTGCAGAGTTGTCCCTCAAGTCGAACTGTTGCTGCACAAGGCCTTTGCCAAAAGAACGACGCCCTACGACGAGACCGCGGTCGTTGTCTTGTATGGCACCTGCGACAATCTCGCTTGCCGAGGCAGAGAATTCATCTATCAATACTATCAGCTCCCCTTCGGCGAACAGTCCACCGCGGTGAGAGTGTACCTCTTTGCGTCGACTGTGGGCGCCCTCGGTGTAAACAATCAGCTCGTCGCCAGACAATAGCTCGTCACAGATGTTCAGTGCGGCACTGAGCAATCCTCCGTTGTTGTCGCGGAGGTCCAGAATCATGCGTTTCATACCTTTTTTGCGAAGATTCCGGACTGCTGCACAAAATTCTTCATAGGTAGATTCGGAGAACTGCGTAAGCCTGATGTAGCCTGTCTGTTTGTCGAGCATGCCGTTGTATGCCAGACTCGGGGTTTTTATGACGTTGCGAGAGACTTTGATGATGCGTGCTGAGGGTTCTGTGGGTCGCTTCACAAGTATTGACGCTTGGCTGCCGCGAGGCCCCCTGAGGAGCTGCACGGCTTTGTCTACAGGCAGTTTGACACCTGACAGTTTGGAACTGTCTACAGACAGGAGCCTGTCGCCGGCTATGATGCCAGCTTTGTCGGAAGGCCCTCCAGGGATTACTTGGTCGACACAAATGGTGTCGTCCACTACTCGCAGTACTATGCCCACTCCGTCAAAATAACCCTGTAGCGTCTCAGACTCTCGGGCCAACTCCTTGGCTGACAGGTAACGGCTGTGAGGGTCAAGGGCAGAGAGTATTGCTGCATACACTTTGTCCATCACGGTGTCGGCCGAAAGATTGTCGACATAGTGGCGTTCGACAATACCCCATATTGCATCGAGTTTATTGGAGGCTCTTATGTCTTGGGAGACAAAACCTTCAGACTTGCGGACCCCGTTGTTGGGAATCAATAGCCCGATACAAACTCCCGCGACCAGTGCCGTCAGTATAGTGAGAAGTAAAGTTGTGTTTTTTGAGTTTTGCATAGTACATTAAACGAAAAGCTTTGGTTATTATTGTTTCTATTGCTATGAGGACGCATTTTTTTTCTGTCGTTGACTTATGCTTCAAATACCTGAATTTGTATGGATGGGACATCGAAATATCGGGCATGCATGAAAGGTGCGTCTGCGACATTCAGTCTGCCATTCATAAGACCTGATATAAACATTCGCTATAATGTCTCCACCGCTTTTTAGCCAATGGATGGAAAAGAAGGATAACCTAAACAGAAAAAAAAAACAGGCATTTCCCCGGATAGTGAAGTCGTGACGGAAATATGGGGGGGCTGAGAACCGGTCGCTGTACACTCAGGACAGATGGACGACGGGAGATGATGCCCCTCCAAAAAAAACTTTTCAACAGCTGTTGATAAAATTGTTCGAAAATCGAAATTTTGACAAAAAACAGTGCCTGAAAAACAGAAAAAAATAGCAAAAAAATAGGCTTCAAAAAGTATTTTAACACAATTGTAACTAACTAAGAAACAGTTTTGCGGAAGAATTTTAATTTTTTTTAACACTGTTTGGATAAGCAACACTTTGTCAGTAAAAAAAATGATTGTACTTTTGCACTCCATTTTATGGGCGGATTGTGTCCGTAAAAATAAACGGAAAACATTAATTTAGAAATAATAATATTAAAAAGTAACAATGCCAACAATTCAGCAATTAGTTCGCAAAGGACGTCAGAAAATGGAGTACAAAAGCAAGTCTCCTGCATTAGACTCTTGTCCGCAACGTCGTGGCGTTT
>JAGADZ010000044.1 GCA_017613375.1 Bacteroidales bacterium | reverse complement strand
TTTTGAATTTTGAATTTTGAATTTTGAATATCTTCGCTGTCGGGCAGAACTATGAGTCCATCGATAATGTATACGTCCCCTTGGCGAATTTCACCTTCGTTGACAACAGTTGCATTATGTATGTGATAATTCATTGCCGACAAATAACAATTTCAAACATTTCAGCAATTCGACACTCATTCATTAACGCAAAGGCTCGCTCAAAACTTGTTTTTCTCGCTCCATCTGCGGCCTGCTTCGTAAGCTTCCGCCGATGTGGTGTAGATGTTCTTCACCACGAACTGGCCTGTATGGTCTATGCAACCCCAACGGCCGTCCATCTTGGCAGGAGCGGCACGATTGTTCCAGGTATTGATGAACAGCTTGGCATCCTCGAAGACGGGCTCTATAACCCAGTTACCTTTGAAATCCACATATCCCCAGTAGCCTGTGGCGTGGTTGCGTATTGGGTAGAGCCAGTGGCCGAGTTCCTGGTTGTTGTCCCATTCATATCCGGCCTGGTAGGCTTCGCTCGACAGGGTGAACACGTTGCGTGACAGCAGTTCGCCATTATTGTCGATACTTGCCCAGTAGCCGTCAAGCTTGCAGGTGGCGAACATTCCCGTGTCGTTGATGAAATGCGTGGCTCCCTGATATATAGGGCTGATAGCCCATTCGCCTTCATAGTCCACCCATCCGTACAGGCCTGTCTCAATGTCTGTCACAGGCAGACGCCATTCGTTGATATTGCGGCCATGCTCTTTCTGGCTGAGGGCATAGTCGGCATCGTCGCGGGTGTAGAAGATGCACTGTGAGACGATGTTTCCGTTGCGGTCTATGCTGCCCCAACGACCGTTTTTCTTCACTTGGGCGTAGATATAGTTGTTGTCATCGCCGAAATAGTCGAAAGCTTCATATTCGGGTTCTATAACCCAACGACCCAGATAGTTCACATATCCCCATTTGCCGGTGGACTTGTCTTTCGTGGGGTAACGCCACGTGTCGTAGTGGCGGGCGTAAATCCATTGGTTGCCGGCGAGCACGGCATGGTCTTCCTCCATGAAGGTGGGAGCGATGACCATAATTCCTTTGCGGTCTATGCAACCCCAGCGGCCGCCTAACCTCACGGCAGCGAAACTCATAGGCTCGTCGCCATGGAATACCGTGGCCCTCTCATACTGTGGCTCGAATTTCCAGTTGCCGTAGTAGTCTATATAGCCCCATTTGCCGTCGGCTGGGTTCTGGGCAGGGTAGAGCCACTTGCCGGGCTCGTCGCCTTTCTCCCATTCCTTGCCGGCCATCTCCGCCTCGTCGGAGGTGTGGAAGATGTTGCGGACAATCATCTGGCCGCGTACGTCGATACAACCCCAGAATCGGTCGAGTTTCACCACGGCAAAACGCTTGAAGTGACCCTGAAATTCGAATGCATACTGGAATTGTGGGGCAATTTGCCATCCGCCTTCGGCGTTCTTGTAACCGTATAGTTTGGTACTCGGCTGCATTGTAAGCTTTTGAGCCTCAATGTTTCCGATAAGTACGACGATGGTCAGAAGCAATATCGTAACTCTTTTCATAAAAGCATTTTATTATAAAAAACTAAAATGCAAAAATACGAAAATTATTCCATCCGATGAAAAAAAATAATCTCGGTTCGCTTTTTTTTGTGTAAATTTGCACTGTGAAATTATTTTATTTGTGTGACTAAAATTATTAAAATCACACATTTCCCATAAATACTGAACAGATGTCATCTGAATTACAACGGGGAATAAAGCTTTGTGGCAACAAGTATACCATTGTCCGTAAACTTGGACAGGGAAGTTTCGGTATTACCTATCAAGCTACCATGCGGACCACCCTGACAGGCCCTCTTGGCTCTTTCGACAGCGGAATAGCGGATGTCGCTATCAAGGAGTTCTTCATGAGCGACTTCAACAGCCGTTCTTATGATGGCAGTAATGTAGAAGGGACACAAGGTACTCTTTTCCAGAACTACAGGAGGAAGTTCCGTCGCGAAGCAGAGAACCTGAGCCGCATGGACCATCCTTCCATCGTCAAGGTCCTCGACCTCTTCGACGAGAACGGAACTACATACTATGTGATGCAATATATCGATGGCGAGAGTCTCGACAATTATATCGGCAGGGCTCCAAATGGTCACCTCCCCGAAGTCGAGGCTGTCAGTATCCTGAAACAGATAGGGTCGGCGTTGCAGTATATGCATGAGAATCTTATGCTGCATCTCGATGTCAAGCCTGGCAATGTGATGCGTCGCAGTGACGGAACGGTGGTACTGATAGATTTTGGACTCTCAAAGCAGTATGACGCCGACGGCGAGCCTGAGAGCAGCAGCACGTTGGGTAACGGAACCCGTGGCTATGCACCTATAGAGCAGTCGGGATATGTACAGGATGGCACCTTCCCGGCGACATTGGATATCTACGCTTTGGGCGGTACCTTGTTCAAGATGCTCTGTGGACAGAGACCACCCGACGCGTCGGAGTTGATTACTCCCGACGCGTTTCCGGTGTCGCGATTCAGAAAACTCGAAGTTAGTGATGCGACGATATCCGCCATGCGAAAGGCTATGGCACTGAACAAGAATGACAGGTTCCAGAGCGTGAATGACTTTATGGATGCTTTGGGCTCTTTCTATGGGATGGGGAACGAGAAGACGGAACTGTATAATAGTGAACGTATTGGCCAGGTGACATATTATCCTGAAGAAGGGAAACAACAATTAGATATACAGCCTGACAACCCCAAGTCGTCAAAGTCATGGATTCTGTATGCTTTAGTAACTGGAATAGTAGTGTTTGTTGTGTCATTCGTTATTTCCCGTGGCTTTTCCGGTGGCAAAAAGACTGCTGATTTGGAACAATCCAAAGAAACAGCAGATTCGGTACAAGCTGAAGTTCGTCCGGAAGATACAGAGACCTCCTCGCGTGTCATTCCAGCAGGATATGTTGATTTGGGCTTGCCCAGCGGCACATTGTGGAAGGACGAGAACGAGAACGGCTTCTACAACTACGCTGGGGCAATGCGCAAATTCGGCAGCCGCATGCCAACCAAGGAGCAGATGGATGAGTTGGTGAGCATGTGCAAATGGACATGGAACGGCAACGGTTACAATGTTAGGGGACCCAACGGCAGTAGTATAGTGTTGCCAGCGTCGGGTTTTCGCTATGAAACAGGCGAGGTTGACCAAGTGGGGAATGAGGGTGACTATTGGACCTCCACGCCTCACAACTCGGGAGAAGCGTGGGCCCTAGTCATTGACCCAGGACCGCCCTCCGAATTACTCAGTGGAGTATTAGTGTTCAAAGCTCCACGTATCATGGGGCTCTCCGTCCGGCTTGTACAAAAATAAGGGTTACGTACGCAAGGACACAACCCACTGTGTCTGCACTTTTGATGCCTGTTTTGTTTGCCATAGAATCATGGCGTTATTGTTTTGATTTGCAAATATCCGAAAACTATCTATTCTAAATAGAAAGTTTTCGAAAAATCACCTGTTTGGAGTCGAAAGTTTTGTTAATACTGAGGTGCGAACGGAAAAAAGAACTTCGTTTTTAAAAATAAAACTGGACGTTATCTTATTTTTTTGTATCTTTGCATTTTACAATAAATGCAAATAATTTAAATATATATTTGATATGCAAAGAGATACTCAAATTTTTGACCTCATTCAGAAAGAACGTGAGCGTCAAACCAAAGGCATCGAACTGATTGCCTCCGAGAATTTTGTCAGTGACCAGGTCATGGAAGCTATGGGTTCCGTTATGACCAACAAATATGCTGAGGGTTACCCCGGCAAACGTTACTACGGCGGTTGCCAGGTGGTGGACCAGAGCGAGACCATCGCCATCGAACGTGCCAAGAAACTCTATGGTGCTTGCTGGGCAAATGTGCAGCCGCACAGCGGTGCTCAGGCTAATATGGCAGTCTTCCTGGCTTGCCTCAACAGTGGCGACACCTTCATGGGTATGGACCTCAACCACGGCGGTCACCTCTCACACGGCAGCCCCGTCAACTTCTCGGGTATCAACTATAAGGTCGTCGGTTATCAGGTTAAGGAAGAGACCGGCACCGTTGACTATGAGGATATGGAGAAGAAGGCTCTCGAATTCCATCCTAAGCTGATCATCGGCGGTGGCTCGGCCTACAGCCGTGACTGGGACTGGGCACGCATGCGTGAGATTGCTGACAAGATTGGTGCTATCCTCATGGGCGACATCAGCCACCCCAGCGGTCTAATCGCTAAGGGCTATCTAAACAATGCAGTGAAGTATTGCCACATTGTCACCACTACCACACACAAGACCCTCCGCGGACCTCGTGGCGGCATGATACTTATGGGTGAAGATTTCGACAATCCTTGGGGCAAGACAACTCCTAAGGGTGAGATTAAGAAGATGAGTGCTCTGCTTGACAGCGCCGTGTTCCCCGGCACACAGGGCGGTCCTCTTGAACACGTCATCGCTGCTAAGGCTGTTGCCTTTGGCGAGGC
>JAGADZ010000043.1 GCA_017613375.1 Bacteroidales bacterium | reverse complement strand
CTGTGTGATAATCTGAGCCTGGTTCATGAAGAAGCCGTCGCGGCGACCATTGTAGGTGTAATAGCTGCTGGCACTATAGGCGAGGCTGCGTTTCTCACGCATCTCCTGGAAGACGATAGCATTCATGGAGCCACCGAAATACTCATTGAAGAGGTTGACCTGCGGCATCAGAGCGGTGTTGAAATGCTCGCCACGGAAATACTCTGTGAGGTAGATGTTCTTTGCATCGTAGTTGACAAAGAGGATGGTGTTCTCGTTGGTAGGTTCGGGCTGGTAAACCTTATTGGCCGGTACATCCTTGACTGGTTTCACGGTATGAATCCTGTTGATGGCGGCGGTAGCCTCCTTGAGAGAGAGAGGTCCATAGTAGAGCACGCGGTGTTTATAGCTGAAGAGGTTGTGGATGGCATCGCAGAGCTGTTTTGCGGTATAGGCACGCAGTTGTGCGTCGCTCTCTGTCACGCCATGGACATAGTCTTCACCATAGATGCCGTACATGTTCAAGGCACGGAAAGCGGCACGCTGGTTGGTCTTGTTGTCGTTACGGCTCTTGATGATACGTTCCACGAGCATCTGAAGAGCTTCGTCGTCAGGCTGCACATCGCTCATAATCTCCTCGACGAGAGCCATAGCTTTCTCCATATTCTCTGCCAAACCGGTGATATGAACATATACGTTCTCACTCTCCACTCCCAAGCTCCAGGAGCATGCCAGTTTGTAGAATTCCTCCTGCAGCTGGTCTGCGGTGTGGAGTCTGGTGTTGAGGTATTCAACCAGGTCGGAAGCGAGGTCGATGGTTTTGTCGGCGCGGCTGCCGAATTCGAAGCGATACTGCAGTGTGAAGGTGGCGTTCTCAGTGTTCTGGACATAAAGGATTTCGCTGCCGCCGGCGGTCTTGCCGTGCTGCAGGTCTTTCTTGAAGTTCACATAGACAGGCTGTATGGGTTTTGCCTTGCCAGCCTCAGCCTTGACGCTTGCCAAGAAAGCGCTCTCGTTGTCGCGGCTTACAGAGATAGGAGTGATTGCCGGTTTGGAAACTTTGGAGACGGGGTCAGGAGCATCCTGATGTTTGTAGACGATGACGTAGTTGTTGTCCTTGCAGATGCGGTTGGCGAAGTCAATCACATCCTGTTTGGTGATGCGTGCCAGCTCGTTGATTTCGTTGCACACATCGCCCCAAGAGCGGTTTTCCACGAAAGCGTAGGCCATCTGGCTTGCACGGCTGTTGTTGCTCTCGGCCTGTCTCATAATCTGTAGTTTGAGCTGGTTGATGCTTGCCTCGAGGAGGCTCTCGTCGAACTGGCCCTGCTTTACGAGTTCCACCTGCTCGAGCAGGAGGTCACGCAGCTGACCGAGGGTCTGTCCCTGTGTAGGACGGCCGCCGAGTATGAATGCAGCATAGTCGTTGAGAGTATAGGTACCAGCGTAAGCTCCGAGGCAGAGCTGTTTCTGGTTGAGGTTAAGGTCGATAAGACCGCAGCTACCGTTATTGAGAATCATTTCCAGAGCCTGAGCCAACATGGCGTCGCGGCTGCCGTTACCCTCTTCGACACGGTAAGCAATGGTGAGACTCTCGGGGTCTTGACCGTTCACCAAGCGGATAATGGGGCTGGTGATAGGTTCTTCTTTCACCTTGGTGAATCCCGGAACGGTGCCCGGCTGCCAGGTGCCGAAATATTTGTCGATAATCTTTATCACCTCGTCGGGGTTGAAGTCTCCGGCCATGGCGATACACATATTGTTAGGCACATAATAAGTGGCGTGGAATTCGCGGATATTCTTCATCGAAGGATTTTTCAGGTGCTCGATGGTACCGAGAGTTGTCTGGGTGCCATAGGGGTGATGAGGGAAGAGAGCACGCATCATCTCCTCGTTGACACGGCGGTTGTCCTGAGCAAGGCTGATGTTCTTCTCCTCATAGACAGCCTCCAGCTCGGTGTGGAAGAGACGCAGGACGAGGTTGGGGAAACGGTCGGCCTCGACGCGGGCCCACTGTTCTATCTGGTTTGCAGGGATATTCTCGACATACATGGTGTAGTCATTGCTGGTGAAAGCGTTAGTACCCTGAGAGCCGATAGCGGTCATAGCCTTGTCGTACTCGTTGGCGATAGCGATTGTCGAGGCGACATAGCTGATAGAGTCTATCTGATGGTAGATGGCTGCACGGCGAGCCTCGTCGGTGGTACGGCGATAGACCTCGTACAAGTCTTCTATCTGCTGCAGCAAAACGCGTTCGCGCTCCCAGTCGGTGGTGCCCAGTTGGTGGCTGCCTTTGAAAAGCATGTGCTCCAGATAGTGAGCGAGACCCGTTGTCTCCTTCGGGTCGTTCTTGGAGCCAGCACGCACGGCGATGTAGGTCTGGATACGCGGAGCGTCCTTGTATACGCTGAGGAACACCTTCAGTCCGTTGTCGAGGGTATACTCACGTACCTGAAGAGGGTCATTGGGATAAGTCTTGTAGGTGTACTTTTTCTGTGCGAAGGCTGAGCCGCCGACCAGAACCAACACAGCAACAAAACTGACGAAAATTTTTAATTTCTTCATTGTTCTACTTTATTGTTTATTAATTAATTATTTTGATTAGATATATTTCCTGAATTTTACAAAAGTACACATTTTTTTTCATTGAAATAGTTTTCAACCAAAGATGATGAAAACTTTATGTATTTTTTTTGTCTCAATTGCTTATTATATTGTATTTTTACAAAATGTTTTTTATGTGTATTATTAACATAATTATCTTTTGTTCAGAAATATAACGAAACAATATATCATGGAAAAAGTAAGCAAAACCCTCAAAGGGCAATTGGAACGAGTGAGCGAATCCGTGTCGCGGATGGAACAATACGGGGAGAACGTACCCCAGATAGAGGTCGACATACTGCTGTCGGCGTTACGTGAGATGTACGAGACAGCGTACAATCTGCCCCACTCGTCACTCCTTTCGTCGGGCAGTGCATCCGACAGTTCCAAGCATGAGACCTCCGGTGAGGTCGCCGACACAAAAGAGAGTGTGCCGACGACATCTGCCGCCGAAGCCGAGACACCCAAACAGGAATCCGAGAGTGACGGCGCCGCTGTTGCTGCCGCCATAGCCGCCGCGACGGTGCTGCCGGCAGCCGACGAGCCATCGGAACCTGCAGAGCCTCAAGCCGCCATGGCTGAGATTCCGGAAGAACAGCCTCTTCCGACCAGCGACGAACCACAAAATGCGGAACCCGAGCCCTCCCCTGCCGAGCCGCTGAGCATGGAGAAAGACGAGTTCTCGATACTCATGGTCGACACCACTGCCAAGCCCGTGTATGCCGAGGAAGAAGAGCCCACGCCACAGACCGTCGGAGAGCCACAGCCCACGATGGAAGATATCGAAGGCAACCTCAACGACGAGCTTTTCGACGAACAGAACGAGCAACCGGAAGAGCCCATCAGCGACACTGTGGAAGAGGCTCCCGTGGAGAAAGCCCCCATAGAGGAGCAACCTGCCACACGTTTTGTGACACCCGAGCCCCTCGAGGAAGAGGGCGCCAAACCAGAACAGCCGCAGACGCTGTGGGACAAGCTGCAAAGCCAGCAGACCGCCCAGCAGCCCTTCGGCGAACGTGTGAACAGCGGCAAGACCATTTCGGACCAACTCGCAGAGAACCAGAGCACTCCCGTCACCGAGGAAATCCCTGTCGCAACACCGAAGACAAACGAAGTGCCGTTGACAGCACCCATGGAGCCTGCTCAGCCTGTGCAGCAGACCGAGCATCAGTCGTCGCTGTTCGACTATTTCAAGAACAAAAGCCCCGAAGAGCAGCCCGTCCAACGCACGGTGGCCGACAATCTCGGAATGAACATCACCAACACCACCGAGAGAAAAGCCTCTTCGTCCAAGGTCAGCGACCTGCGGACAATAATCAACATCAACGACAAGTTCAGTTTCATGAACGAGCTGTTCCGCAACAACATGAAAGGCTACAACGACTTCATCCTTCACCTGAACGAGCTGACCGACAGAGCCGAAGCCCTGAATTATGTGGAGGGCATCGCCACCCAGTACAACTGGGAAAAGGAATCGCAGACAGTGATGACTTTCTGGAACATCTTCGACCGCAAATTCTAACAGCAGCCTTCAAAAGCCAAATCCAACAAACACCACGCTATCCATGAAACGCAGAGCAATATTATTCTCGGCACCTTCAGGTTCAGGCAAGACAACCATCATAAAACAGTTACTGCAGTATTTCGACTGTTTTGAGTTTTCCATCAGTGCCACAAGCCGTCAGCCCCGTGCCGGAGAAGAGAACGGCAAAGACTATTATTTCCTCTCCCCCGAGGAGTTTGACCACAGAGTACGTGAAGACAGCTTTCTGGAATGGGAAGAGGTCTATGCCGGCACACGCTACGGGACACTGAAATCGGAGATAGACCGTATCTGTGCCATGGACAAGGTGGTGATTTTCGATGTCGACGTCAACGGCGGAATCAATATCAAGAAATATTTCGGCAACGACGCACTGGCCATCTTTGTCATGCCACCATCGATAGAGGTCCTTGAGCAACGGCTCCGCAGCCGCGGCACCGAAAGCGAAGAGGCCATATCCAAGCGGCTTGGACGTTCGGCCAAGGAACTTGGAGAGGCACCGAAATTCGATGTCACCATAGTCAACGACGACCTGGAGCGTGCCGTGGCCGAGACGAAAGCGGTAATAGAGAAATTCCTCGGCGAGAAATAGAGAGCAGACACAGAACAGAAAAATAATAACCACATCAAAAGAACGACGTGCAGAAATTAGGCGAATTCATACGGAAATATTCTCACGTGATAGTTTTCCTACTGCTGGAAATTGTCGCTATACTGCTGATAGTGCAGAACACGTTCTACCAGCGTTCGCGGATAGTGTCGTGGGGAAACAGCGTTGCAGGCCGCTGGCACAAGGGTGTGTCGGGCGTGACAGGCTATTTCGGGTTGAAATCCGAGAACGAGCATCTGGCCGCGGAGAACGCCAGACTGCGTGCACAGCTGGCCTCGTCGTACATATTCTACTCCGACAGCATCTTCACCGTCAACGACACCGTGTACAAACAACGCTACACCTATACCGATGCCCAGGTGATAAAAAACACTTGGAGCCAGCAGAAGAACTATCTGATGATAAACAAAGGCACCGCACAGGGGGTCCAGACCGACATGGCGGTAATCTCGCCGCAGGGCATTGTCGGCGTCGTTGTGAACTGCACACGCAACTTCTCGACAATCATGCCCGTGCTTCATGCCGACAGCCGAAGCAGCGTGAAGCTCCTGCGGACAGGGTCTACAGGGTCATTGGTCTGGGAAGGCGGAGACTACCGCTATGCCACGGTGCTCGACATACCGACAACCCACAAGCTCTTCCCCGGCGACACCATCGTCACCAGCGGTCTTGCCAACGACTTCCCTGAAGGGATAGCCGTGGGATACATAGAAGATTTCTCCAGTGTGCAGGGCAGCGGATTCTACAGCATACGCATACGGCTCGCCACCGACTTCAACAAACTGAACCACGTGTATATCATAAACAACCACTTCAGGGACGAGCAGGATGCCCTGATGCAAAGAACGGAGGCTCACGATGAATAGCAAACTTGTATTCCGAAACATAGGACGATTCCTGCTGCTGATACTGCTGCAGACCTTTGTGCTCAACAATGTCTATCTGGGCGGCTACATCAATCCGTTCCTTTACGTGCTGTTTATCATTATGCTGCCCACGAACACCAACCGCATTGCCATGCTTCTCCTGTCGTTCGCCACAGGACTCTGCATTGACCTTGGCTCTAACATGTTAGGATTCCATACCTTTGCATGCACAGTGGTGGGATTCATGCGAATACTCTGGGCCGACAAGATAATAATGCGTGACAACGAAGAGGTCGTGGACACTCCGAGCATCCAAAGCGGCTCATACCAGCAATTCGCCATCTATCTGTTTATGCTGCTTCTTATCTTCAATTTTGTCTACTATATGCTTGTAATGTTCAGTCTGCGGGAGCTCCCGAGCATACTCCTCTCGACGCTGCTGAGCACCATAGTCACATGGGTTCTCGCGATACTGTACCAAACGCTGTTCTTCCGCAAACCCCAATCCAACGACAAAAGATAAGGGCATGAGACACGACATCACCACATATGGACATCTTGCCGCACGCTGTCGCATAGTGCTTTTATTCATGCTTCTTGCCGCAACGCCCCTGTTGCGAGCCCAGCTCGCCGTGGGACACTGGCGCGACCACCTGAGTTACACGACACTCTACAAAGTCTGTGCCGCCGGCGACAGAATCTACGCCTCGGCGGCAGGAGGCCTGTTCTACTACGACCTCGACGACATGACGCTGAACAGGCTTAACAAGACCACCTCGCTGAACGACGTCGGCATCAGCACATTCGCCTACGACCCCCAGACGCGGTGCCTGGTGATTGCCTACAACAACGCCAATATCGACATCGTGAAAGACGACAAGGTGACAAACCTTAGCGATATCAAACGCAGCAATATCAGCGGCAGCAAAAGCATCAACAATATTCGTTTCCACAACAACTGCGCCTATCTGGCATGTGGTTTCGGCATCGTGGTGGTGGACCTCAGACGTAACGAAATCAAAGAGACCTACTACATCGGCGACGACGGCACTTATATCAACATCAACGACATAGCCTTTACCGACAGTCTCATAGTGGCCGCAACCGACAACGGCATCATGAGCGCCGACATCGACAACCCTCTGCTGAATATCGTGAACAACTGGAGCCATGACACCACCTCGCTGCTTGCTGGTGAACGAATAACCTCGCTGGCCGTTGCCGGCGGCAAACTCATAGCACTCGCCGACGGCAGCGGAGGCACCACGCTCTACAACGAGACTCAGGGTCTTGGCTTCTTGCCTTGGATAAGCGACACCGTCACCTCTGTGAAATACAGCAACAACAGGATAATAGTCTGTCTGAACAACAGGATAGAGCTGTATGACAGCGACCTGCTGCTGAGAAACACTGTCGGCGCCGTGGACTGGATGAGGATGGAGCCCAACGATGCCGAGCTGACCGCCGACAACAGGCTCTGGGTTGCCCACCAATGGGCGGCACTCGCCACGATGCGGTTGGAAGACCCCGACGGCACACTCACCATCCACCGTCCCCAGAGTCCCGAATCGGACAATGTCTACAGGATGGTATCCTATGACAACAACCTGATGGTCTGTCCCGGTGGGCACAGCAACACCTATGCCGGCATATACCTTCCAGCGAACATATACACCTACAGCAACAACCAGTGGCATCAACTTGTCGACGACGACGGTCTGCTAAACAACCTCAGCGACGTAGTGGATGTCGCGGTGAATCCACGGGATCCACACACCATGACTGCGGCAGTATGGGGCCATGGACTGATAGAGATACACGACAACCAGGTGGTGGCACACTACGACGAGAACAACAGCAACGGAATACTGGAGCCTTACAGCGAAGGCAGTTTCAGCACACTGATAACAGGAGGCGTGGCCTACGACCTGAGAGGGAATGTGTGGGTCACGAACTCGTCGCAACGCAACGGCCTTGTAGTGAGATATGCCGACGGCAGCTGGAACAGCTTCAACACGCTAAGTATGGTCAACGGAAGCGGCATAGACCACATACTCTGCGACAGCATAGGAGGGCTGAAAGTGTTCTGGGGGCGTGCCAACAGAATATTCGTCCACGACGGCGACAGCCTGATGGCATGGATAAACCCCAACAACGGCGCGAAGCTGGAGACCTCGACGGTGAACTGCGTGGTCCAGGACCACAACGGCAACCTGTGGATAGGCACCAACAAAGGCATCAAGGTTGTCTACGACCTGCAGCGTGTGTTCCGCAACGGAGGCCATGGCGAGGAGTCGCCAGTGTCATGCAGCAACATACTGTTCAGCGAGAACGGGATAACCGAATACCTGATGGCCTATGAGAATATCAGCTGCATCGCCGTCGACGGAGCCAACCGCAAATGGGTGGGGACAGCGACAGGGGGGCTCTATCTGCTATCGGCCAACGGGCTGGAGCAATTGGAACATTTCACCACCTCCAATTCCCCTCTCTTCTCCGACAAGGTGACTACACTGAGCATCATGCCGTGGAGTGGCGAGCTGTTCATAGGCAGCGACAAGGGGGTCCAGTCGTACCGCACCACGGCGACCTATGCCTACGACATACCCCAGGAGGATATCCACGCCTTCCCCAACCCCGTGCGACCCGATTATGACGGTCCCATAGCCATAAAGGGATTCACCCGCAACGGACTGGTGCATATCACCGACGCCAACGGCAACACAGTATACAGCACACGCTCCAACGGAGGACAAGCTATCTGGAACGGACGCACCAACAACGGGGCACGGGTGGCATCGGGTGTGTATTATGTCTTTGCATCGGCCGAGGACGGCACGATGCGTTCAGTAACGAAAATATTAATAATCCGCTGAAATGATTCTGACGACGCAAGGCCTGGTCCTACACACGACGAAATATGCCGAGACAAGCATCATCGCCAAGGTTTTCACCCGCGAGCTGGGTCTGCGTTCCTATATTGTGAAAGGCATCCGTTCGGCCAATGGAAGGCACAAGCAGAACCTGCTGCAGCCGCTGAGCCATCTTGACATGACGGTGTATGAGAATCCCCGCAAGGAGATGCAATACATAAAAGAAATGCAGCCGTCGGCACACTATCACACCATTGGCGACAACAGCGTAAAGACAGCACTGCTCTTCTTCATGGACGAGGTGCTCTACAAGTCGCTGAAGGAGGAAGAGCCCAACAAACCGCTGTTCGACTATGTGGTGTCAGAACTTAAAGCACTGAACGACAGTACCGCCACACTCACCACACAGCCCATACAGTTCCTTCTGCACACAGCACGTCATTTAGGCATAGAGCCTATGGACAACTACAGCCACAGCGAGCCCCTCTTCAACCTCAAGGAGGGTCGTTTCCAGGCTCCGCCGTCGGCTTTCGCGGCAGCCACAAATCCAAATATGCACTACTGCCTCGACGCCCCCTCAAGCAGCAACCTGCACTATTTCATGGCTGCAAATCACAGCTCCACAGCAATGGAGAGCCATCACCCCACGGCGACACAACGCAACACGACATTGAGCAACCTGTTGGAATACTATCAGGTGCACCTGTCGGAATTCCGCAACTTCAAATCCCACGAAGTGCTTCACGCAGTATTAAGATAACAACAAAAAAAAGATAAACATGAAACGAATTATTCTCATCATTGCCATGACACTTTGCTCCTTAGGGGCAATGGCACAGTCCTGCTACTGGGTCATGTTGACCGACAAAAACGGCACCACTTTCGACCCCTACAGCTATTTCGACGCCAAAGCCATAGAACGCTACCAGCTCAACGGCGCCGACCTCTACGACATCACCAACTATCCGCTTAACGAGAGTTATGTGCAGCAGATCGAGGCCCTGGCCACCGAGAACGTAGGCTGCAGCCGCTGGCTCAACGCCATCGGTGTGACGGCCACGGCAGAGCAGATTGAAGCCATCAGCAGGCTGCCTTTCGTAAAGAAGGTGGTGCTGATTGGAGGCGACATGCAGCTGGCGGGAATGTCGGACCAGTCAGACCTGTCGGACTTGTCGGACCTGTCGGACGATACCGAGCTGTTCCTCGGCACATCATCGGATCTCTATATCACAGACCAGCTGATGAGGATGCGAGGCGAACTCTTCGTTGCCAAAGGCATTGACGGCAGCGGCCTGCGTATCGCTGTCTTCGACGGTGGATTCCATGCCGTGAACACCCATCAGGCTTTCAAGCACCTGCGTGACAACAACCAAATCATCGCCACATGGGACTTCACCAAGAAGCAGCCCAACGTTTATGACAACCATACCCACGGCACCATGGTGCTGAGCTGCATCGCCGGCAAACTGGGAGACCGACTGATAGGTCTTGCCACCGGAGCCACATTCCTGCTCGCCAAGACAGAGGTCGATCCCGAGCCTTTTAAAGAGGAGATTTGGTGGGCTCAAGCCATGGAATGGGCCGACAAAAACGGAGCCGACATCATCAACAGCTCCCTTGGCTACGGCAAAGACCGCCATTTCACTTTCGAGATGGATGGACGTAGCTATGTTGCCAAAGCCGCCAACATAGCAGCCAGCAAGGGTATGCTCGTCTGCAACTCGGCCGGTAACGAGGGTGACGACGACCGATGGAAGACCATCATCACCCCTGCCGACGCTGACAGCGTATTGGCAGTGGGAGGCATCAACCCCTCGCTGACAGAATACAGCCACATCTACTTCAGCTCATACGGTCCCTCTGCCGACGGCAGAA
This sequence comes from Bacteroidales bacterium, assembly GCA_017613375.1. GTDB lineage: Bacteria > Bacteroidota > Bacteroidia > Bacteroidales > P3 > Colimorpha. The sequence continues at coordinate 5,494 of JAGADZ010000043.1, read as the reverse complement.
TAAAGCCCAACGTGTGCAACTTCGGCTACTGCGTCGTCGCCGACCCCCACAATGACGACGAGACCGACCTCGCAGCAGGCACCTCATTCGCATCGCCTCTGACAGCCGGTTTCTGTGCCTGTGCCTGGCAGACCATGCGTGACAAAACAGCCATGCAGATGAAAAGACTCATTGAACAGTCGGCAGACCTCTACCCCTATTACGACTACGCCCTCGGCTACGGAGTGCCGCAAGCATCGTTCTTCACGGGAGAGAACACAAGACCCCAACAGCCAACCTTCATCTTCAAAGACTACGGCGACTATGTGTTGATAAGTCCCACACAGGGACCGCGTGTCAAAGAAAGACATGGACTCTTTGTACGTACCATGGACGACCGCGAAGATGTGGTGATGTTCAGATTAGAGAACAAGAAAGGCGAACTGGAACGCTTCTTCAACCTCGGTATCAAAGAATTTTACGCCGGAAAAAGCATTGCCATCAACAAAGCGGGATTGGTGGGATACACACTGACGGCACATGTCAACGGCACCACAGCATCATACACCCTCTCGGAAACCGACAGAATCAACTACTCGCAGAGTAATGATGATTTCGCATACTATTTCATTGACTCTACAGGTCATGTCCTTGAAGATGAATACTACCAATACATGGATCGCACACCCGCCGACAACAAGACACCTCAATGGGGTGTGGGACAGAAGTATCTGTCAGAATGGTATGTGCAATATGGAATACACTGGTTCTTCGGCGACGACAATCTGAAATACAGCGACGCTTGGAACATTGGATTCCGTGTGATGCGTAATTTCAGGAAATGGTACTCATTGGGGCTCGGCATTGAGATAACCTCAGACATATTCCGCTACAAGCCAAAGAACACCACACCCTGGGACAACACCCTGCAACTGGCGGGCTTTGCCAATGTCGAGAGCAAACACCTCTATTTTGGGAACTTCAACCTCGAATTATTCCAGCGTATACGCCTTTTGGCCGGAGGAAAACAGAACAAAGGCCTGCATTGGGATTTGGGAGTCTTCGGCGGATTGCACTACAACGAATACCAACTACGCTATGACGAGAACCAGAACCCCGGCCGTTGCGCCATGCAAACCAACAACTACACCGATGTGGAACCCGCCAGTGATTTCAACTGGGGTCTCACCACAAGGATTATTTGGGACCAGATTGGTCTCTACGGACGCTACCGCATGAGCCAGCCGGACTTAGACCTCCCACGTTTAGAACTTGGTATACAGCTTGAGTTTTGATGTTTTTTGAATTCAATGATATGAAAAAAATAGTTTTTATCGCATTATTCGTGGCTGCCTTTGGCTTCGCAGCCAAAGCACAGTCCTGCTACTGGGTCATGTTGACCGACAAGAACGGCACCACTTTCGACCCCTACAGCTTTTTCGACGCCAAAGCCATAGAACGCTACCAGCTCAACGGCGCCGACCTCTACGACATCTCCAACTATCCGCTGAACGAGAGCTATGTGCAGCAGATCGACGCCCTGGCAACCGAGGAGGTGGGCCAGAGCCGCTGGTTCAATGCCGTCGGAGTGACAGCCACGGCAGAGCAGATTGAAGCCATCAGCAGGCTGCCCTTCGTGAAGAGCGTGGTGCTGATTGGTGGCGACATGCAACTGGCGGGAATGTCGGACCTGTCTGACCAGTCAGACCTGTCGGACTTGTCGGACAATTTTGAATTAGAGCTCACCGACCAGCTAATACGCATGGGCGGCAAGTACTTTCGCGACAAAGGCATCGACGGCAGTGGCGTCCGCATTGCCGTCTTCGACGGCGGATTCCCGCAAGTCAACACCCATACCGCCTTCAAGCACCTGCGTGACAACAACCGCATTATCAAGACTTGGAATTTCCCCAACAAGAAAGAGAATGTCTACGGCTGGAACAGCCACGGCACCATGACACTGAGCTGCATAGCCGGCTGTACCGGGGACAATATCCTCGGTCTGGCCACCGGAGCCGAGTTCCTGCTGGCACGCACCGAGGTGAACACAGAGCCTTTCAAAGAGGAGGTATGGTGGCAGATGGCCGTGGAATGGGCCGACCAGAACGGTGCCCAGATTATCAGTTCGTCCCTCGGCTACGGCAAGGACCGCTACTACACCAGGGACATGAACGGCCAGAGCTATGTTGCCAAAGCCGGCAACATGGCAGCCCGCAAAGGCATACTGGTTTGCAACTCCGCCGGCAATGAAGGCTCCGACCGCAGCTGGCTCACCATCATCACCCCGTCGGATGCCGACAGCGTTCTCTGCGTGGGAGGCATCACCTACAGCCTCGACGACTACGATCATATCTTTTTCAGCAGCTACGGCCCCAGTGCCGACGGACGCCAGAAACCCAACGTGGTGGCTTTCGGACATGCCTATACCGCCAATGTAGGCAGCGGCAACGACAGGTTCCACTTTGTCGACGGCACCAGCTTCAGCTGTCCTCTGGTGGCAGGCTTCGCGGCCTGTGCGTTGCAGGCCAAACCGGGTCTTACGGCCATGCAACTGTTCCACGAGATAGAGAAATCCGCCGACCTCTACCCCTACTGCGACTACACCTTCGGCTACGGCGTGCCGCAAGCCAGCTATTTCACAGGCGACCGCAGGGAAGCAAAACCCACCTTCAAGTTCGAGAAAAAAGGCGACTACGCCATCAGCGTAATCCCATTGCAGGAGAAAAACGAAAGGTGCTTCATATTTATAAAGAACAGCAACCCCGACGGCTCCATCATCAACTACGAGAAACTTGACCTGTCTTCTTTCACAGCCGACATGAGGATAGATATCATATATGCCTCTGTAATCACTGTCCACTACAACGGCTACACAGAAAGCTATAACAGACTTGGCGACGCTGCATCATGCAACCCGTCCGACGACAACACCATGCACGTTGATGTAATCAAAGACAGTGTCGCTACCTCCTATTTGAGCGAGAGACCCTTCACCTCACGCCTCAACGAAAAGAATTTCCAATGGGAGCCTTACGTGATGTTTGGACTGAACTTCAACACCGACAACGAGATTGACCATAACTTCTGGTCGCCCGCCAAACGCATCGGTGTCCGCGGAGTCCGTTATTTCTCAAAAGCCTATGGCTTGGGCTTCGGACTGGAGTATGGCCGCAACTCCTACCGTTTCGGCGACTCAGGGTCCAGCAACACCCTGGAGACCATGATAGGAGTGAACACCACTGTCGACGCAGCAGGCACAATCTACAAACGCCGCCTGATGACCAACGAGCTCTCGCTGGAACTGTTCCAACACCTGCGTTTCCTCCCCGCCGGCATGATGCACAAAGGTCTGTACTGGGATTTGGGAGCCTATATCTCTGTCTCGAACAACAAATACCGTCTGAAATACAGCAGCATCACTGACCTCGCCGCTGATTACCGCGACTTAAGGCTTAAGAATGTCTACCCTGTACGCGGCGAAAGGCTGCAATATGGCATCACCACACGCCTCACCTACGATGTTATAGGCATCTACGGCCGCTACAACCTAAACCGTCTGGGCAAGACCCTCGCCAACGACGAAGTGGCCCTGCCGACACTCGAAATAGGCCTGCAGCTGACATTCTGATTCAAGTTTTTTTTGCCAGTCCGACAAATATTCGTATTTTTGCAAACTGAAATGAATAGTGCCGACGCCATATTGAATATGATACGAACAACTGTGCGAGCTTCAGAACCCGATGCAGAAATAATCCTCTATGGATCAAGAGCGAGGGGTGATGCACGCAAGGACTCGGATTGGGACATCATTATACTGCTCAACAAGCCGCCAATGCCGCATCAGGATCGTTATGCCATAGCCAACGAGTTATGGAATAAAGGTTTTGATATCGGAGAGGAAATCAATGCGTTGGTCTATACTGTTGATCAATGGCGATACGCTCCGCCGTCATTGATTAAATATTTTGTTAGAGAGGAGGGTATTAAATTATGAGTCTGTCTGAGGAAGACGTAAATAGATATTTCCCGCAAGTGGAAAGACTTGTGGACAAGATTGTTTCTTTGATAAAAAATAAATAAAAGGATATGACACTTGAAGAAATCCAGAAAGAATTACGGCTCGGTATCCCTGATCCGCTGCCAGAACCACAACCCTATGACCCCACGGTGAACCACGCTCCCAAGCGTAAAGATATCCTTACGCCTGCCGAGAAGAAGCTGGCTATCCGCAACGCTCTCCGCTACTTCCCTGCCAAGTATCACAAGATGCTGGCATCAGAATTTGCCGAGGAGCTGAAACAGTACGGCCGCATATATATGTACCGTCTGCGTCCCACCTACAAGATGTACGCACGTCCCATCGAGGAATATCCGGCCAAATGCCGTCAGGCGGCCGCCATCATGCTCATGATTCAGAACAACCTCGACCCTGCCGTGGCACAGCATCCGCACGAGCTTATCACCTACGGCGGCAACGGTGCCGTGTTCCAGAACTGGGCCCAGTACCGTCTCGTGATGAAGTATCTCAGCGAGATGACCGACGAGCAGACCCTCGTTATGTACAGCGGCCATCCCATGGGACTCTACCCCAGCCACAAAGACGCTCCGCGTGTGGTGGTCACCAACGGCATGATGATTCCCAACTACAGCAAACCCGACGACTGGGAGCGTTACAACGCCCTCGGCGTGACACAATACGGCCAGATGACAGCAGGAAGCTACATGTATATCGGTCCGCAGGGTATCGTCCACGGCACCACTATCACAGTGCTTAATGCTGCCCGCAAGCTTGGTGGCAGCGATAAATCGCCCTTGGCTCCCCAAGGGTCGCCGACCGCCGGCAGGCTGTTCATCACCGCTGGTCTCGGCGGCATGAGTGGTGCACAGCCCAAGGCTGGCGACATCGCCGGAGTGGTAAGCATCACGGCAGAAATCAACCCTGCCGCCACACAGAAACGTTACGACCAAGGCTGGGTAGACGAAGTACACAGCAATCTCGACGAGCTCTTCGTGGCTGTCAACAAGGCACGTGCCGAGAAACTCGCCAAGAGTTTTGCCTATCAGGGCAATGTCGTCGACCTCTGGGAATACTGTGCCGAGAAAGGCATACAGGTAGACCTCGGAAGCGACCAGACCTCGTTGCACAACCCCTGGGCAGGAGGCTACTACCCTGTGGGCGTCAGCTTCGAAGATGCCAAGGTGATGATGGCCGAGAAACCCGAACTCTTCAAAGAGAAAGTACAGGAGTCTCTGCGTCGCCATGTGTCCGCCATCAACAAGCTCACCGCCAAGGGTATGTATTTCTTCGACTACGGCAATGCCTTCCTCTTGGAGAGCAGCCGTGCCGGTGCCGACATCTGGAACAAAGACAAGACGGCCTTCCGCTATCCCTCATACGTACAGGATATTATGGGACCTATGTGCTTCGACAAATACATATTTAGAAGATTGTGCATTCTTCAAAATAGCCCAACCGGACTGCCCCGTGAACTCTGTGGTTCCTGTCCATTCTCCT
>JAGADZ010000042.1 GCA_017613375.1 Bacteroidales bacterium | reverse complement strand
TATGGAACCATATTTCATCCACATCCGGGAGATGGAGAGTTTTATGAATGGGGACGGCATTTTCTCATCATCGCGCCACCGCCGTGCTTTGTGATTCCGCCGCTGAAGATTCGGAATGTGAGGAATACAAGCGTGGATATTATGTGGGACAACCCAGTAAGCTCACTGTATCGCAGGATTGAGTTTGGCCCAGCGGGATTCACTCCGGGGACTGGAATCATCATAGACAACTTCTATGGCGACAGCATACATTTCCAGAACCTCGCCCCTGACTTCGAATACGAGGTCCATGTCAGCAGCTTCTGCTCCACAGACAGCGTCTACACAGAGCCCACAGTGGCATTCTTCTCCACTGCCTTGAACTGCGACATGCCGCAGAACGTCGCCGTCACGGACATTACCGACAGCACCGCCATTGTCTTCTGGCGTATGACGAGCCTCTCGGACTACTCGGAACTTGAATATAGCCCTGCCGGCTTCAGCCACGGAGAAGGAAAACTCTTGAGTCCCATCCAAAGCCTCGGCACAGGCAACTGTTCCAGAATGCTTGACAGCCTTCAGCCCGGCACGGCATACACGGCATATGTGCGTACATGGTGTGACTACACGGAGATGTACTCCGATTGGGAGCGTGTGGACTTCACAACAACAGGCGTGAACCCCAACGACACCGCTGACCATGACACGACAGGCATAGCACCTTTTGCACAACAGAGAGTCTCAATTGTCCCCAATCCAGCGACAAACTCCGTGACTGTGACAGCCGAGTGCGAAATCCTCTCCGTCGAGGCCTACAATGTCAAAGGGCAACGCATAACTACAGCCGAAGGTAATGGCACTACACTGAAAGTCGATACTTCCGCCTGGCCGAACGGAACATACACAATAACAATACGTACAGTACAGGGGTCAGTATCAAGAAAGTTGGTGATAAAGAAAGGTTAGTTCGTTTAACATTATGTAAAGAGGAGCAGCATTCTCGTATTGGATTCATACACCTATTCTCTTAGAATTAGTCAATGGTTAATTCTTGATAATCCGTGTTTGATGAAAAAGTTTTTGACGCTCTGTGTATATTTCAGAATATTTATGTAAATTTGTAAGTCCGTATAGGGATATACGGAGTAAATATACATTTATGAATCAGGGTGCTACAGAAATGCATCTGTAATGTAATAATATAAAAAGATGGAAGAGAGGAACGAAAAACAGCTGAATTTCCTTGAGGAAATAATCGAAGAAGGATTGAAAGATGGTCGTTACAAGACTATTTTGACACGTTTCCCACCAGAACCTAACGGTTATCTGCACATCGGGCATGCAAAATCCATTTGTCTTAATTTCGGTCTCGCTGAAAAGTATGGCGGTAAGACTAATCTGCGTTTCGACGATACGAATCCTGTGAAAGAGGATACAGAGTATGTGGATTCAATTCAGAACGATATCAGATGGCTGGGATTTCAATGGGCTGGAGTGCATTATGCATCGGATTATTTCGACCAGCTGTATGAGTGGGCTTGTGTTTTGATAAAGAAAGGACTGGCATATGTCGATGACCAGTCTTTGGAAGAAATACGACAGAATAGAGGAACAGTAACGGAACCCGGTAAGGATAGCCCTTACAGAAACCGCTCGGTCGAGGAGAACCTCGACCTGTTTGAAAGGATGAAGGCCGGCGAATTTGCCGACGGCAGCAGGGTGTTGCGCGCCAAGATCGATATGGCTCATCCGAATATGCAGTTCCGTGACCCGATAATGTATAGAATCCTCCATGCAACACATCATCGTACCGGTGACAAATGGTGCATCTACCCGATGTACGACTATGCACATGGTCAGAGCGATTCGATAGAGGGTATCACCCACTCGATATGTACTTTGGAATTCGATATTCATCGTCCTTTGTATGACTGGTTCATAGAACAGTTGGGAATATTCCCTTCACATCAATATGAATTCGCTCGGTTGAATCTTGACTATACTGTTATGTCGAAGAGAAAACTGCTGCAATTGGTCAAGGAAGGCTATGTGAGCGGATGGGACGACCCACGAATGCCTACAATATGCGGTTTCCGCCGCAGAGGCTATACACCGGAGGCTATCCGCAGTTTCTGCGACAGGATAGGCGTCGCTAAAAGAGACAATGTTATCAGCTATTCTTTACTCGAATTCGCCCTGCGTGAGCATCTCAACAAGGTAGCGCCCAGACGTATGGCAGTCTTGAACCCGGTGAGGGTGGTGATCGACAACTATCCTGATGACAAAGTGGAAATGTTGAGTGCCGTGAACAATCCGGAGAACGAAGCTGACGGTATGCGCGAAGTGCCATTCTGCAAGGAACTTTATATCGAACGTGACGATTTCATGGAGAATCCTCCCAAGAAATATTTCAGACTGTCGCCAGGCAACGAAGTGCGTCTGCGTTATGCATATTTTGTCACATGCCAGAGCGTGGAGAAAGACAGTGAGGGTAATGTGACATGTATTCACTGTACCTATGACCCTGCGACGAGGGGAGGAGACTCGCCTGACGGTAGAAAGGTAAAGGGAACGATACACTGGGTTTCGGCCCGCCATGCAGTGGATGCTGAAGTACGCTTGTTTGACCGTCTCTTCGCTGCAGAATCGCCTGACGATGTCGAAGAGGGTCATACTTTCCTTGAAAATCTTAACCCTGATTCCTTGAAGGTGCTGGAAAACTGTAAGTTGGAGCCTTGTCTGGCAGAAGAGGTAAGGACGGGCAATATAGAGAATGGCGTGGAGTCGCCTAGGAGGTTCCAGTTTGAGCGTCTTGGCTATTTCTGTACAGATAATGACTGCAAGGACGGTCGGATGGTATTCAACAGAACCTGTACATTGAAGGACAGCTGGGCAAAAGTGAATGGCTGATTTTATTAATTCGTAATCCAAATTTCAATATCAATGAAAAAACAGACGAGTTTATACTTCATTGTTATAGGAGCGTTCCTTCTTTTTATTTCCGGATCGTTCCTGTCAGAAGGTATATCGCGCGCTGGAATGGAGAATGCTGTGGTGTCACAGCGTATGGCAGAGGGCTTTGAGGATTTCTGGCTTCCTTCAATGAATGCTCCTGGCAATCCTGAACGTTTGAATTATATGCCACTCGGCTATTGGCTCGAGAGTCAATGGTACTCGCTTTTCGGCAACAATTCCTTTATGGCTGAAAAAGTGTACTCGGTAATGACATACTTTATCATTGCTGCTTTGATGATTTGGATTTGGAGCCTTATCGGCCTTTCTCATCGCACGGGATGGCTCCCTCTTATGTGTTGGATAACAATCCCTATAGTGTCGTGGTCGGCGACCAACAATTTGTTGGAAAGTACCATGACAATGTTTATACTGCTCTCGATAGCCTTTCTGTTGAAGTCGGCAAGGGCATCGTTCATCGCTAATTCACGTCTGGCGTTAGGGAAAAAGACGGGCCCATACAAATTGAGTCGTACAGCATGGATCGTTTTTGCTGCCATTATGATGGAGCTCGCCTTTATGGTAAAGGGATTCTCAGGGCTGTTCCCCATTTTCTTCCCGATTTTCTATTGGTTGATTGTACGCAGAGAACGTATACTGTTCCCTGTCTTTACCACAGTGGTCATACTTGCTGTTTGGATGGTGACTTTCTTTGTCGCCATCATTTTGTCGCCTGAAATATACCAACACCTGTATGACTATTTGCATCATCAGATGATTGGAGGTGTATTGCATGTTCAGACTGTGGCATCACGTTTCTATATTATTTATGTCCTTTTTGTTCAAGGTATCATACCTCTGGTTGTTACCGCTGTTTTGTGCATAATCCGTATTAAAAACAGACCTTTCTACTGGCATATGCTTTTTTGGAGATACCGTGACAAACTCACTGCCAGTCAGATAGAACGTGCTAAATATGGATGGCTGTTTCTGGCAATGGCATTCTCTGGTGTTTTACCTATTATGATGGGACTTAAACAACAGGAGTTTTACATTGTTCCGACATTGCCTTTCTTCGCTATTGCAATGGCTTGTCTGCTATATGACCTGCTCGAAGATTGGCTTGAGCGTATGAATAAAACCGCCATGCGTGTGTTGCGAGGTCTGGCCATATTGCTGTTTGGATCGGGCTTTATATTGAATCTTAACAGTATACATAAGGTGAATTCAAACCATAATCTATTGTCGGATATGCGTTTGATATTGCCATATCTGGAAGAGGGTGAAAGAATCTCGGTTACCAAGGAGGTGCTTGACGAGGGGGAAGTGGCGGAGTATTTCTACCGCTACAAGCTTATAGAATTTGATACGACGGCGGATAATCAACACTTGCTTACACATTATGGAATGGATTCGCGACAGGTTGCCCGTGGCGGATATTCAGACACAGATATCCCGACTCGCAGCTACAAATTATATGAGAAAAAAGAACAGGAAATAATAACAGAGATAGATACGGTGAATCATGAGGTTGAAAAAACTGATTTGTAATAGGACATTGCTGCTTTTTGTTGTGTCGCTTTTTTTTACGGGATGCAGCGGAGAACAGAGAGCGGGTGATTTGTATAAGGACGGAGACATTAAGGGTATTGTTGTCTCTGTCAACAGTGAAGGTCATCCGACAATGATATTGTCACTGGACGAGGCTGTTGCTTTGAATGCTGATTCCGCCGTTGTATGGGCTTCGAATCTGCAAACAGTAAATGGTACAAAATGGACCTTGCCTACAAAAGAGGAAATGATTTTGTTGAGGAAATACAGATCTCTGATAAATAACACTCTTCGTGACAAAAAGCTACCGCTATTCCTTGAGAACGGTACGTTCTACTGGACTTCCACTCCTTGTTCGGAATCGCATTGTAACGCATGTGGACCTGACGGCGTAAGATGCTATTTCAAGATGAACGACACTTATAGCTATAGGGCACGGGGAGTGATGAGAATTGAAAATAAACAATAATAATATAGATTATGAAAGTTTCATATAACTGGTTGAAAGATTATGTCGACACTTCTGCGACACCGCAGGAACTTGACGACCTGCTGACTTTTTCAGGATTGGAGATTGAAGGTGTAGAGAAAGTGGAGACGATAAAGGGTGGATTGGAACATGTTGTAATAGCGCAAGTGCTTACATGTGAACCGCATCCGGATTCAGACCATCTGCATCTGACGACAGTGGACATCGGAGGCGAGAGACCTCTGAATATTGTATGTGGCGCTCCGAATGTCGCTGCCGGACAGAAAGTGGTCTGTGCTACTATCGGTACCAAGATATGGACCTCGGAAACTGAGTTTTACGAGATAAAGAAGGGTAAATTGCGCGGAGCTGTCAGCGAGGGAATGTTATGTGCCGAAGATGAATTACAACTCGGCAACAGCCACGACGGAATTATGGTGCTCCCCGACGACGCACCTGTGGGAATGCCCGCACGTGAGTATTTCGGTGTCAAGGACGATTACACACTTGAGGTGGCCATCACAGCCAACAGAAGCGACGCTACGTCGCATATCGGTGTCGCCAGAGATATTGTGGCTGTATTGAATACAAGAAACGGTGAGAACCTTTCAATAAAATGGCCTGAGATTGACACAACGTTGACGGTTAACACAAAAAGCGGTGTGTCGCCATCGCAAGCGGTAAAAGTAACAGTCGAAGAACCTGAATTATGTCCTCGCTACAGCGGATTGACAATAAAGAATGTCAATGTACAGGAATCGCCCGACTGGCTGAAAGATAAACTCCGCACTGTCGGATTGCGACCTATAAACAATATTGTCGACATTACCAATTTTATCCTCATGGAGGTTGGCCAGCCTCTTCATGCATTCGATGCTGACAAGATTGAGGGAAATCATGTGATAGTCCGCAGGTTGCCTCAGGACACTCCTTTTGTCACCCTTGACGGAGTGGAGCGTAAGCTTGACGGTAGGGACTTGATGATTTGTAACGAGAAAGAGGGTATGTGTATCGCCGGTGTGTTTGGAGGCGAGAAATCAGGTGTTACAATGGAAACTCGCAACATCTTCATAGAGAGTGCCTATTTCAACCCGGTCAGTATTCGTAAGACCTCCAAGCGTCAGGGACTGAAGACGGATGCTTCGTTCAGGTATGAACGTGGATGTGATCCTAATATAACGGAATGGGCCGTCCGCAGGGCTGCATATCTTGTTAAGCTTCTTGCCGGAGGTGAGATTTGTGGTGACATCGTGGACATCTATCCAGAACCTATACAGAAAGCCGAGGTTGAAATTAATTTTAGACGTATAGCTGATTTGATAGGCAAGGAGATTCCTTTGCCGGCAATCCGTACTGCTTTACAGTCTCTTGATATCGATATAGTACGTGAAGACAGAGAGGGAATGTCGCTCCGTATTCCTACGTGTAAGGTTGATGTTTATAGAGAATGTGATGTCGTTGAGGAAATCATGCGTATTTATGGTTACAATAACATTACATTTGATGAGCGTCTTAACAGTTGTCTCTCTTATGGCATAAAACCGAATCCGCAGAAAATAAAGAATATCGCGTCAGACTATCTGTCCTACAACGGATTCAATGAAATAATGAACAATTCTCTTACCAAGAGCGCATACTACGAGGATAATGAAGATTTCCCGGCTTCTCAATCGGTATGTATATTGAATCCATTGTCCAAGGAATTGAATGTGATGCGTCAGACTCTTCTGTACAACGGCCTTGAATGCATAGTGTATAATATGAATCATAAAATCTTCAACCAGAAGATTTATGAGTTTGGACGTAGTTATGCGAAAAACAGTGATAAAATTGAAAGTACTGATGCTAATGTCACATATAACGACGTCACTAAACGGTACACGGAAACGCAACACCTCACATTATTCATGACAGGTGACAAACATGTTGAAAGTTGGCGTGGTAAGAGCGAGAAAGTTGATTTCTATGATGCAAAAGAACATCTGGTAAATATCTTGCGTCGGTTGCGACTGCCTATGGGCCGTCTGCAGACGGTGCCTGCTGGAGAACATTTCCTCGCAGAGGGTCTTGCCTATCGTTTCAAAGATAGTCAAAAACAACTTGCCGTTGTCGGAAAAATATCAAAAGAGACGTTGATACGCATGGACTGCAAACAAGATGTCTACTATGCCGATATTAACTGGGATTTGCTCATAAAATCTCTGCCGACCAAGGATGTCACATATTCGGAGATACCTAAATTCCCAGAGGTACGGCGTGATTTGGCTTTGGTGCTGGAGAATAAAGTTACGTTTGCTGAGATTGAGGAAGTGGCAAGGTCTACAGAGAAAAAATTGCTGAAAGAGGTTTCTCTCTTTGATGTTTACAAAGGCAAGGGCATCGCCGACGGGTATAAGTCTTATGCTGTCAGTTTTATTTTGCAGGATAAGGAAAAAACCTTGACAGATAAACAGATAGAATCAGTAATGAATAAATTGCAGAATGGTTTTGAGACAAAACTGAATGCAAAAATCAGATAAACATATCCTTGACTCATATCACCGTCAACACCTTCACTGAATGGGCTTGGAAAAATATGACATAAAGATATTGCTTGTGTTGCTGAAGAGTATTTCGGGACGCAAGGATTTCTTTAAATGGCTCTTGGAAAATGGTTATCCAGAACTGGCGGCTTTCTCCAATGCCATCCGTGGAGACATTGATGCGATGAAATGGCTCTTCATGCATAACTACCAGTGGTTGGCCATACTATCCAATGCCATCGATGGAGAGGAGAAAGCGAGACAATGGATAGCCAAAGCCACGCACCAATGCAACCTGATGTTCGCTTTGGCTTGCCGGGAGGATGGTGATGCTATAAAGTGGTTAATGGATAACGATTTGCAAATTTTCTTATTGATGGCCAAAGAGGTGGCCACAGTATTGGATACACAAGCCTTGGAAAACAAAGGCCCATATGTATTACATTATAACTATTAAAACTAAAATTATGACAATGGAAAATCAAACACCTGACGAAGGCAGACAACGCCGACCGCGTATCAAAAGAGAATCTAAATTCCACACAACACCGGATTATTACCGAGAAGGTTCGTTGGAAAGGAATGAGCAGGCGAATCTGCCGGAAAGAAGAAGTTATGGAGATTCTGAGGGTTATGAGCCACAACGCAGACAGAATCATAACCCGAAGTCAAAGAAGAGAATTGTATATCCGACCAATGATAAACGTTACAAAAAATCATTCCTGACATTGAAAGGAACAGAAAATTTGATATCGAATAAGATAGAACGGCGCCGTAAGCGTCAGACTCCCCCAGAACCTAAATATGGAGATACCACACGACTGAATAAATATATTTCCAATGCTGGTGTATGCTCTCGTCGTGAGGCGGATTTACTTATCCAGGCAGGTGCAATCACTGTCAACGGTGAAGTTGTCACCACCCTTGGATATAAAGTTCAGGCGGGCGATGTGGTCTGTTATGCGGGTAAAGAATTGATGAGCGAACCTAAGAGATATTTCCTGTTGAATAAGCCACGTGGATTTATCACCACAATGGATGACCCTGAGGAACGTCGTACAGTGATGATGCTTATGGAGGGATGCTGCAAGGAACGCATCTATCCGGTGGGAAGACTGGACAGGGATACCACAGGATTGTTACTTTTCACCAACGACGGTGAACTGGCAAAGAAACTGACACATCCATCATCAAATATATACAAGATTTATCATGTTGAATTGGATAGGGAACTTTCCCATACAGATAGGGGACGTATTTTGGACGGCTTGGAACTTGAGGACGGCCCTATAAAGGTGGATGATGTCCAGTTCCAGAATGAGGACACGAGACGAAAAATAGTGGGTGTTGCTCTCCATTCTGGCCGTAACCGCATTGTACGTCGTATTTTTGAACACCTCGGTTACGAGGTTGTCAAGCTTGACCGTGTGGCTTTTGCAGGCCTCACCAAGAAAGATCTCCCACGAGGTCGCTACCGCGAACTTACACAACGCGAAGTGAACTATCTAAGAATGATATAGCGTTTTTTTTTCGATAATAAGGCTCAAATCATCACCGTCGGACACCTTTTGATGAGGTTGAACGGGATATTATAATCATTCTTATACTCTTGTACTATTCACAATCTCTGTCACCATCTCTTTCAATTCTTGAATGAATTGGTTGGCATCATACTGACAGGCTTCAATCTGGCGAAGCTTTTTCTCCCATTGTCCTGTCAATTCGGCACTTTTTAATAATTCATTCTTTATCAAATTGATGATATTTATTCCTGTCTCTGTGGCAATGAGAGATTTGCGGTTTTTTCGTATATAACCTCTTTTGAAAAGTGTCTCTATAATAGCGGCACGTGTGGAAGGACGTCCTATTCCGTTTTCTTTAAGGGCATCACGTAATTCGTCATCATTGACGAAACGTCCTGCCGTTTCCATAGCCCTAAGCAGTGTCGCTTCTGTATAAGGTTTTGGAGGCGATGTCCATTTCTCGCTCAATGTTGGAGTGTGTGGTCCTTGCTCACCCTTGGTAAACGAAGGGAGCGTTTGACTTTTGCTCTCATTTTCACCGCTTTCTTTATCCTCTGTTTCATTGGATATTTTTTTGACTTGCTGCCAGATGTCATTCTCAAGAACCCATTGGCTGAAGCATTGACGCCACCCTGGATGAACAATCTGTTTCCCGGTGGCCTTGAATGTCAGTTTCTGCTTTCCTTTTTCTTTCTTCGCAGACTCGTTGTCTTCAAGAACTTCAACCTTCCCGGTCACTGTTGTGGTGGCGACTTTGCAATCAGGATAAAAGACAGCGATAAAATGACGTGTTACGAGGTCGAAAACCTTCTTTTCATTTATGGTTAGGTCTCCTCCTGAAGGATTTACACCTGTGGGTATTATGGCGTGGTGGTCGGTGACTTTTGACGAGTCAAAGACTTTCTTGCTTTTTGGAAGTCTCTTCTCAAGCAATGGCGCTGTGAGATTGGCATAGGGAAGAAGCCCTTTCAGAATTTCCGGACATTTGGGATATATGTCATCTGGCAGAAAGGTGGTGTCGACACGAGGATAGGTGGTCAGTTTCTTTTCGTATAGACTTTGTATGTATTTTAGTGTCTCGTCGGCAGAGAAACTGTATTTTTTGTTGCATTCAACCTGCAAAGAGGTCAAGTCGAAAAGTCGCGGAGGAGCCTCGTTCCCGTTTTTCTTGGTTACGGCGGTCACCTCAAAGGGCCGGTCTTTTATGGATTCTAATGCTTTTTGTCCTTCTTCCTGGGTTTGGATTCTGTTTCTGCTTTTTAAAGTGTCACCGTTTTTTTCATCTTCGTTTTCCTTTGTGCTGTCAACAATGTCATCGGATTTGTCTTCATTGCACTGTAGAGAAAAAAGAGTGTCGCGGTAATATGTCGACAATACCCAGTATTGCTCTGGCTTGAAATTCTGTATTTCGAGTTGGCGGTTGACAATAAGTGCGAGGGTCGGTGTCTGTACACGCCCGATGCTCAGCACTTGTCCACGTTCTGTGCGGTATTTTATGGTGTATAACCGTGTGGCATTGATTCCTAATAGCCAATCTCCTATGGCGCGGCATAAACCTGCTTGATACAGGGGGTTGTAATCGGATTGTGGCTTAAGGCTGTTGAAGCCCTGACGTATGGATTCCTCGGTCAGTGATGATATCCAGAGCCGCTGTACAGGACATTTGGCACGTGCTTTCTGCATTACCCATCGCTGTATCAATTCTCCCTCTTGTCCGGCATCACCGCAATTGATGATGGAATCGGCATTCTGCATCAGTTTCTCAATTATGCCGAATTGTTTCTGGTATGATTGGTTGTCTATCAGTTTTATACCAAAGCGTTCGGGGATGATGGGCAAAGATTCGATATCCCAACTCTTCCACCATGGAGAATAGTCATGGGGCTCTTTTAGAGTGCATAAATGTCCGAAAGTCCAGGTGACTTGATATCCGTTGCCTTCTATATATCCTTCTTTGGAATTGTTGGCACCAAGGACTTTGGCAATGTCACGGGCTACAGATGGCTTTTCGGCTATGCATACTATCATGGCGGCGGCTGTTGTTTTATGTTTGAAACGATATGAGAAAAAAAATATTGTTTGAAAGAAAATAATAATGTCTTCTCTTCGTTAAATATAAATATTATCTAAAAAGACATGTCTATAAGTGATAATTTGCAAAAGGTACGTGCTACATTGCCTGATTCAGTGAGGTTGATAGCCGTATCGAAAACCAAGCCTGTGGAGATGTTGCAGGAGGCTTACGATTGCGGGCAACGTCTCTTTGGTGAAAACAAGGCTTTGGAGATGCGCGACAAGCATGAATTGCTGCCAAAGGATATCAAATGGCATTTTATCGGGCATCTGCAGACTAATAAAGTCAAATATATTGTCCCGTTTGTTACACTGATACATAGTATAGATTCTCTTCAGTTGTTGCGGGTCGTCGAAAAAGAGGCTGCAAAAAACAATAGAGTCGTGGACTGTTTGCTTCAGTTCCATGTGGCGAAAGAGGAGACGAAGTTTGGCATGTATGAAGATGAAGCTCGGGAATTGTTGGAATCGGAGGAATACAAATCAATGAGCCATGTGCGGATAGCAGGCGTTATGGGAATGGCAACGAATACCGATGATGTTGACTTGGTACGAGGTGATTTCAAACATCTTAAATGCATCTTCGATGATATCAAGAAAGACTATTTCGCTAAGGATGAGAAATTCTGCGAGCTATCAATGGGTATGAGTGGAGACTATGAAATTGCAGTGGAAGAGGGTGCCACATTGGTACGTGTGGGCTCGTCAATATTTGGTGCGAGAAATTATGCCTGAGTTGTGAAAAGAGTCATTGTTTAATGTTAACGTTAAGATTGAAATAATGCATATTTTCAAAGAAAAATCAAAGTTGATACTGTCATATGTGGTTATCACTATGGGAATAGCCATGTATACATTCGCATGGTCTGCATTTATGCTGCCCGCTAAGATTGTGGGTGGAGGTGTAAGTGGTATTTCGTCAGTGCTTAATATTGCACTTGGCGTTCCATTGCCGATAGGTGTCATCAATTTCATCATAAATGGAATATTGTTAATTATAGGGTTCAAGGTCCTCGGCTCTAAATTCGGTGCGAACACGATATATGGCATTGTGATGAGCTCTCTGTTTTTTATTTTATGGCAGCAGGTTCTTAAAGTGGGCGTCGACGGACGTCCCTTTGATGTGTCTCAGTTTGGAGGCTTCATGTGTGCCATCATAGGTGGAGCACTGTGCGGAGGTGGAATAGGACTGACGTTCTCTATGGGAGGTAACAGCGGTGGTACGGATATCATAGCGTTGATTGTTTCGAAATACTACAATGTGTCACCAGGAAAGGTGATTATGTATCTGGACATTTTCATTATTGGCAGTTCGTATTTTGTCTCAGCACATCTCGAGAATGTGGTTTTCGGCTACGTGACAATGGTGACAATGACATATGTTCTTGATATGGTGCTGGACGGCAACAAGCAGTCTTACCAGATTCTTGTTTTCTCGACAAAGAACAAGGAAATAGGCGATGCTATAACCAAGGAGATAGGCCGTGGAGTCACTCTCCTTGATGGTGAAGGCGGATATAGCCATCAGCCACAGAAGGTTCTTATGGTTATGGCTCACAAGACCGATAAGCCTAATGTGATGCAGATAATTCACCGTCTTGATGAAAATGCATTTGTTTCAGTGTCAAAGACACAAGGTGTCTATGGCCGAAATTTCGAAAAACTAAAACTGTAACGGTATTTTAAGACAGATTACCATATCAATAACAAACATATCATACAAATATGAAACTTGTTTCCCCTTCATTACTCTCGGCTGATTTCGGCAACTTGCAGCGCGATATCGAAATGCTTAATGAAAGTGCTTGCGACTGGCTGCATGTTGATGTTATGGACGGCATTTTTGTTCCCAACATCTCTTTTGGACAACCAGTGATAAAACATATAAAAAAACATGCTCGGAAACCTTTGGATGTTCATCTAATGATAATGGATCCGGGACGTTATGTTTCTGATTTTCGCGAAGCAGGAGCGGATATACTGACGGTTCATTATGAGGCTTGCACTCATCTCGACCGTACACTTCATGCTATAAAGGATGCGGGGATGAAATGTGGTGTTGTGCTAAACCCGCACACTCCTGTAGCTCTGCTTGAGGATGCTGTCCAAATATGCGACATGGTGCTGTTAATGTCTGTAAATCCCGGTTTTGGAGGACAGAAATTCATTGAGAATACATACGACAAAGTACGTCAGCTCAGAGCCCTCTGTAACCGTAAGAATTCGCAGTGCCTCATAGAAGTGGATGGTGGCGTTAATACAACAAATGCACCTCTGCTGTATGAGGCCGGTGCTGATGTCCTTGTGGCTGGTAATGCCGTGTTCAAGTCTGACAATCCGAAGCAAACCATTCTTGAGCTTAAGAAATGACACGTCCACAGCTGATATTGGGAAAAGGAAAGGAGAAGGCTCTTCTGCGTCGTCATCCGTGGATTTTTTCCGGTGCTGTGACTCGTAAAGTCGGAGAACCGGGAGAGGGCGACCTTGTCGACGTGCTCTCCTGTGATGGTCGATGGATGGCAACAGGCCATTTTCAGTCTGACAGTATTATCTGTAAGGTGTTGTCTTTTGACGAAAGAGATATTGACCGTGATTTTTTTCGTCGTCGGTTGAAGTCTGCAATTGAATATCGAGAACGTCTTGGCTTTTTTGACAAAGAGAATACAAACGTATTCCGCCTTGTTCATGCCGAAGGGGACAACATGCCGGGCTTGGTGTGCGATTGGTACAACGGTGTTCTTGTAATGCAGGCTCACAGTGTTGGAATTCATAGAGAATTCCACACGTTTGTTGAATTGTTCGTCGAACTGTTGTCCAAGTATGGCATCAAGGCCGTCTTCGACAAGAGCTCTTCCACAGTCCCAGGAGGTGCGACGGATTGTTTCATATGGGGTATTGAACCTGAGAAATGGGAAATCTGTGAACATGGAAACAAACTCGTCATAGATTTCTTTGAGGGACAAAAGACGGGATTCTTTATAGATCAACGTGAAAACCGTGCCCTTGTCGAGAAACTGTCCATGGGTCGCAGAGTGCTGAATTGTTTCGGCTATACAGGCGGTTTCTCGCTCAGTGCATTGCGAGGCGGAGCAAATTATGTAGAGTCTGTTGACATCTCTCGTAAGGCAATAGAACTATGTGAAGAGAATGTGAGGCTGAATTTTGGAGAAGGTGCATGTCATAAGGGCGTTACCGCTGATGTCATGAAGTATATGGACACTATTGACGGCGATTTTGACTTGATTATTCTTGATCCTCCAGCCTTTGCTAAAAACCATCGCTCTCTTCAGCAGGGACTGAAAGGTTATAGAAGTATTAACCAGCGTGCAATGGAAAAAATAAAGGAGGGAGGCCTTCTTATGACGTTTAGCTGTAGCCAGGCTGTCTCGAAAGAAGACTTTCAGACGATGGTTTTTACCGCTGCGGCAAATGCTCATAAGTCAGTTCGCATAGTGCGCCAACTGCCGCATGCCATGGACCATCCGATATCAGTATATCATCCCGAAGGTGAATACCTCAAGGGTCTCCTGCTGCAAGTGGAAAGAATATGAGCGGTGCAAATGGACCTATAAGTCTTATTAGACCTATTTGTCTTGTATAATTAGGAAATTTAATAACAATCATAAATGGAAAAAGGTTATCTTAAAGTAGACAAATATGATGAACAGTGTGTCGAAGAACTGGCACAGCATTATAAAGAGATAATACGCCTTTTGGGAGAAGACCCTGACCGCGAAGGACTATTAAAAAGTCCGGAACGTATTGCTAAAGCGATGCTTTATTTTACTTTCGGATACGATCTTGACCCAGAGGAGATTCTGCGTTCTGCCATATTCCATGAAGACTACAAGCAGATGGTCGTCGTTAAAGATATAGAACTCTACTCGCTATGTGAACATCATATGGTGCCTTTTGTAGGGAAAGCACATGTGGCGTATATCCCCAATGGCACAATTGTAGGTCTGTCCAAGATTCCTCGTGTCGTTGACGCATATGCACGCCGTTTGCAGGTTCAGGAGAGACTGACAAAGCAGATAAAGGATTGTATCCAGAACACATTACAGCCTCTTGGTGTGGCGGTAGTCATAGAGGCCCAGCATATGTGTATGTCGATGCGTGGAGTGCAAAAACAGAACTCTGTAACGACGACATCTGACTTTACGGGTGCATTCCTTAATAATTCAAAGACTCGCGAAGAATTCATGCACATTATTGGAGTGAACCTCCATTAGAAAACAAAGTGCAATATTGTTGACGAAACGGCGTTATTAAAAAAAATGAGAATCATGAAGAAACTGTTTTTGACACTCATAATGATTGCTGTATGTGTGACGGCAAGCGCTCAGATAACTCACACTGCCAATGGAGCGGTGGACAAAAACGCGGAGCAGATCCTTACGAAAGCAGCCCAAAAATTTGCAGGAGAGGGTGTGTCATTCACTGTGACGATGATAAACAAAAACGCGGAGAAGAGAGAAACGGCACGTCAGAAAGCAGATGTGCTTTACAGCAGAGGACGTTATCGCGTTTCTTTTGGTGACAATATTATTTATTGCGACGGCAATGCTACATGGCATCTAAATAAGGAAGTGAATGAGGTGACGGTAAATAAAATGAGTGAATCTGAGGATGATTTGATGAATCCGGCAGCGATTCTGTCGAATTACAACAAGAATTTTAAGGTTAAATTTATCCGTCAAGAGGCAAACGGGAACGCCATAATAGATCTTACGCCAAAGAAAGGAAAGAGCTATTACAAGATTAGAGTTATAGTGAATGCCAATACCGGTGTGTTGCAGCGTATGGAAATGCATAACTATGACGGAAGCTGTGGAGAGTATATTGTCAGCAATTTCAAATCAGGGGTAAAAGTCAGTGATGCTGATTTTGTTTTCCCGGGCAACAAATATCCGAATGTCGAAGTTATTGACATGAGATAATTAATGAAGAGACTCGCGGTATTAATATTGTTGCTTGCTTTTGTCATGGTTCTGTCAGCTCAGACGATGGAACCGTTCATGTTGAAGACTTATCATGAAGAGGGTTTTAGAAAGCCGCAGGGAGAACAATATCAGTCTCTTGGTATTGGTATAGCTTATGATATCACAATAACCTTGCCTGTTTGGGATGGACAGGAGAATGCAATGGAGGCTGTAATCTCTACTATTCGAGATTCAGTTATGATGTATTCTCTTGGATTTCCTTATGTTGAAGGAGACAATTACCTTGCTAAAGCAATGGACAGATATGTACAAGGAAATATGAATATGTATGCAGGGTATGATATAATGT
This sequence comes from Bacteroidales bacterium, assembly GCA_017613375.1. Lineage (GTDB taxonomy): Bacteria > Bacteroidota > Bacteroidia > Bacteroidales > P3 > Colimorpha. Next base: position 25,409 of record JAGADZ010000042.1, on the reverse strand, counting down.
CTTATGGAGAAGATGTTCGTGATATGTTCAAATGGGATATTGATATTTCTTCTCATGGACATTTTGTTGGTAAAGACTTCGTTCAGTATACAGTACGTAAGGAATTGTTTTTTTTTGACAGCACTTTGCGTGAATTTGTATCGTTTGTTTTTGATGCCAATACAGGAAAACAGCTTCGTGTAAAAGACTTTTTAAAGGCGGACAAGAAGACAGAACTGGCTGTAGTGCAGATGCTGAGGGATTCCATAGAAGCCCAAAAAAAGGATATTGGACATTTGGATTTTATTTTTCCTGAAGACATATATGAATATACGAACTTCGATATAAAAAAGGATGAGATTTTCTTTTCGTTTTCTTCGGATGGAATATTGTCCCTTCCGTGCATAGAAGTAGTGATTTCTAAGCAGGAAATGAAGAAGTATATTAAGAGGAATTGCAAACTATATAGTTTTTGGTACGGGGAATGACTATACTATTACTTGAAACGGCAACGCAGGTGTGTTCAGTCGCTATGTTTCGCGACGGAGTGGTGTTGGCATATGTCAGAAGTGACGAACCAAATGCACATTCGTCCAAACTCGCTGTATTTATTAATGAGGTTGTGGAACGTTCTTCTTTGAAGATTAAAGATATTGACGCTGTATGCGTCTCTTCAGGTCCGGGCTCCTATACAGGCCTCCGTATCGGTGTAAGCAGTGCCAAGGGACTCTGCTATGCTCTTGGCGTTCCTTTATTGTCTGTGCCGACATTGCAGAATATGGCTAATCTGTATTTCTTACAGAATCCGGACTATGACGGACTGGTGTGTCCTATGATTGATGCACGTAGAATGGAATGCTATACTGCTTTGTTTTGTCGTGAAAAACAGGTTCGTGATACTGCAGCAGAGGTTGTCGAACCAGGTATTTATGATTCTTTTCTGGATAGAGGATTGGTTACGTTTATTGGTGATGGAGCGGAGAAGACGAAGCCTATACTCGAGCAGCATCCTAATGCCCGTTATGCTGATGACTTCCAGATAGATGCTTGTGGAATGGCCACAATAGCAATGAAAAAGCTCGAAAAAGGAGAGGTGGAGGACGTGGCGTATTTTGAGCCCTATTATTTGAAGGATTTTGTGGCTAAAAAATCCGTGGTTCACGGCTTGAGATAAACTATTATTATTGAAATATTTTCGCGAAAGGTGCTTCAATATATTGGGAAAAGGCTGTTTTATGGGTTCCTCGTCATTCTCGGGGTCGTCACTCTTGTCTTTTTTCTTTTCAATATTCTGCCAGGTGATCCTGCGAGAATGATGCTTGGCCAGCGTGCCGATGCTGAAAGTATTGAAATTATCAACAAGGATTTGGGACGGGATCGCCCCATAGGTCAGCAATACATATCATATCTGAATGACCTGGCTCCGATATCCTTTCATAATAATAGAAATAGAGGCAGCTATTATTATCTCGACCCGGAAAAATATGAGCCTTATGCCACCTTGTTTAGCGTCGGTTCGGTCTCTGTTGTGGCGAAGGCTCCCTATCTACGACGTTCATACCAAACGAAACGAAAAGTGTCTGACGTGATACTCACTGCATTCCCTCAAACTGCTGTTCTGGCTTTGACGTCTATGCTGTTTGCAATGGTAGTCGGCGTTCTGATAGGCATCCTGTCAGCTCTCCATAAAGGAACATGGATTGACCGTTTGGCATTATTCCTGTCGACTTTGGGTATGTCGTTGCCGTCTTTTTTTGCCGCCATTCTTATTGCGTGGTTATTTGCATTTGTTCTCTCAGATGTTACCCATCTGAATATGTTTGGAAATTTGTATACCGTCGATGATTACGGAAGTGGGGAGTACTTGGATTTGAAAAATCTGATTCTGCCGGCTTTGACATTGGGAATACGACCTCTGGCGGTATTGGTAGAATTGACCAAAAGTTCTATGATTGACGCAATGTCGCAAGATTATATACGTACGGCACGGGCCAAAGGGATGTCGCATGGTCGTTTGATATTCCGTCATGCTTTGAGGAATGCCCTCAATCCAATAGTGACTTCGGTTTCCGGTTGGCTTGCCGGACTGCTTGCAGGCGCGGTGTTTGTGGAGTATGTTTTCGACTGGAAAGGTATGGGTGTGGTAATTGTTGATGGTCTGGAAAAATATGACTTTCCGGTAGTCATGGGCTCGATACTGTTTATCTGTATCCTTCTCGTGGTGATTAATATTTTGACAGATATATTGTATGGAGTGTTGGACCCGCGTGTGAGAATCGCAAAATAAAAGAATTATCTTACTAAGTCGTTTAGACGTTCATAGTCTTCTGGAATTCCGATATCTATGAAGAAATCCCCGGAAACATAAGCGTAGAACTTCTCCTCTGTAAATCGTTTTTGCATAATGTCTTTCTCAAAAGAGAACTTCTCTCCAATGTTGAACCCCTTAAATAAAGAACGGTTCATCATGTAGATTCCGCCATTGATGCTGCCGGCACCGTGGGATGCATCTTTTTCGGAGAATCTGCTAATACAGTCACAACAGTCAGTGGTGACAGCTCCGTAACGGGATGTGTCACTCACTTGCCGTAATACAACGGCGAGGCGTGTCGGATGAGTTCTGTAAAAGACTGCAAGTGTATCGTAGTCTATCTCGAAGAGGGTGTCGCCATTCAGGACAACAACATCATCTTCGTTACATTTGGAAAAAGCATTTAGAATTCCTCCCCCTGTTCCAAGAGGGCTTTCTTCAATGGCGTATGAGATTTTAATACCTTTATAGTTCTCGCCGAAATGCTGTTCGATTTTCTCATACATATATCCTGTAGAGAGGACAATATGCTCAAAATTGTATTTCCCCATATGGTCTAATAGTATTTCGAGGAACGGCCGCCCATTGATAGGAGCCATGGGCTTTGGCACATCGCTGACAACGCTACGTAACCGGATTCCTAATCCTCCAGCAAGGATGATCGCTTCCATGGTAAAGTTTCGTTATATTGTTTTCGGGAACATCGCTGATTCCACGAGTTCACAGATGATGTGTCCAATCATGATATGGCTCTCCTGAATGCGAGGGGTGTCTGTTGATGGGACATTGAGCAGTATGTCGGAATAGTCTTTCATTGCACCTCCGGTCTCACCTGTCAGAGATATTATACTGATTCCATTTTCTTTGCACACATCATATGCCTTGAGGATATTCTTTGAATTGCCGGAAGTGCTAATGCCAATTAGGACATCACCTTTCTTGGCGGCACCACGCAGCAAACGGGCGAAGATGTAATCATATCCATAGTCGTTGCCCACGGCAGTGAGATAGGAGGTGTTGCAATGTAAGGCTTCGGCGTTCAATGGGGGACGATCGTAGTAAAACCTACCGCTGAGTTCTGCCGCCAGATGCTGTGCGTCGGCAGCACTGCCACCATTCCCACAAAAATGTATTTTACCGCCGGACTTCAGTGAATCAATAATCATGTCGGCAGCTTGTTCTATACGTGAAAGGAAATCAGCATTGTCAAGAATTGCTTGTTTTGCAGCGATGCTTTGTGATATGGATTGTGATATGCGTGGTGACATATGATTATTATTTGTTGAATTGTTTATTTGTAGAGAAAAAACTTGACGTTATAGTTTTGACATTTTTTCGATATTTGGCGACGATTAAAAAAGTGTAATAATGAAATGTTTATATCGTTGATTATTAGCAATATTCTGTAACCTTTAACCTTTACTTAATTCATTGTCCAGGTTTTGAGCCCTTCGTTGGTGAATTCATAACGACGCACCGTGCCGCCGAATTGCTGCAGGGCATCGGCAACACAGTGGCGTGTCAGTCCGGGACAGTAGAAAAACATGAAACCACCGCCACCGGCCCCACTGATTTTTCCTCCACTTGCACCCGCTTCTCTGGCTGCGTTATAGATGGCATCAATTCTGGGATTGGTGATGCTCTTTGCCATTTGTTTTTTGTGCTGCCATCCAAAATCAAGAATTTCACCGATACGGTCAATGTCTCCTTTAAGAAGGACCTCTTTCATCTGAACGGCTTGCTCTTTGAGCTTGTGCATAGATTCAATGCTGTTGCTTTTTTTTGCTTTGACATTTTGCTGCTGCTCTTTGATAATGTCAGCACTGACGTGGCTGGTGTCTGTATAATAGAGCAACAGATTATGGCATAATTCGTCTTGGTAACGTGGACGTACTCTCAGAGGATTGACTATGACATTGTCTTCTTTGAATTCCATAAAGTTGAATCCTCCGAAAGTGGCGGCATATTGATCTTGCTTACCACCGGCAAGTCCAAGGTCAATACGTTCTATCTCATAGGCAAGACGTGCAATGTCATATTCACCAAGGGGCAGCTTAAGCCATTCGACATAGGCACCGAGAATACTGACAACAAGTGTAGACGATGTGCCCATACCACTTCCTGCAGGAGCGTCTACAAAAGAGGCGATTCGCAGAGAGAGTGGGGTGTGGGAGAACTGTCTGACGATACGGTTGTATACTCCTTTGTGAAGTATGAAGTATCCGTCAGTGTCCACCTCGGTAGCGTTGCTGTATTCTTCACGGAGATGTTTGTCAGGCGCAAGGAAGACCACTTTTCCATCATCGGTGGGTTCAATCGTGGTATAGGCAAACATATCAACAGTGGCATTGAGTATGGCCCCTCCATAGAGGTCTGAGTATGGTGATACGTCCGTTCCACCGCCGGCAAGTCCTAATCTCAATGGTGCTTTGCTTCTGATTATCATGGTTTGTATTTTTTTTCAATTCATTATTTCTGCAATTGACTCGGTCATTTTATCCCAGCCATATTTCTGTTTCTCTTCTTTTACTCCTTCGGTAAAGGATGCTTCACGTTGCTCATCATAATATTTGACCAATGCATCGGCAATCAAATGGGCATCAGGTTCCACGACATACCCTATTTTTCCATTTGGCACTATTTCTGATAGCCCTCCGACATTGGTGACGAGCATGGGCTTCTCAAAATGGAACGCTATCTGTGTCACTCCACTCTGAGTGGCACTCTTGTAAGGTTGCGCAACAATGTCGCAGGCTCGGAAATAGCGGTTTACTTGACTGTCGGGTATAAAATCCGTACACAACACAACTCGGTCGGCAATGCCAAGTCGATCGATTTGTTCCATATAAGGCTTTGGATCACCATAGAATTCTCCCGCAACTATGAGTTTGATTCCAAGTTGTTTGAGCTGTTCGTCAGCGATGGCGTCAAGTAGCAGGTCGAGCCCTTTGTATTTTCGAATGAATCCAAAAAAGAGCACATAATGGCCGGAGGGCTCTAAATTCAGGATTTTACGGGCTTCCTCTTTTGTGATGAGGTCGCCATAATGGTCATATAGTGGATGTGGACAGAATTTGCGTGGTTTCGTTGTATTGAATTGGTTCAAGTCCTCAAGTACAGAACGTGACATTGCTATGAATGCGTCAGTTGAGCGTACGAAATAACGTGAAAAAATACGGTCGCCAATACGGTGCTCATGAGGGATGATATTGTCAAGTATGGAAATGATTCTTGTATGCTTGTTGCAGCGTACACGACGCTCGATGGTCCCGAGGCACGGTGCCATAAACGGAAGCCAGTATTTGGTTATCATCATGTCTGGACGCTTCTTCGCAATCTCCCGCCCGACTTTCAGCCAATTGAGAGGATTGATGGAATTTATACGTCGGTGGATTGTCAGTCCCTTAGGTGCAGGTTCATCACTGTACTGTGTCTTGCCGGGAAATAAAAACGACGGATATTGTAGGGAGAATGTGTAGATTTCCACCTCATGACCGTTGTGGAGATATTCATATGCAAGCCTTTCGTTGAAGGCGGAAAGCCCTCCACGATAAGGATATGCGGTTCCTACTATGATGATTTTCATATATAATATTGCTCCGTTTTGATGTATAAACCAAAATGCAAAAATACAAATAAAATTTCGTTTTGCCATAATAAATAATGATATTCTCTGTTTATATAGTCAAAAAAATTGAAACAGATGAAAAAGTCATTTAAACTCATGGTGTTTGTTTCTGTGTTTTTTGTCACAGAGGCATGCACGGCTCAGCCCCAAAACCAACCTGCCCCTCAACGTAATGTTACAGTTACTCAAATGGACTTCACCGACGTGGCGGCTGTGACAATCGATGCTGTTGTACATATCAAGACGGAAATGACCAAGTTGACGCCTCTATACCAGACTTTTTTTGGCATGATTATTGACCGAGGCGTTCAACGTCAACGCTATCAGGCTTTCGGCTCTGGAGTTATTATCTCTCCAGATGGCTATATCGTCACCAATAACCATGTCGTCCAGGATGCAGAGCGGATAGTGGTGACACTCAACAACAGAAAGGAACTGCCTGCACATATTGTAGGAACAGACCCTGCTACAGATCTTGCCGTTATTAAGATTGATGCTAATGACTTACAGACAATTCCATTCGGTAATTCGGACTCGGCTCGTATCGGTGAGCCTGTTCTTGCTATTGGTAATCCTTTTAATCTTACGTCTACTGTGACGGCAGGAATTATCTCTGCCAAAGCTCGCAATATGAACATAATTCAGAACCCTGGAATAGAAAGCACTATAGAGTCTTTCATCCAAACTGATGCTGCCGTGAACAGCGGCAATTCCGGCGGAGCTCTTGTCAACGGTCGCGGTGAGCTTATAGGTATCAATACGGCTATAGCATCAGGAGATGGATACTATACGGGCTATTCTTTTGCAATACCTTCTAATATAGCACGTAAGGTTACATATGATTTGCGTACGTATGGTGTTGTACAGCGTGGCTATCTTGGAGTTAATGTTTATGAGGTAACCAACGATATTGCTACGAGAGCAGGTATGGAAAGCCCTCATGGTTTGTATATTGCACGCGTCATCCCGCAATGTGCTGCCGATAAGGCAGGAATGAGGGAGGGCGATATTCTTATTGCTGTCAACGGACGTAATGTGGACTCTTACTCTTCCATGATGGAGGAAGTATGCCTGTTCTATCCAGGAGATTCTGTTCCTGTCACCTTTATCCGTAATGGCAGGGAGAAGACACTCACACTTACCTTGCTCAATTCCAGTGGCACGACACATATTGGTTCCAGTGCTACAAATGCCCACGACGACGGCTCCGTACGCTATGAGGATAACTCCGTCCAGTCGAAGTAAAAATGAATGTGAGGAGAATGGAATAGCAGTCATAAAGTCCTGTTGGTTTATAGGACTAATGGTTCTTGGAGTGTGATTTGAATTTAGACGGCAAATATAGAGAAATGACAGAGACACCAGTGCCAAAGCTGGTTCTGCGTCTGGCTATACCATCTATGGTCAGCATGGTTGTCACGGCTCTCTATAATGTTGTTGATGCGGCTTTCGTGGGGCACCTCTCTACAGAAGCCACTGCAGGTATCGGAATATCCTTCGCCTATATGACTTTTATTCAGGCTATAGGCTTCTTTTTTGGTCATGGCTCAGGCAATCACATCTCGCGTGCCCTTGGGGCTCGTCGTTACGAAGATGCTGGCGTTATGGCTGCAGTCGGTTTTTTCTCTCCTCTTTTTATTGGTATCGTTGCTGCATTAGTAGGTCTGCCGCTATTGCCTCAACTTGTAGTGCTGCTGGGTGCTCCTGTCAATGTAGTACCATATGCCTGCAACTACTTGCGTTACATATTGATTGCATCTCCTCTGATGATGTCGGCGCTGACCCTTAACAATCAGTTGCGCCTTCAGGGTAACGCCCGTTTCGGAATGATTGGAATAGTGAGCGGTGCTTTGTTGAATATTGCTCTGGATCCTTTGTTGATTTTTACTTTGGACCTTGGAGTTACAGGTGCCTCCCTTGCAACAGCAATTAGCCAGACTTTTGCTTGGTGTCTTCTGCTGTGGGGAACGACAAGAGGTGAGTCTGTACATATCTCTTTCCGCAACTTTAAGCCTTCTTTGGCATGTTATAGGGAGATTGTTGCCGGCGGTCTTCCTTCTCTTTGTCGTCAGGCCTTCAATTGTGCCGCGGCAATTATGCTCAACTATGCTGCTTCAAAATATGCCCCTGCAGGTCAGGAAGCGTCGTCTGTGGCGGCATTTGCAATAGTGTCGCGTACCACGATGTTTGCTTTTTCTTTGATTTTGGGATTTATTCAGGGATTTCAACCGGTATGTGGATTCAACTATGGTGCACACAAGTACCGCCGTGTCAAACAGTCGTACCTTTTTGCTTACAGTGTCTCTACATTGATGCTTGTGGTTTTGTCCCTCGTTGGTTTTGTTTTTGCTCCGCAGATTATTGCCATTTTCCGTGACGAAGACCCTGTGTTGATAGAAATAGGTTCCAGGGCATTGCGTTGGCAATGTATTGTTTTTCCATTGGTGACGCTTGGCACGGCCACTAATATGCTTTTCCAAAACATTCGTATGCCATTTCGCTCTACTTTGCTCTCAATAGGCCGTCAGGGACTCTTTTTTATTCCTGCGATATTGATATTGCCGTTGTTTTTTGGATTACATGGCGTGGAGATGGCACAAGCCGTCGCTGATGTCTGCACTTTTGCACTCTCGGTTCCTTTTGCGGTGTGGATTACCCGAAAATTATCAAATCTCGTCGACGAGTGACGCTTCGATGATAAATCTTTTTAGTACAAAAGCAAAACGTACTGTTGGCATGTTATCGTCTATTGTACATACAAGTGATAATATGCTATAAAATACAGTTTTTTAATGCTTTATTTTTGGCTTTCGAAAATATCGCACATATTTCCTTGTTACATGAAAAAAATGTCGTAACTTTGCACATCGTTTTTTTTTACATTATTATATAACGAATTAATAAATAATATATTATAATATGGGAAATATTCTACCATACGGTGCAACGCTTTATAATGGGAAATATGTATTAGAGAAAGTCCTTGGACAGGGCTCTTTCGGTGTGACTTACAGAGCTTCGACTCAGATGAGTATTGCAGGCGATTTGGGCTCTCTGAAGACCACCGTAAAAGTGGCTGTCAAGGAGTTCTTTATGAACGAAATGAACGCTCGCGGTGCTGATGGCTCATGGGTTGAAGGAAGCGACATATCAATGGTTCAAAACTATCGTCGTAAATTCCGTAAGGAAGCAGAAAATCTCAGCCATCTGAATCACCCCAATATTGTAAAAGTGCTCTCTATCTTCGACGAGAACAATACTACCTACTATGTCATGGAGTATCTGGAAGGAGAAAGCCTCGACCAACGTATTACCAGTCTTGGATATATGATGGAAAAGGATGCACTTGGAGCGATAAAACAGATAGGTTCGGCTTTGCAATATATGCATGAGCATCAGATGCTTCATCTTGATATGAAGCCGGGTAATATTATGTGTACCAATGACGGACGCATAGTTTTAATTGATTTCGGATTGTCGAAACAGTACGATGAAAACGGTGAGCCGGAGAGCAGCACCACGCTCGGTCTCGGTACTATGGGTTATGCTCCTATAGAGCAGGCCGATTATCGTCAGGATGGTACATTCCCTGCCACTCTTGATATCTATGCTCTCGGTGCGACGCTCTTCAAAATGCTTACGGGAAAACGCCCCCTGTCGGCTTCTGAACTGATGAATGACGAGGACTTCTTGCAGAGGAATATGAATGCTGTAGGTGTCAGTCCGCATACTATTGATGTCGTGCGTAAAGCCATGGCTTTTCGTCGTAAGGACCGCTATCAGTCTGTGAAAGAATTTTTGGAAGCCCTTTCGGAACCGTCAGTGGGGACACCGGTGTCCGAGTCTACGGAGTTTAGGAGTCCATCAGTCGCCGCACCTGTTTCAGAGAGTACAGAATTGAAATTCACTGTTCCTCAGGAATCTGTCGCAGAGATGTTGGAGAACTCCATTCCAGGCAAGGATAAAAAGAAAAAAACAAACAATAAACCAGTTGCTAAACCAAATAAAGAACCAAAGAATAAACCAAGTGAAAAGCCAAATAAGGAAACGAAGGACAAACCAAATGAAAAACCAAATAAAAAATCACATAAAGGCTTGATTATTGGTTCAATTTTAGGAGTATTGGCCATTGTACTGATAATTGTTTTGGTTTCTGGTGGCAAATCTGAAGGAGGGCCTGATTCACCTAATGCTGATAATTCAGATTATATTAGGGTGAGAGGTATGAAAGTGCCTGATGGACTCTGGTATGGACGTGCCACGTTGGACAGTGTCATGGATGGTCATGGAGAGTTGCGTTATTCCCCGGATGACAAGGATGGAAGAGAGACTTATAATGGTAGGATGAAAATGGGTATACGTGACGGTAAAGGTACCCTTATATATGTAAATGGAATTACGTTTGATGGATTTTTTGAAAATGACGCGTTTGTTGAAGGCAAGTTCAAGAATCCTATTGAGAATGTTTATTTCGTAGGCAAGTTCAAAGATAACGCTCCTTACAATGGAGAATGGTTCCATATGAATAGCAATAAGAAATTCGCTGATGTCGTAGATGGCATAACAAAAATGTTGTGAAAATAATTAAAAACAGTCATATGTATAAGAAACTATTCGCTGTCATATTCTTTGTATGCTTGTTGGTGACAGGTGTGATGGCTCAAAATAGTAATATAGCTGTGCCGAAAAAACCGTCCAAGCCGGCAAACAATCGCCCAGCTGCAAATAATTCGCAATCCAATACAAGAACATTTACCGTCAATGGTGTCTCTTTTAAGATGGCTAAGGTCGAAGGAGGCTCTTTCTTCATGGGATGTACCTCGGAACAATACGACTGTGATGAAGATGAGTTTGATGTGCGACGTGTAACCTTGGATGATTATTATATCGCCACAACTGAAGTAACACAAGCCCTTTGGCAGGCAGTTATGGGTACAAGCATATACCAGCAAAAATATAAACACTATGGCGATTATGATTATGCTCGATTCTATGGTATAGGAGATAATTATCCAATGTATTATGTCTCTTGGGAAGAGGCTTTGGAATTCTGCCGTCGTCTAAGTGAAGAGACTGGAATGTCTTTTACTCTGCCTACCGAAGCACAATGGGAATATGCTGCCAGGGGTGGCAAAAAAAATGACAACGCTGTTTTCGCAGGGAACAATATGATTGACATTGTATGTTGGTATAGTGCTAATAGCAACAATGAAGTACATCCTGTTGGACAGAAACGTCCCAATGCTTTGGGTCTATATGACATGAGCGGAAATGTTTGGGAATGGTGTTATGACTGGTTCGATTATGAGGGATACCCAAGCAATCAAACCGTCAATCCAATAGGTGTTAACAATGGTGCGGTTCGTATCCGCCGTGGCGGAAGCAGACAGGATAATGTTCATAGTTGTCGTGTCGCCAACCGTGGTTGCCAATATCCGGAAACAGGAGACAGCTTCACAGGTTTCCGTGTAGTTATGATACCGTAATGATACTTTATTAATATGTTTAGAAAAATACTGTTTTTTTTGTTCTTTGTAGGACTTATGGTGACGAGCGTGATGGCTCAAAGACACAAAAAGCCTCAAAATGTTGATTTCTCAAAATATATTTATTATGAAGAGATGACAGGATTGATCAGCGAGATTAATGAATTAAATGAAAGAATAAGACGAGCAAACTTGAAAGTTGCTAGTCTTGAGAATGAATTGGTTGAATGTCGTCTCTCTACTATTGTTACGGATACAACACAAATCGAACAAATTGCTCAACTAAAGGACCAGCTTATTAGAGCCAACTTGCGTATTGCCCAACTTGAGAATGAGTCAATTGATAAGATCTCAATTCCGAAATCTATGGATGACATATATTCTTCACTTGTTTCTCTCTTACAAGAGCTAGAAGATAAAAATAATAAAATTCAGCGGCGTATTTCGGAATTGGAGTACGATCTTGTAGAATGCAGAAATGCTGAGTGATAACAGGGCAGCTACATTGGCATTTGTTGACTCAGGCAGTGAAAGCTGCCAAGACCCCAGATAATATCGGTGCTATCGATGCCGACTATCTCATGTGTCGGGAAACACTCCTCAAGAATATAGGCAGCACGAGTGTCGTTATCACATTTATAGGTAGGAAATATTACTAATCCATTACATATATAGAAATTTGCATATGATGCAGGCAGTCGTTGCTCTTCCCATATCACTGGCGACGGCATAGGAAGTTCCACGATGGTGGGCTGTTTGCCATTGTTTAGACGGCAACAGTTCAATCTTTTCAGATTTGCTTGCAACGGTTCGTAGTTCTCGTCGTTTTTGTTTTCTTCGATAGCAGTCACGATTATGTCTTCTGCGACAAAACGGCTCAGGTCGTCGACATGACCGTCGGTGTCGTCTCCGACAATGCCGTCACCAAGCCAAATGATATTGTCTACGCCGTAGTATGCACGCAGGTGCTGCTCTATATTCTCCTTGGTGAGGTTGGGATTACGGTTTGGATTAAGCAGACACGACTCCGTCGTTAGAAGGTCGCCCTTGCCGTTGACATCTATAGAGCCACCCTCCATAACGATATGGGGTTCAAACATAGGTAGGCCTGTGTGATTTGCTATAAGCTTTGGTATCTGTGTGTCTAATTCATAAGGGTATTTGCCACCCCATGCGTTATGGTCCCAGTTTACCAAGGCTCGCATGCCTGCCACCTTGCTGTTCAGCAGAAAGGCGGGGCCGTGGTCACGACACCAGGCATCGTTGGTCGGGAAACGATGAAATTCTACATTTACCATGAAAGCATCAGCATCGTAAAGAGCCTGACGGACCCGTTTCTCCATCTCTTCATCAAGTACATTTATATGTACTGTCTCGACTTCTGTAAGGGTCTTTATGAAAAGATTGTATGAAGAGAAAATAGTCTCTATCTTACCTGGCCAAGAATCTTCGTTATGTGGGTAACTGAGCCATGTGGCTTCATGTTTGGCCCATTCGGCAGGCATGTAAAATCCGCGGTCTTTTGGAGTAGGTGTTATTATCATATATCGGATATTTTCAACGAAAACTGTTTCAGACTTTAATAATTATACAACGAAAACGAATTCCTTAATCAATATATCTTTTCAGAATTGGACTGTAACTGTCTATGCGGCGGTCTCGCAGATATGGCCAGTGACGACGGTATTTGTCGCTATCAGCAAGATCCAGCTCCTGGATATGGGTGCATTCCTCAAGATGAGGTGCTTGCCACAATAGCCGTCCAAAAGCATTGGTGACAAAAGAACCGCCCCAAAACTGCATATCACCCTCTCTTCCTGTACGGTTTACGCTGACTACGGGAACGCCGTTAGCCACGGCATGGCTGCGTTGTATAGTCTGCCATGCCTGATATTGCTCGTCGTTGGTTGCTTTATCTTGGTCTGTTGCCCAGCCAATGGCTGTGGGATAGAAAAGTATTTCGGCACCCATAAGGGCGGTGATACGTGACGCTTCGGGATACCATTGGTCCCAACATATCAATACTCCGATACGTGCATAACGAGTTTGGAACACTTTGTATCCCAAATCACCGGGAGTGAAATAGAATTTCTCGTAGTATCCTGGGTCGTCGGGAATATGCATTTTGCGATATTTGCCGAGATAACTACCGTCGGCATCTATTACGGCCGTGGTATTGTGATACAGCCCTTCGGCACGTTTCTCAAACATTGAGCAGATAATCACCACTTCGAGCTCTTTTGCCAACGCCATAAAATGCTGTGTCGTCGGACCGTCGGGAATGGGTTCTGCATAGCGGAAGTTGTGATAGTCTTCAACATCGCAGAAATATAATGAGGCAAAGAGCTCCTGAAGACATATTATCTGGGCTCCTTCGGATGCAAGCTGGCGGACTTTCTCAGTGTAGCGTGCAATGTTTTGCTCTTTGTCTGAGCCACAGGACATCTGAACGATGCCTACATTTACTTTTCTCTGGTCAATACTCATGTTATATTTTGTTATTTTGAGTGTTCTATTCTTCTTTCTCTATTATGATAGGATGGGTACATATAAGCCTTAGGCCGCAAGCTTCTGGCGGTGGGGTGGTGTAGAGGTGATTTGTATTTCTTTTTGGAGAGGGGTCCAAAAAGCATCCACCGATGAAAATGGTATTGTCACCGTCTGTCACCATCTCTGCCACATTGCCAAGCATGTCGAACAGACCTAACTCATTGGCGATTTTTTCTTCTACAGGATGAGACTTGCCTCCGCTGTTTTTTTTGTACCAGGCCACCCATTCGGGATGGTCGCTGCCACTGTAAATGTACCCTTCGCTGACAATGCCTCCATGATAGAAGAAAAGCCATTCCTCGCGTGTCGGAAGCCGCCATTCAAGACCTGTTGTCTTAGATATTTCCACACATAAAGAATCAGCCATCGCACGAGTGATGTTTGTCACTGGCAGCATTGAACCCTTAATCTTTGAAGGATTATTGTGCATATAGTATTCCCAAATGTCTTGGGTGACTTCTTGGCAGGATACATAATAACCGTCGAGACATTTTATTGCATTGCCGTTGTTGTCATACATGGTGACGGTGTCTCCGTTGGCAACCCATACGGCATTGTAGTTCCGTGTGGCTGTCTCTAATGTGTAATGACGTGAATTGTTGTAGTCGGACTGTGCATAGCAGTATGTTGCCGCATTAACAAGCGACAATAGAATAATGATTATCTTCGTTCTGCTATACATAATCTTTAATATCGCTATTCTGTTATAAGGATAAACTCTACGCGGGCTTGAAGTCCTTGGGTTTCACAGATTCTGGTAAGCGTCTCGATCACTGCGTTCCCGCCAATCCATACACCGTCGCCCATAAGGGGAGTGGAGGGCTGTATTGTGGGTCTCGTAGGAATATTTTCTGATGTCATTGCAAGGGTACCTGATGAATTCTTACGCATATTCATTATCTGCTCCCACAGGGTCTCTTTAACAGGATAGTCTACAACTCTGTAGGTTTTGATATTGGCCTCTCTTGCGGCTATGGCTATGGCGGTCTCCAATCCACCGAGAGTGTCTACAAGTCCCAATTCAAGAGCGTCCAAACCAGTCCAGACTCGTCCCCTTGCTATGCTGTCTACAAAATCCACGTCAAGGTCTCTTCCTTTTGCCACACGCCCGATGAAGACGGTGTAGAAATCTTCCACATTGCGTTGCATTAGTTCGAGTGCTCTGGGTGAAATGGGACGCATGATACTCAATGCAGTACTGTTGGTGTTGGTTTTTGCTGTATCTGTTGTTATGCCGAGATAGCGACGCAACGTTCCGCCCAATTCTGGAAGGGTGGCAAAAACACCTATGGAGCCTGTTATTGTTGTCGGCTCGGCAACTATGCAGGTGGCATTGCAGGATATCTCGTAACCTGCCGATGCGGCGACATCGCTCATTGACACGATGACAGGTTTTTTCGCTCTGGCATTCGCAACGGCATGGGTCATGATTTCCGATGCCGTGACCATTCCTCCAGGAGAATTGACTCTGAGTACGATGGCTTTGATGTTGTCGTCATTGGCAGCATCATTCAAGGCTTTCGCTATCTTGTCTGAATATACACCTGTCCCGGTACCTGTCCCTATATTGACATCGCCTTCAGCATAGATTATTGCTATGCGTTCTTTGACATTGATATTGTTCTTGATTGTTGGGTGATATTTCGATATTTCGACGATTTTCTTGCCTTTATATACCTCCTTTATTGTCGTGGAAATATCGCTCTCAAAACAGAGCTTGTCTACAAGACCGTTCTGCAGAGCATCTTCTGGAAGACATGCCGAGAGGCTGTCGGCAAGGACGTTGAGACGCTCAACACTGATATTTCGTGTTTCAGATATTTTTTCTGTCACATGACCCCATATGCTTTTTATGTATTGGCGTATTTGTTCGCGGTTGGCATCGCTCATATGGTTCATCGTATAAGTCTCTCCAGCACTCTTAAAACTGTTGTTCTTGGGACGGATAAGGGTAATCTTGACATCTAACCTGTCAAGCATTTCCTTGAAAAACATTGCCTCTGCTCCAATTCCACGGAATTCAACCAATCCGGACGGATTCAGATATATACTGTCTGCGGCGGATACAAGGTAATAACCTTGTTGACTGTATCCGTCGGCATATGCAAGAACGGGTTTGCCGCTTTTTCGGAAAGCAAGCAACGCTTCGCGGAGTTCTTCGCTCTTGCCCCATGAAAGAGTGTATGTGCTTCCGAGATAAAGATATATGCCTTTGATTTTGTTGTCGGTGGCGGCTGCATCAAGACCTCTTAGTATGTCACTGAATCCTGTACCTTCCGTTTGCGAAAGAATGGCTTCGAGGTCTCCTGGAGTACGCTCAGGGATGGATTCTGTTAAGTCAATCTTTAGAAAGGATTCCGCAGCTATAGGTTCTGTCTCGGATGAGGAGGAACCTACTATGCCTAACAGAACGACAAGTTTAAATAAACCTATAAGGATCATCACTATCAATGTCCCGACAGCGGAGGCAAGCATGATTTTGCCGAATGAGAGTCCTCGGAACTTTTTATCTTGTTTGTTGTTAGTCATTTTTTCGTCCATATATTGTGGATATTTATTTATTATAAATAATCTCCGTTCTCCGTTCAATGTAACGTTGTTGTTGCTATTTTATTTTTATCATTAATAAAATAATAATCTTTTTTCTCCGTTAAAAATACAAAAAATATAACTGCTACAATGAACAAAAAAATCTTGACACTTTTGGTTTTTGTGCTCACTTTCTTGTATTTATCTGCACAAAACAGTAATCCGAGAGACACTAATCCCCGTAAACCGAGACGAAATCGTACTGAAACACCTGCTGCCGCGCCGGTCCAGGCTCCTGCAGCTTCTGTTGAGGTTGACTCATCTCTGAATAATTTTATGCGTATTCAACAGGTATGCGATTATATCCGAAACTATTATGTCGAAGACCCTAACTATTTAAGGATTTCAGAAAAAGCTGTTTCTTCAATGCTTTCAGAACTGGATCCACACAGTATGTATATAGCTGCGAGGGATGTACAACGCACTAACGAGGGGTTGCAGGCTAATTTTGAGGGTGTCGGTATTTCGTTCCAGATAGTTGACGATACTATTTCCGTTACCGATGTCATAGTCGGGGGACCCTCGGAAAAAGTCGGGCTTCAGATTGGTGACAAACTTTTGAAAGTTGACGATACCGTGGCTACATTCAAAGGTGTGAACAATAATTTTGTTTTCCGTCATTTGCGTGGCAAGAAAGGCACAGAGGTTTTGCTCACTGTCAAACGTCAGGGTGTGGCAACCCCTTTAGTGTTCAAAATTGTTCGAGACAAAGTTCCTATCTATTCCGTTGACACCTATTTTATGCTTGACGACGAGGTTGGATATATCAGACTTACACGTTTCGCTCGTACCTCACGTGAGGAAGTCCGCAACGCTATCAACGAACTGAAGCGTAAAGGCATGAAACGCCTGATTTTCGACCTCCGCGGCAACAGTGGCGGATATCTTGATATCGCATGTGGTATAGCCAATGAATTTCTTGAACGCAACAAGTTGATTGTATATACCGAAGGTATGCGTTCTCCGCGTCGTGATTACAATTCAACACGTGGAGGCCTCTATACCTCAGGACCTCTTGTGGTATTGATTGACGAGTATTCGGCTTCTGCATCAGAAATCGTCTCAGGTGCTGTTCAGGACTGGGACCGTGGTACACTTGTGGGACGACGCTCTTTTGGCAAGGGTTTGGTTCAGCGCATGTTTGATATCTATGATGGTGCTCAGATACGTTTGACAACGGCACGCTATTATACTCCGTCAGGCCGTTGTATACAGAAACCATATGACGGTGGTATTGACGCTTATAACAGGGAATTGCGCAATCGATACGAACATAACGAACTAACCAACGCTGATTCTGTCAGCTATCCTGATTCGTTGAAGTATTATACTGCTTCAGGCCGCGTTGTATATGGAGGTGGTGGCATTATGCCTGATGTTTTTGTCCCGATGGACACTATCCGTCTGTCTGATTACTTCCTCTCGTTACGTTCTGGCGGTATCTTCAACACTTTCGCTCTCAATTGGGCCGACAACCACCGCAACGACCCTCATCTTGCCACCTTTGATGATTTTATGGCCAATTATGACTCTGTCGCTGTCGCCAAGGCTTTCAATGCTTTCGCTGCTTCCAAGAATATATCCAAAAAGGATGTTCGAGGCGACTGGGTGGCAACATGGATGACCGAACAAATCAGAAAAATAGTCTCCGACACTTCCCATGTAATTCATGCCAATAGCTATGAGGCTTATTTGAATAAATTACTTGATGACAGAACTCTCAAGAATAATCTCAAGGAAAAAGCGAAAGACGAGGACCGTCGTAGAGAACTAATAAACAAACATAGCGATATTTATATGGGATATCTCATCAAGGCTCTTATTGCCCGTAACCTTTATGGTATCGAATACTATTACCGTATTATGAAGGACGACGACGAAGCTCTGCTCACGGCTTTGAGGAAAGTCAAGGAGATTAAATGATTGTAAGTTATTACTGCAGTACAATGTTTGGAATACACACTGTATTATTAGACGAGTGATGTCAAAACGTAAGAAACATAAGTCCTTTAATATCCCAGTGGTACTCTCTGTGGCTGCTCTGGCTGCAGTGGTACTTGTGGTGTTCTTCTCTTCACGGCAAGAAGAGCCTGTTATGCTACAGGTGGATACTCTCGATATTATTGAAGACTCATTTGATGAGATTGAATATTATAACCAGGAAGCCGACAACTACGTCAATACTCTCCCTGACGACAAGTGTGTCGTGGCCCGTCTAGTTGACTCATTGCATCATCAGGTGTTCTATTATGAGAAGAATAACGCCCCGTCTTTCTATGTCTATGATCTTGAAAAGCGTAGCACCTCGGTGCTCTTCAGCGGTACAGAGGGATTCTATAAGGACACGGTTGTGTATGTCATAGGGGCTGTCAAGGAATGTCGTTTGATTGACAACAAGTTCGTCTTCATCACGGTCAATAATTCAGTCTCAGCAGAGGCACCGAATGCTGTCATTGTCTTTTCTATGGATATTGACAATTTTGCCGCCCATTTCATTGACTTCGGCTCAGACGCCCGCTTTAACGACGAAAGGGTTCTTGCCGTTGATAAAGCAAGGTTGGTATACCACAGTGTTATGTCCGACAACAATCTTTATACGACCTATACCGTCACGACAACTCTTTGAATGTAATAACTTGTTAAAATATTTTTCGTGAACAGATATGTGCTTTTCGATATTTTTATTTAAATTTGCATTTTTATATAGTGTGCCTTATTGCTCAAATGTTGTTGTAAGTCATTGTAATAAGGCAGGAAGGTTATTATAGACATATGGGAATCTCTGAATATAGACAGAAAATAAAGGTTAATGTAACATCTGAAATAGGTCGTCTTAACGCCGTTCTTCTACATCGCCCGGGTGTGGAGATAGAGAGAATGACTCCTCAGAACGCCGCGGAGGCTCTATATAGCGACATCCTTAACAAGAATATTGTCGATGGTGAATACCGTAACTTCTCTTCGGTCTTTGAGAAAGTTACTAAAGTCTATTATGTCCGGGATATTCTTGAAACTCTCCTTGAAGACGATGCTTTGCGTAAAAAAATCGTTGTCGAGAGTTGCATGGCAGAAAATGCTGACTATCTCACCGACGAACTGTTGTCCCATGCTTCCTCAACTCTTGCAGCAGAACTTATAGAGGGCTTCGCTTACCGTAAAGGGAAAGACCCACAATGCTTTGCTGAACGCAGATTCGTATTACGTCCTTTGTATAATCTCTTCTTCACCCGTGATGCCTCTTCGTCAGTTTTCGACCGTGTGCTCGTAAACTCTATGTCATTTGATGTCAGAAAACGAGAGAACTTGATATATAAGGCTATCTTTGAGAACTTCTTTGGATGCAACACTATCAATGCTCAGGATTGGGATTCCAATGCCCATACAGAAGGTGGCGATGTGCAGATAGGACGTACGGACTTGCTGTGTATCGGTGAAGGAATACGTACAGACAGGAAAGGTATTCAATTCCTTGCCCATACTTTCAGCGATAGGCCGAAATTCAACATCATCACCCAGCAGCTACCTCTCAAGCCGGAATCGTTCATTCATCTTGACATGGTTTACACTTTCCTTGACAGGAACCGCTGTATGATTTATGAGCCGATGCTTCGCAAAACCTACGAGTTTTCAGGAAAAGCCACTACATGGATAGAAATTGATAATGGTAAGATTCATTATCACGATTGCAAGAATATACTTGAGGCACTAAAATGTGTCGGTATTGACATGGAACCGGTCTTCTGCGGTGGAGAGGATTTGTGGATGCAGCAACGTGAACAGTGGCATAGCGGCTCCAATTTCTTTGCCCTCGCTCCTGGCAAAATAATAGGCTACCGTCGCAACAGCCATACTATCGATGCTCTCGACAAGGCTGGTTTCACAGTCCTCAATGCCGAGGATGTCGCAAAAGGTGATGTCTCCATCGACGACTATAACCGCTGTGTCGTCACCTTTGCAGCAAGCGAACTGCCCCGTGCCGGCGGAGGAGCACGTTGCATGACAATGCCTGTAAATCGCGACGAGGTTGACTGGTAGTTAAATATATCAACATTTACGACGAATATAAACTTTCAATAAATAACAACATGAATGATAAAACTTTAAAACAGTATCATCTTGTAAACAACTGCATAGGCTGGCTTATTGGTATTATAGCCTGTGCTGTTTACATTATGACTGCTGAAGCTACCGCTTCTTGGTGGGACTGCGGTGAATACATCGCTACTGCCTTTAAGGTTCAGGTGGGTCACCCTCCTGGAGCCCCGACTTTCCAGATTATCGGACGACTCTTCTCTCTCTTCACAGACCCCTATCATGCTGCATTTGCAGTGAATGTCATGTCGGCTGTGGCTAGTGGTTTAGGTATCATGTTCCTTTACTGGACTATTACCTTATTAGGGAAGAAACTGTTGAAATTTGAAGACCTTTCACTGAAAAATACAAAGGTTTGGGCAGTTTTTGCCTCAGGCATTGTTGGTGCTTTGGCCTATACATTCACCGATACTTATTGGTTCTCAGCTGTCGAAGGTGAGGTCTACGCAATGTCTTCATTCTTCACTGCGGTAGTGTTCTGGGCTATTTTGAAATGGGAGGAACAGTCCGACGACAAATACTCGTTGAGGTGGCTTGTCCTAATATGTTTCCTTGTGGGTATAGCCATTGGTGTTCACTTGCTGAACCTCCTGACAATACCTGCAATTGTTTATGTTGTCTATTTCAAGAAGTGGCCTAAAACCACAACCAAAGGTCTTTTGGTCAGCGGCATCGTATCACTTGTAATCCTCGCTGTCGTATTGTGGGGCGTCATCCCAGGCATCGTAAGCCTCTCATGTGATTTTGATGTCTTCTTCGTAAATAAACTGCACATGGGATTCAACTCGGGCACTATTGTCTTCTTCTTTCTCATGGCAGTCTTTATAGCATGGGGTATCTGGAACAACTCCAGACTGCAAAAACCAAGCAAGAACGTCAATGTAATTGTTTTGATTCTGATGTTCCTGCTACTCTTTGTGGCAAAAATCGGTGCAGGCTCTTTCTCGTTTGGATTCTTTATGGTTCTCGTACTGCTCGGAGTCGTTGCCTATTTTATTCTCAAAGGGAAAAACAGACAAGTCATCAATACCTGTTTGCTTAGCCTTCTTGTGCTTGTCATTGGCTATTCTACATTCTTCATTCTTGTCATCCGTGCCAACACAAATACGCCGCTCAACGAGAATGCACCAAAGGATGCCGTGGCTATGCGTGCATATCTCGGCCGTGAACAGTACGGTCAGACACCTCTCCTGACAGGTCCTTACTATACGGCTGGCAATCCGAGAGATGTAAAGAACGACTATGCCAAATACATACGCACTAAGGATGCCGATGGCCACGATTTCTACAAACTTGCAGCCTACGCTCCCAAATATGTATATGACGATTCCCAGACAGGTGTTTTCCCACGCATGTGGAGCCCCGACAACATCCGTCTCCATCCTCTATTCTACAAATATTGGGCAGGAGACCCTCCGCAGGGCAGCAAACCAACTTTCGCTCAGAACCTGACATTCTTCCATCGCTACCAGATGGGGTGGATGTATTGGCGTTACTTCATGTGGAATTTCTCAGGACGTCAGAACGATATCCAAGGACATCATTTCGACGACAACGTTGGCCCGAATAACACCCGTTATCCTACCATCAATTATGTCGACGGTAACTGGATTTCAGGTATAAACTATGTTGACGAACACCGTCTTGGACCACAGGACAATCTGCCGGACTATCTCGAGCATAACAAGGCTCGCAACAAATACTACATGCTTCCGCTCCTTCTCGGTATGATTGGCCTCCTCTACCACTGTATCAAGAACCGCAAGGATGCCTTCGTGGTATTCCTCATGTTCTTTATGACGGGCCTCGCTATCGCCATCTATCTTAACATGCCTCCTCGTCAACCGCGTGAACGTGACTACGCCTTTGTTGGCTCATTCTATTTCTTCTCCGTATGGATCGGCCTTGGAGTATATGCGCTCTATGACTGGCTGTCGTCCAAGTTCGAAAACAAAGTGCGTACCCGCTTCATCATTGCCTCTGTCGTCGCTATCCTGCTTGGATTGCTTCTCAATGGAGGATGGTTTATCCTTTCGATGGTCGGCGTGGTCACGTTGATTGCTTCTGTCGTCAAGTTGCCCAAATGCGTCGCACTTCCATTGGCATTCATACTCTCTATGACTGTACCCGTCATTCTCGGGGCGGAAAACTGGGACGACCATGACCGTTCACATAAGACGGCTGCACGTGACTTTGCCAAGAACTATCTCGGCCTTATAGACCGCAATGGCGTACTCATCACCTTTGGCGACAACGACACATTCCCTCTCTGGTATGCTCAGGAAGTTGAGGAATACCGTACCGACGTGCGTATTCTTAACTACACACTGTCAGGAATGCACTGGTATGTTGAACAGCTGTACAACAAACTATACCAGTCGGAACCCCTGTCTTTTACATTCCCCAAGGATATGTACGGTCTCGGTCATGAAGCCTTCGTGCCTATGGATGGACCTCGTATGGAAGTCACAGAAGCACTGCAGCAGGTCGTCAACAACCGCAGTCGTTTCGTTCAGAAACAACGCAGGGAAGATGCCGACAGCGTTATCTACTTGCCTACAAACAAGTTCAAGATTACCATAGACAAAGCCAAACTTGTAGCCAATGGCATCATCACCAGAGAACAGGCTGATACCATACCTGATGAAATACAATTTGACGTCCATCCTCGTCGCGGTTATTTCGTCCGCAACGAGATGATGATGCTCGATTTCATCGGTACCAACAGGTTTGAACGCCCTGTCAGCATAATGAACACGGGTTATATCGCCGATGTGTTCACCGTGGTGGACCATTATAGCGTCGAGGACGGCATGGTCTCATTGCTTGTGCCATATCCCGTCAACAAGACACGTGCCTTCAACTACACTCCTCGAACAATCGACTACTTCCTCAATGGTGCTATCAATGAGGATGGAAGTCGTCAACCTCTGCAGTGGGGCAATCTCAACAGCGGCATCTATATTGACCCCATAAGTAAAAATATGGGTGACGTACAACGGCAGACTTTTGTATGGCTTGCATACCAGTGCCTCGAGAATGGTGACACCGCAGCTGCCAAGAAGTTTATTGAGTTTCGCGATAAACTTTTCCCGAGAAATTATTTCGAGAACAACCGCTACTCAATAACCACCATGTACATATACTCCTATCTTGGTGACCAAGTCAAAGCCTACGAAGTCCTCTGTGACATGTTTGATTATTACAAACAGATCATGGATTACGCTCTGTCGTTCCCGGCAGATAAGCGAGGTGATGTTGAACATATGCTTGTAGAATCATATCAGGTAATCTTTCAGTTATCCAGATTCCGTAAGATGGACGACCGTATAGCCAGCCCATTCAACAACCAGCGTTATGTGGCGCTAAACGAAGCAGGTGCGAAAGCATTTATGGCTTCATCACCTGATAACGCGGCCCGTCTGAAGGCAATGGATGATTTCTTAAACGGTCCCCAGTTTAAGAGTATTGAAAATATGTTGGATAGACAGGGTTATTAATTCCTATATAACCTCATTCCTGAAAAGGAGGGCTCTGCAAAGGGCTCTCCTTTTGTTTTGTGTTAAAAACTATGTTACAAAAAACATTCCAAGATAAATAACAAGATGGGTATTTTCTGTATCTTTGCAAAATAATTCAGACGATGTAATGAAAAAAAAGTCTACCAAAAAAAAGGCTAAAAAGATAGTTGTTAATCTATCTGAGAGGGATTTTGTAAAAATTGGTGAATATGCTAAAATACACCGGACCTCACGCTCTATTGCGGCAAAACGGATGCTGCATATGCAGCTGGCGGCACTTCAATCTACCAAGTCGGACAATGCCCCCAAAAACCAGCTCGGCCTTTTCGATTCGGTACAATTGAATATCTTTGACAAGAGTTGATTTGTCGTTTTTTTTACCCTATTCTTTTTTTTCTTTTTTATATAAAAAATAATTTGTATCTTTGTCTGCTTATATAAGATATTGAATTTAGATTAAATATATTGATAATGATACGTTTGAAGCTGATTCCTTGTTTGTTTGTCCTTTTCTCATTCTCTATGATGGGATGTTCGTCTGCTGAGCCGGAGCAATTCAATCCTGGCGAAGTCATTATCGGACACGTGACCGACTCTCATTCGTGGCACATCTGCGACTACAACACCAAGGACGGAAAACAGCATGCTGTCGCCATCAATCTGCCGGTTATACTGATTGACGAGGGCCACATTGAGATTTTCTCGTCCAAACGTTTCCATCACGGACACTCTGTCTATCAGAGCAAAAAGCACACATACGCCCTCATTGGCGGTGGCTTGGAAAAGGAGGAGATTGTTTGTGTCAAAGAGATTGACGAAGCGAAAGTTGAAAACAGCGACGAGGCGTTTCCCGAGTTTGGAGGCAGACATTACTGCTTCCTGACTGACGAGAATGGCAAGGTGCTGAAGCCCGTCGACATTTCCATCACCAAGACGGCGGCGGCCATCATCATCGCTGTGACGCTGCTTATCGTCATAATCCTTGCCTCTGCCAAGAAGTACAAGGTCCGCGGAACAGCTGCGCCTCACGGCATGCAGTCGCTCATCGAGATGCTTGTCCTGCATGTGCGAGACGGAATAGTGGAGCCGATTCTCGGACACAACACTAACCGTTTCCTCCCATATCTGCTTACTCTCTTCTTCTTCATCTTCTTCTGCAACATATTGGGATTGATTCCGATATTCCCCGCAGGAGCCAACATCACCGGCAATATCGCAGTAACCGCCATTTTGGCGCTGATAACGTTCATCAT
>JAGADZ010000041.1 GCA_017613375.1 Bacteroidales bacterium | reverse complement strand
CTTTTAGACGGAGTATTAAATAATATCAATTTGAAAGATACTGTCAATTCTTTGAAAGACAACAAGGAATTGATGGCAAAGCTTACATCTGCAAAAGATGATAAGGAAATACAGAAACTTGTCTCCACAGCTACGGATGCATTGAAAGACAGTAAGATTTCCGATGACGAAAAACAGGAATTGGCTAAACAGCTGAAAGGAATAGCTGCAGGCCTTTTTGGAAAGAAATAGTCTGCTATAGTTTGTAGACAATATTCTTGTAACCGATTTCTTGCAGGAATTCGTATGCCCCTTCGAACTGGTTAAGATTTGACGGCTCATGGGCATCGGTACCAACAAGAACAGGTATGTTGAGACCATTCATATATTGGATGGTCTCTTTTGCTGGATAATAGTCTGTGTGGCGGCCTTTGTAAAGTCCACGGGTGTTGATTTCTGCTATGCAGCCACTTTCCCGAATCAATTCAATTGTTTCGTACAACAGGTCGTGGAACCATTTCTCCCCATATGAGAAGTATCTGTCCCGGTTGTGCATCACTATTTTGTCGAAATGACCTACAATGGTGGGTTGATTCTTCTCAATCATGGCATTCTGCTGATAAAAATAGGCTCGCACTCCTGCACGAATGTCATCTTTAAAGATATGGTGCAAGCCATTATCATAGGTCTCCTGGCGAGGACCGTCTATAAACCATATATGATAAGGTATTTGCTTACGTTCTTCACCAATGGCGCTGTTGCTTAGTTCTCGCAGTGCTTCAACATCGTCGGGGTTGGGGATAAGATGTACACTGCCGATTGTGTATTCAAGTCCGCCCTTTTCGACGAGTGGCGTAAAATCCTCTTGTAGGCCAGGGATGTAGTCAATCTCAAGACCCAGTTTGATGTCAATACGGTCAGCATACTCTGCTTTGAGTGCGCGTACTTCGTCGCAGTAGGCGGTGTATTCCTCATCTTTAATGGCAAAATTGCTAGGGAATGGGATAGGCGAGTGGCCAGAGAAACCCAAAGCGGAGAACCCTTTGGCAAGGGCGTATTCAATGTATTCACGCAGTTCGCCTTTGCCGTCGCAGTAGTGTGAATGTGTGTGGTAGTTGTTCAATGTTGAAAAGAGACTTAATGATTAAAATAAAGTATAAAGTTGATGAATGGTTAAAATTAACATTAAAGTGATCAACAGTTTTCGTCTTCGTTTTCGATATAATTTAAAAGTCATATTGAACGGTAAGGGAAAGTCGCAGATTGCCCACAGGGTCAGCATATCCGGCATAGGTGTATTCTGCTTCGGCGGTGCAAAACAGATTGTCGCTCATTCTGTATTGCAGACGAGGTTGAATGCGGTAGAGATATTCAATGTCATGTCCGCGTCCAAAGATATGTGTGGCGTTGCTGTGGCCACCAAAGTCTCGGTTTTCAGCATAGCCCATGAAAATACCTGGTCGCAAACGTCCCGTACGACGCGAGATGTCAATCCAGTAGGTGTTAAAATGCCAATCCTCCACGTCGCCGTTGGCCAAAAAGAGGTAGCCTCCCAGAGAGCATCCTTCATAAAGGCTGTTGTTTAGGAGTGTCTGGGCTTTGATGTCGCAGTTTCCGATGCTCAGTTTTCCGAACAAGGTATAGCTCAGCGAGGTGTGTGTACGGTCGTTGAGGGTGGTCAGAGGCACTTGTAGCTGTAAGGTTTTTACGTTTACAGCCCCGCCAAGGAACAGATGTTGTCCATGGTAGCGTAATTGGGCGGTAAATTCCGGAATCAATGAGTGGCGTGCAAAAGCGGTGCTGTTGGTGTAGGTTCCGTTCAATTCACCTTGACTGGTGTTGTCAAGTTGCCAGGAGGCTGCCGCGACGGCCTCAAGACCGAAACGGTTGGAGTATTCGTATCGCACTTGGTTGTAGCGTGCATAGAGGGCAAAGGGTGCACCCATATTCAGTGGGTTAGTGAAGGGCATCACTTCGTGGATTTGCATGGGATACCAGTATTGGCCCATGAGCAAGCGATGTGTGGAGGCAATGCAATCGATTCTACCAATGCATTTGTGTTTTCCCCATTTCATGTCGATGTAGGCATGCCGCAGTCGCAGACTGTTAATGGTGGCATTGGTGCTGCCGGTGAAGTCACCTTCGATATAGGCACTGGTTTTTGCACCCAGTGCATCTGGACCAGTGACTCGTAGCCCCATTCGGGCGGTGATGGCCAGCATGTTGGCTTGCCATCCGTCGTTGAGGTCATTGCCGTTGGCATCAAGGTTCACGGGTTTCGGGAAAAACAGCATCATATCCTCGCGACCTCCAACCACCTCGCGGCTGTCAGCGTAGAAATGAGGGTTGACAAAACCGTGGAAGTCAAAACGGAACTTTTTCGCCACCGTGTCATTCTGGGCAAAACCAATGGATGAAATGCCGAGAATGAAAAGGAATAAAAACACTTTCTTCATGTCCATGACGGGAAGCCTTATTATTTCTTATTACCTCCGGCGAGGGCCAAAATCAGACCTAACGCGACACCCAACAGGGCTGCGAAGAGAACCTGGAATGTCTCGGGAAGAATAAAAGTTATAGTATGTGCAGGGAACCAGAAGAGCGGAATTGTTTTTTTGATTACCACATTCCATTGTACATCCCAATTTACTTTTGTTGAAACAATCTCTCTCATCTTCATCGGACGCAGCAATCCTCTCACAGTGCCGCCATTGTCAAGGATATGGATGTCGGTGCATTTGTGGAACGTCATCATGACGGGTGCAAAGATGCTGTTCATCAATACGCTGACAGCAAACGCTATACCCACTTTGCCCCATGAGAGCGGTGCGGTGGCGGCGAAAGTCTGCTGAATTGTAGCCAGGTCGCTGATGCCTAGCGAAGAAAGGAAGACAGGTACGCCGCTTTTAAAAATAACCATAGCCATTGCTATGCACATTCCAAGGAAACCCCACACCATCATGCGTGGCAATACACCGAAGCCTTTCTTGTTGTAAACTCCTTCGCGTATGCGGAGAGCAAGCATTTCACCCAAGGTGGCAAGAATGGCAAACTTGAAGAACGCCATAATATAAGGATGGCTTTTGGTCATGGTGTTGAACCAGTCAAAAAATCCTGTTGCAGGGATGAAAAACGGTGCCAATACCACCACGACGCATAAAATAAGAATCCAATCTTGTTTCTTCATTTTTATAAAATTATGTTTTTGAAGTTATTGTATTTATTGATATGTTCCTTGTCTGATTGCAAAATTAATAAAATTATGAAAACTTAATATAAATTCAATATTTTTTCGTAAATTTGCAAATTGTTTTTGTGAGCTTAATATTGGTTTAACTTTCAATTACTAAGTTGTATGTCCTCTTTACCGCCGCTATTCCTTGACCTTTCCATTATTCTTGTGACAGCAGGTGTTATTACTGTTGTTTTCAAATGGTTGAAACAGCCTCTTGTTCTCGGATATATTGTTGCGGGTTTCTTTATTGGCCCTTATTTTCCGTGGTTCCCTGCTATCAAGGATGCTGCTGACGTACATGTATGGAGCGATATCGGAATAGTTTTCCTGATGTTTGCTCTCGGCTTGGAGTTCAGTATCAAAAAGTTGAAGAAAGTCGGTGCCACAGGGGCTATAACGGCCCTTACCGAGTTGGCGATAATGTTTCTGATAGGTTCCAGCGTTGGGCGGTTGCTTGGATGGAGTTCCATGGAGTGCATATTCCTCGGATGTATGCTGTCTATTTCCTCGACATCCATTATCATAAAGTCGTTTGACGACCTTAAACTCAAACAGCAGAAATTCACATCCTCTGTCACCGCCGTTCTTGTCGTCGAGGATATGATAGCCGTGTTGCTATTGGTGATTTTGTCTACAATCTCTGTTAGTAAGAGTTTCAATGGAGGTGAGTTGGCTATGAGTCTGGTGAAACTCGTCTTTTTCCTTATAGTATGGTTTGTCTTCGGTATTTTCCTTATCCCGACATTCCTGCGTTGGATGCGTCGTTATATGACAGAGGAGACACTCTGCATCATTGCTGTGGGGCTCTGCTTCGGCATGGTTGTTCTCGCTTCGTATGCGGGTTTTTCCACGGCTTTGGGAGCCTTCGTGATGGGTGCTATCTTGGCTGAGACTATAGAGGCCGACGTAATACATCGAATCATAACACCTATCAAAGACCTCTTCTGTGCGGTCTTCTTCGTGTCGGTGGGTATGTTGGTGGACCCTCAGATTCTTGTCAAGTACATTGGCCCGATTTTAGTGATAGCAGGTACGGTTATTCTTTTTAAGTCGAGTGCCGCCACTTTGGGAATTATCCTCTCTGGTAAGAACACCAAGACGGCAGTTCAGTCGGGTTTTTGTTTCTGTCAAATAGGAGAGTTCTCCTTCATTATCGCAGGACTGGGACTCTCGTTCGGAGTTATCAATCCCGACATATATCCTATTATTGTCTCTGTGTCCATTGTGACAACCTTTGTCACTCCCTACATGATAAAAGCTGCCAATCCGTTCCATAATTGGCTGGAACCAAAGATGCCACAGAAACTGAAAGACGCCTTGGAACGATACAGCAACTCTGCAAAACAGAACAACCAGAAAAGTTCTGTGAGGTTATTCCTTAAGAAACAGTTCTCGTCGTTACTCCTTTATGGTGCCATCAATGCAGCCCTCTGCCTGTTGTCGTTCACACTTCTTAAGCCTACGCTTAACAGACTTATAGTTAATTCCGACGGAGATCCGTCTTTCTGGGGTAATTTTGTGGGAATGATTGTCACTCTGGCAGTCATGTTGCCATTTGTATGGGCAATTGCTGTAAGGAACGTAAACCGTTCAAAAATAAAAGAAATGCTTGATTCGAAGGACTATAGCCAGGCTATAGTTATTCCTGTCCTGTTGCTCCGTTATTTCCTTGCATTGTTGTTTATCGGCTTGGTTATTGGTAGGTATATACATCTGGCGGTAGGTTTTTTGGTTATCCTTGCTGTCTTTATTGTATTGGTTGTGCTTTTCTCAAAACGAACAATCGGTTTCTATCAGCGAATCGAGAACCAGTTTATTTCCAATTTTAATTCGAGGCAGTCGCAGCAGTCATTCAAGATACCTACGTTGCTTGAAAACAATTTTTATTTGGAACGTCTTACCGTAACACCCTATTCTATGTTTTCGGGGCGTCGTCTGATGGATACCAAGTTCAGGGAGGATTACGGGGTAAATGTGGTCTCTATTGAACGTGCGGGTCTTGTCTACGACTTGCCTGACAAGGAGATGCTGATTCTTCCTGGCGACCGATTGTCAGTGATGGGTAACGAAGAGCAGATATCTCACCTCCGCACCGTCCTTTCCGTCGAACCTGACATGTTGATACACGACCATAGCGACAACGAACTGAATATTTATCGGTTGACAGTGCACGATACCAATCCTTTCATAGGCCAGACAATATCGGAGTCGCAGTTTTCACAGCACTATCATGCAATGATTATTGCCATAGAGCGTGAGGGACATCAGATTCTCAACCCCAAGTCCAAGACCATTTTCAACGAAGGCGATGTTGTCTGGTTTGTCTCTCCTGAAGAGTTGGATATCAGTAAATTCACGGTGTAAATTGCCAAACCGACCATGTCCGAAAATGGAATAAGAATCTATTAATCTATTAAATACTTATCATTATGGGAATTATTGTTAGTATAATCATTGGAGCTCTGGCAGGATTCCTTGCCGGCAAAATTATGAAAGGAGCCGGATTCGGCTTTGTTGTCAATCTGATTGTCGGTATCGTCGGCGGTTTTATCGGCGGCAACGTCCTTTCGTGGATTGGTATCGACTGGGGTTCAACCTTCATTGGATGCCTTGTCACTTCTGTTGTCGGTGCCGTCCTGCTGCTTTGGATTATCTCGCTTATTAAGAAGTAGCGAAGACAGAAGACTGAGAACGGGGATTGAAAAAAGGAACATTCCCGTCTCAGTTTTTGCATCTTACATGTTTTTTGACAACTCAATGGCCATACCGTGTCTATGCTCCTTGCTATAAATGCATAGGTGAGACACAATAAAAAACGGCCAGTGTCGTTTTTGTATCCAAAAAAAACATAATAATGTTTAGAAAAACACTCTTTGCTTTTATTTTTTCTGTCGCGGCATTGGCCGTGCCGATGCGGGCTCAAAACACTACGGACAGGGGCTTTGAGCTCTCGAAAAATATAGAGATATTCTGCCGCTTATATGAAACTCTTTATGCGAATTATGTGGACGATGTGGATCCTGGTGCCAGCATAAAGACCGCTATCGATGCTATGTTGGCGGCTCTTGACCCATATACGGTATACTATCCTGAATCTGATATGGAGGATGTGAGACTGCAACTCTTGGGACAGTATGGTGGTATAGGAGCTCTGATTCATCAGGATGGTAAGGAGATTTATATTTCCGAACCTTACAAGGATCTTCCAGCCGACAAGGCTGGATTGCGTGCGGGTGACAGGATTCTTGCAGTGAATGGTGTATCGACGGAGGGGAAAACAAATTCCGATGTCAGTGCTGCAATGCGTGGTCAGGCTGGAACAGAGGTGACATTGCGTCTCCAGCGTGACGGAAAGGTGTTTGAACGTACCATAGTGCGTGCTGAAATCAAATTGCCGAATGTTCCTTACAGCGGAATGCTCCCTGGGAATATTGGATATGTGAAATTGGATGAATTCACTCAGGATGCAGCTCGTAATGTCAGAGATGCTCTGACAAAACTCAAACAGGAACATCCTGATATGAAAGGTTTTATTTTGGATTTGCGTAACAATGGCGGTGGTCTCTTGAACGAGGCTGTCGACCTTGTCAACCTTTTTGTCCCGAAGGGAACGCTGATAGTGGAAACAAAAGGTAAGCTGAGTTCCAAGAATACCAAGAACTATACCCGTATGGCTCCTCTTGACACGGAAATACCTGTGGCGGTGCTTATCAATGGTTACAGTGCATCTGCTTCGGAAATCACGGCAGGAAGTCTGCAGGACTTGGACCGTGCTGTCATAATTGGTTCGCGTTCATATGGCAAAGGCTTGGTTCAAAATGTACTTCCTCTGGTGTATAATGCACAGATGAAGGTCACGGTCTCAAAATATTATATCCCCAGTGGCCGCTGTATTCAGGCAATAGACTACAGCCATCGTGATGAGAACGGTAGGGCTGTCAAAGTCCCAGACTCTCTCAAAACCGCATTTCATACAGTTCACGGTCGTGTTGTGTACGACGGATTCGGTATTGAACCGGATGTGGAAGTTGAAACGGAATATATGTCAATGATATCTACTACATTGTTGTCAAAATTCCTTGTCTTCAAATATGTGAACAAGTTCGTTAAAGAACATCCATCTATTGCTGACCCCGAACATTTTCAGGTTACCGACGAGATTTACAATGATTTTGTGAACTTCTTGGCGGATAAAGACTATAGCTATTCAACGGATACAGAACGACTGTTGGCGGAGTTAAAGTCGGTCTCAAAGGAGGAAAACTATTATGAGACATTGGCTCCTTATATTAACGAACTGGAACAAAGACTGAAAACTGAAAAGGTTGATGACTTGACGAAATATCGTGAGGAGATAGGAGAACTTCTTAAGGCAGAAATCCTTGTTCGTTACTATTATTCCGCTGGCCGTCTGCAGGGCTCTTTGGCTACTGACCCCGATGTGCTCAGAGCTATCGAAATACTGGGTAATCGCAGTGAGTACAATAGAATATTGAATAAATAACCAACATAATCTAATTGAAAAGTTTCGCTCTTTTCCCTACAGTATATAATGCTGACGGCACTCCGTCGCTGAGGCTTTCCATCCATAGGGGCATCTATTTCTTGCTTCTCTTTGTCTTGGTAAGTTCCCAGCCTGTAAGCAATTACATGATGAGTGCCTCTGAAATATTATTGATGCTGAATTGGATTTTGGAACTGGACATCCGTCAGAAATTCAAGACGGTGAAATTCCCTGAAATCAATGATTCGAAGCTAAAGCGTTTCAGATTTCTCTCATATCAGCATCCTCTGTTCTGGTTTTTCCTCGTTTTTGCCGCCGTCCATGTTGTCTGGTTGCTATCAACCCAGAATATGGATTATGGTATGAACGATTTGTTTAAGAAACTGCCGCTTTTGGCTATTCCTATCGTTGTCTTGACTTCGAGGCCGCTCAACAAACAGCAGTTGTCGCTAATCATGTCGCTCTATGTTCTCTCTGTTTTTGTTGCGACTATAATCGGCAGGGTTCGCTACGCTACCATGCCGGACTTGCCGTATCGTGAGATAATACCGTATATCTCTCATATCCGCTTTTCGTTGAATGTATGTCTGGCGGTTGTCTTTCTGGTAGCCTTTATGGTTGTGGGATGGAAACGATATATCTATGCTTCAAATAAAATAGAATTTAATTGGTATTGGCTGGTTGAGGCTTTTGTGGCTGCTGTTGTAATCTCGCTGCTGGGATTCCTCCTGATAATCCGTTCCTATACCGCCATGGTTATTCTGTTTGTTGTCGGTATCATTCTGATTGCTGTTTTCTGGCACCGCATCGTCTCGCATACTGTAAGGATTGCCGTGTTGCTGTTTTTCCTTGTACTTATTGGTACGGCAACGGGTATCTTTTTTTCCATGTCCACTGACTATTATCGCATGATACCTCTTGCTCGGCAGCCTTTGCCACAATACACCGCGAACGGCAACCCATATTCACATCAGCAGAACGGCCTTGTCGAAAACGGTAATTATGTTGATAACTACGTCTGCATTGAGGAATTGCAGTCGGAATGGGCCAAAATAGGGACGTTGGGATTGGGCGACACCACTGTCAATGGCTATGCTGTGTTTCCGACACTGATACGTTATCTCAATGCAAAGGGTGTCACGAAGGACAGTGTCGGGATGCAGGTCCTCACCGCTGCCGATGTTCAAGCCATAGAGAAAGGCATTGCAAATCCGGTTTATCTGACGGGCTCTTCGCTCCGACGCATGGTTTATGTGCTCCTATACGAGTACGAAAGCAGTCGCTGCCTCAATGCTGTCAAGAATTTTACCGTCCTTCAGCGTCTCGAACTATGGCGTAACGGTTGGCGTGTTTTTACCAAATGTCCTCTTTTTGGCACAGGTACAGGAGATGTGGTCGATGCCTGCCATATTCAGCTTTCCCTTGACAATTCGGCTCTTAAAGGGACCACCAAGCATATCCATAACCAGTATCTCACCTTGCTTGTGACTTTCGGAATTTTCGGCTTTTTGATAATTGCTATAACGTTTGTCTGGGCACTGCGTAGGGAGAGAATACTCGACAACCCCATAGTCCTTGCCTATTTGGCCATAGTGCTAATCTCGTTTGTATCAGAAGATACCCTTGAGACTTTGGCAGGAGCAGTATTCTCCGTACTGTTCATGACTATTTTTGCAGCCCAGAAAAAGGAACTGAAATCGCTGACTCAATAGATTACTCAAGTAAATGTATCAATACCACACTCTAAAGAACGGCATAAAGATTGTTTTTCGTCAAAATGGGTCGCTTGTGACTCATTCAGGAGTATACATTAATATCGGTTCTCGTGATGAATCAGGAAGCGACGAGGGAATGGCTCATTTTATTGAGCACTCTATTTTTAAAGGGACTACACATAGAAAATCATATCATATACTTAATAGAATTGATGGCGTCGGTGGTGAACTGAATGCGTTTACTACGAAGGAGGAGACCTGTATCTATGCGTCGTCTCTCTCTCTGCACTTAGATCGCTGTCTGGAACTATTTTCGGATATTCTGTTTCATTCCACATTCCCGGAGAAAGAAATAGAACGGGAAAAGGATGTGGTACTTGAAGAGATAAATTCATATAAGGATATGCCCTCGGATTTGATATATGATGATTTTGAGGAATATATCTTTGAAGGGCATCCTCTGGCTCACAATATTCTCGGGACAAAGAAGAATGTGCGCGGCTTCACGACAGATTCCATTAAGGACTTTCTAAATAGAAACTATACTACCGACCGAATGGTCATTGCTATTGTCGGAAATGCCGATTTCCGAAAGGTAATCCATTTGTGTGAGAAGTATTTTGCCGACTATCCACTTATGACATCTGCTGCAGATCGTAGTGTTAAGCCTGATTATCATCGCTTCAATACCACCGTAAATCGTCACACTCATCAGATGCATGTCATGGTGGGTTGTCCTGCACCGGGGATTTTCGACGAACGCAAGGTGGCATTCTCATTATTGAACAATATCATAGGCGGCCCTGCCATGAATTCACGCCTCAACGTTGCTATCAGGGAAAAATACGGTTTCTGCTATACCATAGAATCTCAGTATACGCCATTCTCAGATGCTGGTCTTTTCTATATCTACGCAGGAATTGACCCTGAAGAAAAAGACCATTTTGTTGAATTGGTATGTCGTGTCATGTCTCAATTCAGAGAAAATCTTCTGACGATAAATCAACTCCATGCCGCACAGCAGCAGTATGTCGGCCAAATGGCTATCAACAACGAGCTTGCCCTTAACGAGATGCAATCTATAGGGAAAAGTTTCCTTTCATACGACCATGTGGACACCTTGGAAGAGATGCAAAGAGATATCATGGCTGTCTCAGCCGAGGAGATACGTGCTATCTCGAATGAACTCTTTGCTCTGGATAACATGAGTTATCTTTTCTATAAATAATACGGTAAATAAAAATAGCTCGGCAATTGCCGAGCTATTTTTGTATGGTGGGCATGGCCTATTTGAGATTAAGCAGGCTGCTCACTTTTGCATATACAAAATCCCATTTGAAATATACCGCTGCGGCTATGGCGAGGATTAAGATGATGATGATAATCCATATCCAGCCGTGACGTTTGCGGGGCTTCTCTTCGGATTCCACTTGCAGCATTTCTTCAATATTTGCCAAGTCTGGGGTCTCTGCTGTCTCAGCCTGAGATTCAATTGCTGCCATGGCCTCGGCACGATCTTGTATGGGCTCCGATATGTTTTCAGAGGGTGTCTGGACCTCTGACATGTCGGGGACTACAGGTGCTTCAGGAACAGTTGCGGGCTCAAAATCCGGTACTGTTACAGGCTTTGGAGCATTTTCTGGTTCAGGAGCAGGAGAAACCTCTTTATAATAAGTGCCGGCAAGTACCGCTTCCATAGTCTTGCGAGACTCAGGGGAGGATATTGGCTCGGTGATGAAATTGTTTGCAGAAATACTGCTCTCGGCACCGCAGTAAGGGCAATTCTTCTTGTCATTGTAAAAAGGCCGTCCGCATTTTATACATTTGATGAGTTTCATAATTGTTGTTTTTATTCGACTTATACTTATTTCAAATTATCAGATATCAACGGCTCAACCTTTTAGATATTTGTCAAACCAGTCAATGAAGTTTCTATGCCACAGGAGGCTGTTTTGTGGTTTCAGCACCCAATGTGTCTCGTCCGGAAAATAGAGATAGCGGGCATCCAGACCACGCAATTTTGCAGCATTGTAGGCTGCCATACCTTGCGACGCCACGATGCGGAAGTCAAACTCGCTGTGAACAACACAAATTGGGGTGTTCCATTTGTCTACGAAAAGATGGGGTGAGTTGGCATAACTCTTCTTTGTCTGCGGAGTATTTGCCCAATAGGGACCACCCAAATCCCAGTTGGTGAACCATAGCTCCTCAGTCTCAAGGCTCTGCTGCTCGAAATTGAACATTCCGTTATGGGCAAGGAAGACTTTGAAACGACATGATTCGTTGTGTCCTGCAAGCCAGTAGATGCTGAAGCCTCCGAACGATGCTCCACAAGCACCTATGCGCTCTTTGTCTATTTGTTTCTTGTTGTTGGCAAACCAGTCGGTGGCAGTCATGTAGTCCTGCATGCAGAGTCCGCCATAATCGCCGCTGATTTCTTCACACCATTCTTGGCCG
Source organism: Bacteroidales bacterium (assembly GCA_017613375.1). Lineage (GTDB taxonomy): Bacteria > Bacteroidota > Bacteroidia > Bacteroidales > P3 > Colimorpha. The sequence goes on along the minus strand of JAGADZ010000041.1, from coordinate 11,083 downwards.
AAACCGGGACATCCGCGACGGTTGGGAGCAATGATGAAATAGCCTGCACCGCTCATGACTTGGAAATTCCAGCGAGTGCTCCAGAATTGAGAAACCATGGATTGAGGACCGCCTTCGCAGAAAAGCAGGGCAGGGTAGGTCTTGGTGGAATCATAATCATAGGGGTATATCAGCCAGGTGAGCATATCCTTTCCGTCATGTGTCTTGATCCAGTGCTCTTCAACTTTGCCCATTTTAACCTGCGACAGAATTTCGTCATTGAATGTACTTAGTTTGGTGCCTTCCTTGATGCTGTCGTTTACGTTGTAGGTATAGATTGTGGCAGGATAGGACATAGAAACCTGTGAGGCGTAAATCTTGTCACCGTTCAGCAGGAAACTGTTGACATCGTGATAACCGTGGCTGATTTGGCGGATTGATTTGGTCTCTGTATTGAAAGCGAAGATTTCATTCATGCCACGATAAGGAACAACGGCAAGAATCTCTTTGTCGCCTTCGCTCCATACAATGTTTCCTACGCTGTAGTCAAAGTCCTCTGTATAGTTGGTGCGGTTGCCTGTTTTAAGGTCGTAAACCATCAGGCGTAGCTTGTCGCTCTCATAACCGTCACGCTCCATGCTCTCCCATGCAATCCGCGTGCCGTCGTTCGAGAAAACAGGGTTCTGGTCATATCCCATTATGCCTTCGGAGATATTGATGGTTTTTCCGTCGGCGATAGTGTAGAGATATATGTCGCTATTTGTCGAGAGTGCATATTCTTTACCGGTTTTCTTACGGCAGGTGTATGCAATCTGGGTACCGTCAGGCGAGAAATTGAATTGCTCAACACCGCCCCACGGACGCATAGGACACTCGTAGGGTCCATCGGTGATGATTGCTGTGGCGTGCTCGACATCGACTTTGCCGTCAAAATCAGCCAAGAAAATCTGAGGATACTCGTCCACCCAATTGTCCCAATGACGGTACATCAGGTCTTCGTTGATTCGGCCGGTGGTCTTGTCAAGGCCTTTGTATAAAGGGTCAAGGCTTTCAGGACGTTTCACGGGAAGTGTGGCAACATAAATAATCTGTTTGCCATTGGGGGAAATCTTATAACCCTCGATACCGTTCTCAAAGGTCGCAACAACGGTCTCGCTTTTCGAAGACACGTTCATCGATATGAGTTCTGTGCCACGGCAGAAAAGCAATGTGTTATCGTCATACCATGTAATGTCCGACTCGCTTTTTGCTGTTGTGGTCAGACGTGTTACTTCACCGCCTGCGGTAGGCATCACGTAGATTTCAGCGTTGTTCTTGTTCTCCTCCATGTCGGTGTATGTCAGTGTGTAGGCAATCTGTTTGCCGTCGGGTGACACTGCGGTCTGTCCCATACGGCCAAGTGCCCACATTACCTCTGGGGTGAACTGTCCGTTCTGAACCTGGATGTCGGGTTTCTCAATGATTTTTGCCTCCCCTTCGGGGCCTTTTTTGCAGCAGGCAGCCGTAAATGCCATAACGGCAAAGGCTATCACTATCTTTCTCATTGCTTTGTGTATTTATTATTTAATGTTTAAGAATGCAAAAATACATAAAAAAATGATTTTACGTTTTTTTTTAGTATTTTTGCACGTCCTAAATAATGGCAGCATTGCTAAAATGCTTGATTATTTTATTGAGTTATAATTTTATATATATTAGAAAAAACTTTTATCCACAATGGAAATAGCTTCAAAATACAATCCCCGTGCTGTTGAAGACAAATGGTACAGTTTTTGGTTGGAAAAGAAAATCTTTCATTCAGAACCCGACAACCGCCGCCCCTACACGGTGGTAATCCCTCCTCCTAATGTGACAGGTGTACTTCATATGGGTCATATGCTGAATAACACTATTCAGGATGTTCTCGTGCGTCGTGCCCGCATGATGGGCAAGAACGCCTGTTGGGTACCGGGTACTGACCATGCTTCGATTGCTACAGAGGCTAAAGTTGTCAATATGCTAAAAGAGCGAGGCATCGATAAGCGTGATATCACTCGTGACGAGTTTATGAAATATGCGTGGGAATGGAAAGAGGAACATGGTGGAATTATTTTGAAGCAATTACGTAAACTCGGTGCTTCCTGCGACTGGGATCGTACGGCTTTTACTATGGACGACATTCGTTATGAGAGCGTTATCCGCGTCTTTGTCGATCTCTATAACAAAGGGCTCATATACAAGGGCGTCCGTATGGTCAACTGGGATCCTAAGGCTCTCACCGCAGTCAGCGACGAGGAGGTAATCTACAAGGAAAGCCATGGCAAATTGTTCTATCTGAAATATTTTGTCGAAGGTACTGATAAGTATATCGTGGTGGCTACCACACGCCCTGAAACAATCATGGGCGACACTGCTGTATGCGTGCATCCGGAGGATGAACGCTACCAGTGGCTTAAAGGAAAGAGAGTCGTAGTGCCAGGCGTTGGCCGCGTGGTGCCGATCATCATGGACGAGTACGTGGACCGTGAGTTCGGTACGGGTGCATTGAAAATCACTCCGGCACATGACATCAATGACTATAACCTTGGCATGAAGTATAATCTTCCGTCAATAGACATTTTCAATGACAACGGTACTCTGAACGAAAATGGTGGAAAGTATGCTGGACAGGATCGTTTTGCTTGCCGTAAGAATATCATGAAAGACCTCGAGGAGGCAGGACTTGTCGAGAAGGTTGAAGATTATGTCAACAAGGTTGGTCATTCTGAACGTACCGATGCTGTCATTGAGCCGAAACTCAGTGCACAGTGGTTCATGAAGATGTCCGAAATAGCCAAGAAGGCTCTTGATGTCGTTGAGAACAACGATATCCAGTTCCATCCTGAAAAATTCAAGAACACCTACCGCCATTGGCTTGAGAATATCAAGGACTGGTGCATAAGTCGCCAGTTGTGGTGGGGACAGCGTATCCCAGCCTATTATTTAGATGTCGACGGCAAGCGTGAAACCATAGTTGCTGCCACACGTGAGGAAGCTTTTGATGAGGTCTCCAGACGTTTTCCGGGTGCAGTTCAGAGTTCCGACCAACTTGAACAGGACGAAGATGTTCTGGATACCTGGTTCAGCAGTTGGCTGTGGCCTATCAGCCTCTTCGACGGTATACGCAACCCCGACAACAAAGAGATAAAATACTACTATCCAACCGACGATCTTATTACCGCCCCGGACATCATTTTCTTCTGGGTGGCACGAATGATTATGGCTGGTGAGGAATATCGTCAAGAAGTACCTTTCCGTCATGTCTATTTCACTGGAATTGTCCGCGACAAATTGGGCCGCAAGATGTCCAAGTCTCTTGGAAATTCGCCCGACCCCATCGAGTTGATGGAGAAATACGGCGCCGATGGTGTCCGTATGGGTATGCTTCTGACAGCTCCGGCAGGTAATGATTTGCCCTTTGATGAGAGTATATGTGAGCAAGGCCGTAATTTCGCCAACAAGATATGGAATGCCCTCCGTCTTGTCAAGGGATGGGAAGTGAGCTCCGACCTCAATCAGTCACAGGAAAACGAACTCAGCGTCCAATGGATGGAACAACGTATGGCCTGCGTACTTGAAGATATTGAGAAAGATTTTGAGCAATACCGACTGAGTGAAGCCTTGATGAATACATATAAACTGATATGGGATGATTTCTGCTCATGGTATCTCGAAATGATTAAGCCTGCCTATGGCAGTCCTATTGATGCGGAGACAATGAACAGTACGCTTACTATCTTCGAACGGCTTATGTGCATGCTGCATCCTTTCATGCCTTTCGTTACTGAAGAAATATGGCATCTGCTCCGTGAACGTCCCGAAGGTGCAAGCATAATGGTACAGCATATGCCTGTCAGCGTTTTCTTTGACCAGCGTATGCTTGACGACTGTGCTATTGCCCAAGAAATAATTGCAGGAGTCCGTGGTCTGCGTAATAGCAAAGGATTGTCGCCCAAGGAGCAACTTGAACTCTTTATCGTATGTGGCGAAGGCAAGAGCCTTAACAAACGTTTCGACGGTATAATATCCAAATTGGCTAATGTCAGGCAGATAAGCTATGTTAATGAGAAAGTTGGTGGAGCAGTCAGCTTCATGGTTGGCACTACCGAGTGCTTCGTGCCTATGACTCAGAATATCGACACCGAGGCCGAGAGGAAAAAACTTGAGGACGAACTGAAATATGCCGAGGGTTTTCTTGCCTCTGTGATGAAAAAACTATCCAATGAGAAATTCGTTAACGGTGCCCCAGAAAAGGTCGTCGCTGTCGAACGTCAGAAGAAAGCGGATGCTGAACAGAAAATCGCTGCCCTTAAAGCTCAGATAGCGAATCTGTAATTCATCTGGTTAATTAACGTCTCTTTATCTTAACAGCAGTACGCTGCCGATTTTTTGCTGTTTGTATTGCGGACGGCTTTTGGTGGTGTAAGTTATGATGTATATGTATGCGTTTTGTGGACAAAGGACACCTTTATAGGTGCCGTCCCAGCTTTCGGTCAAACCGTCGAAAGAGCATATATGTATACCTTCTCGAGAGAAGATACTGACTTCAGCAGAGATGATGTCGTGGCTGAAAATGTAGAATTCATTGTTTGTTTTCTCTTCAGGTGTGAATGTGTTAGGAATCCAAAGTGTAGTGCTGTCGACAGGCGGAGCTTGTGGTGTTGGCAGTACAGTGAGGTGCAGATGTATAGTGCTGTCGCATCCGTTTTTGGCTTGTAGAACGATGTATGGTTCGTCGGTTGGTTCGTTGTAGGTATTACCGTCGAGCCAGGTCAGCGTTGCAGTATCGCGAATAGTGATTTCCTGCGTGCGGTCATATGATTTGTTTATGACAATGGCATGGAACAGTATACTATCGCAACTGTTTGCACCCGTCAGCGTATCAAAGGCCATAACAGTGTTATGGAAATACCAAATATTGTTGAACAGTAGGCTGTCGCAACCGTACAGTGTGTCGGCAATAGATGATGACCTTATGCTGTTGATAACGACGTAGTGGTACAGTACGCTGTCGCATCCACTGGCATTTGTCAGTGTATTATATGAAATGAGTCCGTCTTGGGAATACCATACTCCATGGAACAGCAGGCTGTCACAGGCAAGGATGGTGTCTACTACCGAAAATGTAGGACTACTGAAGTGTAGGGTTGAAATCTTCAGGCTGTCGCATCCGTGACGGTTTTGATATAATGATGTTATTTGGTCGCCCTCGTTGTAGGTTGAATCCTGCCATATGAAGGTGTCGCTGCATATGGTTGTGTCGGTATAGGTGGTGTCAGGACCGAATACTGCTATTGTGGAAATCAGTGTGTCAATTTGTTTATAGCATCCGTCACAGGAAGCATATACAATTGCCCGAACTCCATATTGTCCCACGTGTGAGAACGAATGTGTTATCTGTCCGGCATTCGCGTTATATCCGTCACCTAACAACCATTGCACACTGTCAAAGCCATATAATGACACGACTGACATTGAAATGTCTTCATAGGTACATACTTCTATTGTGTCTATCCAGTTCGCGTTTGTTACATTGTTTATTGTCAGGCTGTTTTGGGCATCACGAAGAGCTGAACCTGCAGATAATATTGCATGATGATAAGTATTGGCATCGGAAATCCATGCGACAAAACCTTCACCATCGGTTGTGTTCAAAGAATGGGCGCCGGGCTCGACATAGAATCTTGCATAGCTAAAAGCAGGATTGACATCTATTGGATGAAAATAGTTGCTTATGTTGTTACTGTCAAGTTTAAGGAAATGAGTCTCATCGCTTTTAGTTATAATATGTAACTGTTCATGATGGAGAAAAAAAACAGGTGTGCTGATTCCAAATACGACACCTTCTGAGGACTGTTCCCATGGTGGTACAATAAGCATTTCAGCGTTAATATCATTACCTGTAATGTTAGATTGAGTGTATAGACCAACACAAGCAGGTTGACTGGTATTGATGTAATCTATTGTCCTATTGCCTGACATTTGATATTCGTATGTCTGGCGTTCACCTATTGTAGTGATATATTGATTGTTGATTGTTATAGAGCAGTTGTTGGCAAGTGAAGTAATACGAATTTTGTTTGGTCTTTGAATGAAATTATCTGGGAAAAAATGGCGACCCCAAAATACTGATGGGATGGCTTGCTCGTCCAGGTGGCAGTTGTGAAGAAAACCTTCTGCTAATGAGAGTTGGTTTGCCCTGTCGTTCCCTTCGAAAACAGCTATTCTTTTTCCTTCAGAAGCAGTTATTCGTGTCCCGCTAAGATCGCTGTTGAGAGTGGACAATACTTGATAGCATAAACCTGCTTGTGGTATAAATACATTCAAAGTATCGCCTGTGGAATCGCCTGCAGTTGTGGTGCCGTTAAGGAGAATGGTTATATGGGTGGAGTCTTCCGTTGCGACAATTGTGAAATTGCTGCTTGGATTGAAAGCATATTGTGTATTAAATTGTGAGTTGCTTGGCGAAGGATAAGTTTGGATTATATAGTCGTTTCTCAGTGCGTAAGTTGACAAAACATTTGTTGCGTCGGAAGAGGTTCCAACGTTGTATATATAAACGGAAACGCTATCGGTGGCTGTAATATGAAAACCGCATGATGTAATTATGTCCGACTGTAATGAACGAACTGTTTGTATGCTTTGAATTCTGGAAATTTGTCCTGGTATTATTGTAAGTGTGGTGTCAAAATTGTTGTGAGGGTTTGAAATATTTGCAATACAATTTCTTGGGCCAGTAATAAAGATGTATAAATGGCTTAGTGTTATATTATCGTTTGATTGTCCAGATAGAAAATGTATGTTTGGTGCCACCCAAAAATCGGTGCCCATCGTGGTCATTTTTTGGGAATAGCAATTGCTGCCGTATGACAGCATCAAAATGAGTATTATTGCAAATTGTTTTCTTTTCATGGTGTAATATGTTTTAGCCTTCGGCTCCGAATTGCATTAAGTATGCTTTTATAAATTCATCAATTTTGCCGTCCATCACGCCCGTGACATCACCTGTTTGGTAATTGGTGCGATGGTCTTTCACGCGACGGTCGTCAAAGACGTAACTGCGAATCTGGCTGCCCCATTCGATCTTTTTCTGCGAAGCTTTTATCTTGGCTTGCTCCTCCATGCGGTGCTTCATCTCGCGGTCGTATAATTGCGAACGCAGAAGTCGTAATGCATTTTCCTTGTTCTTTGGCTGGTCGCGGGTCTCAGTGTTCTCAATCAGTATCTCTTCTTCCTCTCCGGTATAGGGGTCTTTGTATTGATAGCGCAAACGGACACCGCTCTCTACTTTGTTGACATTCTGTCCTCCGGCACCACCGCTGCGGAAAGTGTCCCAGCTCAAACGTGAATTGTCGACAACCACCTCAATAGTGTCGTCGACCAAAGGAGTCACACTCACAGAGGCAAAACTGGTCATACGCTTGCCTTGGGCATTGAAGGGACTTACACGGACAAGACGGTGTACACCAGTCTCGCTCTTAAGGTATCCGTATGCAAATTCGCCCTCAATCTGCATGGTGACACTCTTTATGCCTGCACCTTCGCCGTCAAGTGAGTTGCTAATGGCAACTTTGTAGTTGTTGCGTTCGGCATAGCGTATATACATTCGCATCAGCATCTCGGCCCAGTCCTGAGCCTCAACACCACCGGCACCGGCATTGATACTCAGTACTGCATCGAAGCGGTCACTCTCATTGCGAAGCATGTTTTTAAATTCCAACTCCTCCACGAGTTTGGTTGTAGTCTCAAGTTGTTTGAGCATTTCCTCCTCGGTGGCGTCCCCGGCTTCGAAAAACTCGTTCATTACATGCATGTCCTCGCAACTGTCATTGACGGCCTTGAATGCTGTTGTCCAAGTTTTTTTGCTCTTTATCTCAAGCATCACTTTTTTGGCTTCCTTGGGGTCGTTCCAGAAATCTGCAGCCTCTGTTTTTTTCTCTTCGTCGGCTATGACAACTTCAAGTTTATCTATATCGAGGAATTTTTTCAGTGCCTCTTTTCGTAAATCAAGATCTTTTATGGTGTCTGAAATGGTCATATGTCTGTGGTTATATTTTCAAAATATTGATGAACAAAATTGAAATATCTGTACTGATATGATATTCGTCAGCGTATGAACGGTCTAAGCGTTCTGTGTCTGGAATTTTTACATGGGGCAGTTTATCGCGTGTCTTAAACACACCACACCGAATGTTTGGCAATGGCGGATGACCGTCATTGTTTTGAGGGTTGGGATTGGTGTAGCCGACCCAGCTCTTTGCACCTGTGAGGACTGCAATACAGTCGGCGAAGTATCTGCGTTTTCGTTTCTGGAACCAGAAGAGTAATGGCGATAAGGCTAACAGTGTTATTGCGGAAATAATATCGAGGATTCTTTTGCTTCGACGGTTGGTAATATTGTTGATGTTTCCGAAGGTGGGTATATATAACTCGTCGGCATTCCCTGTGTAATTGCTTCCAATCAGCATATTCATCTCTGCCGGCGCTATACGAAAAATGACTTTGCAGTTGTTGAGAGCAATCATGCAGTCCAGTATATCCTTGATTGAAATATCCTTGCCGCAAAATATTATTTCGTCAATATTATGTTTCCGAATAGTTGTCTTTACATCTTTGATATTGTCGCTTTCAATAGATATGGCACTTTTCGGCTCTATGCCAATGGTGTCGAAAATGTTCATTACGCGTTCCTGCTCAGGCTTCGAACCGATGATTAGATAGCTGCGTTTGCTCTTTGGCTTTGTTTGGAAGTCTCCAAGGTTCAGGATGCTCATTATTTCCCGTATGCTTAATACGGCAATGACACTCCACAGTGAACCCAAGAGAACAATGGCACGTGAGAATCTCAATTCTTCACTCAACAGGGAATAAAAGGCCAAGAGTATCAGTGCCCCTGAGGACATGCCTTGCATGATTCGACCGATACGCAAGGGCTTGTCGTAACCTCCTGCAAGCCATGAAGAAATAAGAAGAATCAATACGTATATTGGCAGTATTCCCCATGTGTAGAACGATGGATAGTAGTTTACATTCTCTGCCCAGTATGTTGCCCATATTTGTTTTATCGCGAGAAAACCTGCGAAAGAAACGGCAAAGTCAAGCATCGGTACAGTCATGATTTTTAATATGCGTTTCATGAAGTCGAGCGAGGCCCGAAGCCATATGGCAATCTGGATTAAGAAAATATATGTTTTTGCACCTCCCTTGCTGAAATATTTCTTGGCAAAGATGGACATGGCATTGTAGAAGGTGTAAACGTAATTCATGCTGCTTTTTCTGGTACTCTCTCCTTTGTAGTGTAGTATGCGTGTCTCTGGCAGATAGTAGTTTTTGTATCCTGCCAGTTTGATACGCCACGAGAAATCAATATCTTCGCCATACATGAAATAACTCTCGTCGAGCAATCCTGTTTTTTGAATTGCTTCGCGTGAAATCATCAGAAAGGCACCAGGAAGGACATCCACTTCATTTACCGTGTCGTCATCGAGATGGCCTAAATAATAGGCTCCGACTCTTTTGCTGTGAGGGAAGATGCGGATCAGTCCGCTGATTTTGAAGAATGATGTGGCAGGCGACGGAAAGCCTCTTTTACTCTCTTTCAAGAATGCCCCTTCGCCGTTGACCATTTTTACCGACAGACCTCCACAGTCAGGATGTGATTTGAAGAAATCTAAGCAAGTGCTGAATGTGTCGTTTTGTACAAGGGTGTCGGGATTCAACAGTAAGATATAGTCTCCTTTACAACGCTTGATGGCCTGGTTGTTAGCCTTGGCAAAACCGGGGTTGTCGTTGTTGACAATAAGATTGACATCGGGAAATTTCTCACCAACCATCTGTACAGAGCCGTCTGTCGAATTATTGTCGACAACCCAAATCTCTGTATCAATATCTGACGAGGCATCATAGACAGAGCGTAGGCACTGCTCAAGGAAGTACTTTACGTTATAGTTGACTATGATAATCGACAGAAGCATGTTGGTGTGTTGGTATGATTAATGTTGATATGATTTGCTATTATGGGTGTGGCGAAACAAATACAAGATCAGAACGGGTATATCTCAGGGCATCCGGGGGTGAAGTATGCTGCAACAAAGGCCATGATTATTATTGCGAGCTTCAGCCAGTTAAGTGAGTTCTGACCTTTGTCGAACAATATGCTGACACTGACATGTAGCAGTATTCCAACCACAACACCCATTATCAAAGATTGTATGGTGGTGTTGCTCGTGACAAGGTAGATGTTGCATAATGAGCCTAACGGGGTCATAATTGCAAAAACAGACAGTAATGCGATGGATTTCATAATACTGTAGCCGTTGTGCATAAACAGTCCTGTCAGCACCAACGCGATGGGTATATTGTGCAGCACAATGCCGTATAGAAGTCCTTGATGAATATCGCCGTCGCTGTCCACCAATGGCATCCCTTCCAGAAAAGCATGGATTGAAAGCCCGATTATCAATCCTGTCATAGGGTGGAAATGACTCTCGTTCGTCGTCCTCGGTTCCTCGTTCTCCGTTTCGCAATTGTGGCAGTGGTTGTGTCCGTGCTCAACGCCGTTTGTTAGATGCTCCAACAGTAATTGGATAATAAAACCGAGCATTACAGCCGCTCCAATCTTGATATGATTAACTGGCGTCGAGAAGCCATTGATATACATATGTGGGGCAAGATTGATGAAACATGACGCCAAAAGAAAGGCTCCACCGAAGACAGTAGTGTTCTCAACAATGCTATTTGGCACTTTTTTGCCTCTTGGCAGCAAAAAAGCCCATAGAACTATCCCTCCGAAAATCAGTATGTAAGCAAAAAGTATATATGTATTCATCTCTAAAAAATGTAACTGCAAAATTAAGCATTTTTTTCTTTTCTATGAAATGAAAAACTATAATGTGCTTTTTTAAACAACGAGTCTTGGAAAGAATGGATAAAAAAAAGGGTAAGCTGATTATATCGCGTCGCTACAACCAAACACCCTTGCTGTATTCCTACCCTGGGGGATTCAATGGGAGCTGACCGTATAAGACTTACCCAATTGCAAAAGTACTACTTTTTCCGATACTGACAAATTATTTTTTTCTCTTGG
>JAGADZ010000040.1 GCA_017613375.1 Bacteroidales bacterium | reverse complement strand
AGTCGGCATACTTTGGTACAGTCTTCAACCCTGCATACTGCTTCATCACTTTTCCAAAATTGCGCAGTTGAACCCTTTGCGTGGAACGATGCGAACCCACGAAACTGAAATCATAATTCATCTTGAAGTACTGATCTATGAGGAAGGTCTTTCCCACGCGCCTTCTTCCATAAACGATAACAAATTCTGAACGGTCTGACTCAATGCAGTCCCGTAGCATAGCGCACTCTCTGTCTCTCGCGATAAGTTTCTGTTCCATATTAATGATCTTTTATTTGCCGGCAAAGGTACAAACAATTATTGAGAAAAACTCAATGTTTGACATATTTTTGCCCCAATATATATAATTTTAATTGTTTTTGGGGCGAAATAGAGCTAAGAAGTGAAAATCGGGGGTGACATATCGATGAAGTCTGATGTTGATGTGGCTATGAGAAAAATTGCACAAAACCCCTCGTTTTGTGGTTTACAAAAGTTAAATACGTTAAATCTTCATCCTTTTTGTCCTTCACAGAATCCACGTCGGCACTTTTCTACCGTTTAGTCCGTAAATTGCTGATATAAAAGCATTTGCAAATACAGTTCTTGATTTAGTTCAGGAGAAATGTCATTAATCGGTAGTGCGGGTTTTGCTTTACCGCGCAAATGGTCAATGAGTTCTCTTGTGTCTGGCACCGTGTTGCAATGCTTCCACGTTGGCACAACGACGCGCACCACACAAAGACATTCCTGATAATAGACAGCGTGATAGAGGCAGAAGGCTCCTCCTGTGCAGAACGAGGCGGTGGCACAGAGTTGCAAGATGCTACCATCCTTGTGTGTAGAGCTTTTATATATGGTGACATTAGGGTTTCCACTCAAAGGAGCAAGAACATTCGACCATGCAAGGAAGTCATGCTTTTGCGCGTCTTGCAGGAGTACGACGTGGGCTGGTGTGCGGCTGGCGTCGCCCTTTGCGCCCATCCACCAATCATAATTCTCATTCTCAGAATAGCAGAATACGGTGTCAATCACCAGTGCTTCCGGCCTCTGCTCCATCTGTCTCAACAGGTTGACGATGGCTGCCACGCTGTCTGCGGGCAAATCGCGATAGTTGAAGTTCGGCTTTACATCTGAGGCCCCCTCTGTGACAATGTTGATGCTCTTGGGACTGTTTACGCCGTAGCGGAAACTGACCATTGTACGGTTGTAATCCATCAGGAAGAAGGCTGAGGTATCGCCCTGTTCGGGGTGCAGACGCATGGCGATGCGACCACTGAAAATCTCGTCTGCCTGCTCGTTGGTCATGCGATGCTTGTGTGGCAGACGTTTGATGAGTGGTTCTATATTATCAAGCAGCGTGGCTGTAGCATGGAGCGGACCATTATTGACTACAATATTACCATATATCGTGCGGTTACGACCACAAACGGCATCAGTCACGGCACCTTCGAGACAATGCTCATTCAGATAGTTGGCAATGTCCATCACGGTCTTGTCCGTCTGGCGTTGTGCAGCCATGCCAAGAGGAATGACGAGACTGATGATAAGGGGAAATACTCGTTTCATATCTGTTGCTACTTTACATGTTTTCAAATTCATTCACCATAGCCAGCATCTTGTCCTCCATCGTCTGCAATTCACAGTCGATACAGACGTCTTCTTGCAATTCGATGGACTTTGTAGGAATGTTATTACTTTTTGGCTTCTTGGTCACTACTGGTTTGTCAGTCTTTATTATTTGCCGTTCCATATTATTGGGGCGTGAAGTTTGTGTCGTCTGCACACAATCTTCTGCTTGTGCTTCATGTGGCATCTTTTCTGTTTGTAGGACAGTCCCCACGGCAACAGATTTGGATGGTTCAACACCTCTGTTATTTTTATGCAAAAAGAACAGTCCTGTACCAAAAATGATTGCAATAACAGCCGCAGCAGCGTTCCATTTAAGCACATAGCTTTTGTGAAGTGAGACGGACTTGGGCCTGTCTTGTCTGAGACCTCTGAACAGGATGGAGAAGTTCTGCCATTCAGCAGGAACATCCCGATGTGTGCAGAAATAATCGGCAAGCAAGTCTTCCTCTTCTCGCGTCGTCTCAGCAGCCAAGTAGCTGTCAAGCAACTTTTGTATGTATCCTTTTTCTATATTCATGTTATTCTGCCTAATATTTGAAGTAATCTTGACCGGGCTTTCGACATCATACCTCGGCAGGAGGATTCAGTAGTTCCAAGCACTGCGGCAATCTCTGCAAAACTCATTTTTTCATATTCTCGCATCTCAATAATTTTCCGCCAGTTGTAAGGAAGCTGGCTCATAGCACGATGAACGATGTCACCAGTTTCTTTGTCTTCCACATACTGCTGAGGGGTGAACGGTTCGGGTACGTCGGGTATGTTGAATGTCTCGACATCGTCCTTCTCCCGTCGATGGAAAATCCTCATTATGGGATGTCGTCGCCGCTGTCGTAGAAGATTCAGTGAAAGATTCCTAGCCATCAAGTTTGCCAAGTGCTTCACTTTGTCTGCGTCATTGTGCAAATCCTTATGCCCTTCCCACAATCTCAGCAAAACCTCTCCAGCCACATCCTCTGCAGTATCATAATCGTCGAGCAGGGTCAATGCTTTTGCCACGGCTATCTGCCGTAGTTCCACTACCAACGATATGTACTTTTGACGTTCCATACTTATAATACACCGAACCTACTCAAAACGCTACGCAAAAATCAATATTTTTTTACTTGCTATGTAAATTGACCCTATCAAGTCTCGAAAAAAGGTCGCTTGATTCCTCTCAAACGACCTTCTATTGCCTTATTATTGACAATTGTGTTCCGCTCATTTCTTCGCATTCCATTCTCTTGCATCAAGAATTTTCGAATCTTTTCTTTGCTTGGCAACTGTAACTCATATCGGGCAACAAATAGTTGGGGGGGGTGGGGTAAGTCAATCATTCTGGTCAACTCGCCCGTCTCCCCAGCATTTCGCCGCGCTCCATCACGCGCAGCTCCCCGTGCTCCATGCAGTACTCCCGCAGGAACTCCAGGTCCAGCCCCTCCTTGTAAGTGTTGAATTGCTTGTTTGGTGTCATATTTCGCTACGGTCTTTTTTTATGAGTACAAAATAGCATACTTTCGAGGGTGCTTCTATAATCTATCCTGAAACAATATCTTTTTCACTTGTTGTATTATCCACAGCCTCTACTTTGGTAGTAGTATTTGACT
>JAGADZ010000039.1 GCA_017613375.1 Bacteroidales bacterium | reverse complement strand
TTTTTTTGCCTCAAAAGAGATTGCAAAAGTACAAAGTTTTCGCAGTATGGCAAAATTTTTCTTCTAAAAAAAAGAGTAATGGTGTTTTTTTCGATGTGTTACAGTTTGTTAGCTTGTTGTTTTTTTTGAGATATTCTGCATCTCTACCATGCTTTTATACACTCCTTCGTGGCTCAAAAGTTCAGAATGAGTGCCTGTTTCAACAATTTTTCCGTGGTCAAGAACAACTATTCTGTCGGCGTTTTCTATTGTCGAGAGTCTATGTGCAATCACTATGGATGTACGCTCCTTCATAACGTTGTCCAAAGCTTCTTGGACAGCCTGCTGCGACGTGTTGTCGAGAGCTGATGTGGCTTCGTCGAGGATAAGGATTGGCGGATTGCGAAGCACGGCTCGAGCAATGCTTAGACGTTGACGTTGCCCGCCGCTGAGGGCGCTGCCTTTGTCACCGACTGTCGTGTCGTAGCCTTGTGGCATCTGCATGATGAACTGGTCGGCACATGCCACTCGTGCAGCCTCGCGTATTTGTTCCATGGTGACACCTTTAAGGCCAAAAGAGATGTTGTTGGCCACAGTGTCGTTGAAGAGTATGCAGTTTTGTGACACCACGCCGATATTACGTCTGAGAGAATTTATGTTCAAGTCTTTAATAGGGGTATTATCAATAGTGATCTCCCCTTCGTCACAGTCGTAAAAACGTGGCAGCAGGTCGGCGAGGGTTGTTTTACCTGCTCCAGAAGGTCCCACGATGGCAATCTTGTCGCCTTTATGGATTGTGAGGTTAATACTGTCGAGGACCTTTACGGGTTCGCCGTTTTCGTTATCATATGAGAAACTGACGCCGTGGTATGATATTTCCTGTCCAAACCCTTTCAATTCCACGGCATCAGGTTTTTCAGTAATCTTTTCGTCGGCATCGAGAATCTCAAATATACGTTCTGCCGAGGCACTTCCTTTCTGTAGGCTGCTGTAGGCTTTGACGATGGCCTGCACAGGTGGTATCAGTCGTGCAAAGATGATGACGAAGAGTATGAATACTGAGGCTTGCAACTCTCCTCCGAGAACGGCATTGCCGCCCAATACCAGAATGAAACCCAGACCTATTGTCCCGAGGATTTCCGACAGGGGACTTCCTGCCTCTCTACGACGTGCCACTCTCATCATCCTGCGGCTATAAGTATCGTTTGCTTTCTCGAAAACTTTCTGCCTGTGGCTGTCTTGCCTGTAAGCTTTCACCACCTCCATATTGTCGAGGCTTTCCTTGTAGGTGGCAATCATCACTCCCAGTTGAGATTGTCCTTTTGTGGAGTTCCGTTTCAGACTTTTGCCTATTTTACCTATCAGCCATACCGCCGGAGGCAAAATCAGAAGGAACAGAAGGAACAGTCTGGGACTGATGAATATCAATGTCGCGGCGAAAACTATCACGTTTATCGGGTCTTTAACCAACGATTGCAGCGTACTGACGATACTCCATTCGATATCGGCCAAATCGCTTGACATCCTGCTTATGATATCCCCTTTTCTTCTGCCGGAAAAGAACGATATTGGCAGAATGGTGATACGGTGGTAGATGTCGTCACGCAGTCGCCGCAGGACCCCGTTGCGGATAGGGCTCAAGAAATAGAGACCGAGGTAACGGCATCCGTTATAAATAAGAGAGCAAAGCAGATAGGCACCGCAGAAAAGCATCAGACAAGGCCACAAGCCTACAAGTTCCTTGTAGTTGTACAGATTCCACATGGCCCAGTCGGTCAGTCCCGATTGTGACATCGAGAAAGCAGGCTCTATTGCGGGAGGTGTTGTTGTTCCGAAGAACAGTTCCACGACAGGAACGATAAGGACAAAAGAGAATAAATTGAACACTACCGCCAGCAGGTTGAACAGTATGTTGAGCACTATCTCCTTCGGGTAGAACTTCAGGTATTTGAACACGCGTAGTATTGCGTGTCGTTTTTGGGGCTTGCAGTGTTCTTTTCCGGCATTCATGTCGTTACATTTGAGTTATCACCAGCTGTGGTGCGGCAAGTGCCGAATTAGCCTTGTATTCGAACCTCTCGCTCCTCAACTGGTGCGACAGGAAGTATTCGTAAATGGCTTTGGCCTCCTCGATGCGTGTCGCCTCGATGCGTATGTGCATCTTCGGGTGGGAGAGCAGGTAGTCCACATAGGCGTCGAGCATCGTGGTGGCGTTGTTGGAGAGAGGCAGCAGGCTGTTGCCGTTTTTAGGCAGTGGCAGGGGATAGCGTCCCCACAGTTCGGCAGGCAGCATGTTGAAGTCGGCAGCATTAATGTCCCGTCGCAGCTGTTTGGCGTTGCCGCAAGTCGCTCGCGGCATATATCCTTCTACTGTGGCGACAACGGCGTTATTGCCTTTGGCTGACAGAGCCAGAGCAAACTGGCCTTTTTCGTTCTCGACAATATAGCGGTCGGCTTCGGGATTCTGTCTCAATACGAGCACGGTGCCTTTCAGCGGCTTCCCGTCGGCGGTATGAAGTTGGCCTGTGACGATGGACATCTCCTCGGGTTGTGCAGCAGGATACAGCTCAAAGCTGAAGATATCTGTTCCTCCAACGCCGGGCCATTCCGTCGAACGTCCCGCGAAATAGCCATGATGCCCGTCGGTGGTGACGCCGAGAAAAACGTCGTCTTCCTCGGTGTTGATAGGCAGTCCGAGGTTGTTTGGTCTCTGGAGATAGGTGTCGGTGATATTTATAAAATAGAGGTCATAGCCTCCGAATCCTTGCCATCCGTTTGAGGCGAAATACAGCGTTTTACCGTCGGCATGGATGAAGGGACATTTCTCGTTGCCGGGTGTATTCACGGCAGGTCCCATGTTCTCGGCACGGCTCCAGTCGCCGTTAGGCAGACGCCGGCAGACCCATATGTCAGTGCCGCCGTAGCCTCCGTCCCTGTTCGAGGCGAAATAAAGATACTGTCCGTCGGGGGTGATGCTTGGTTGTGACTCCCATGTGTGTTCGCCATTGACATTGCGTCCTGCGTTTTGCAGAGGCTGCCAGATGCCGTTGCGTCTCACCGAGTAGTATATGTCACAGTTTGCATAGTTGCCGTTTTTCTGCACCATAGAGTAGTACATCAAATTCCCGTCAGCGGTCATTGTTACACCACCTTCGTTCTCATGCTCGTTGAAAGGGGAGGGCAGAGGCTCGCCCGTGTTGAACGAGGTGTCTTTCCAGTGGCACATATACATCTGAAGCACTTTAAGTTCATGCTGTCGTGCATAGAATGTCGGCTCGTTCTTGGCCGGCACCTCACGCAGGAAATACAGTTCCTTGCCGTCAGGGCTTAAATAAGGCAGGAATTCATCGCTTCGTGATGACGCCCCTCGTACTACAACAGGATAGAAAGGGGCCTGGTTGCGTTGTGCTTCGGAAAGGAATTCCGACCAGTAGAGATATCCGGAAGCTTCCTCATAGACAGCATCGTAAGCCGGATTAGGCTGTTCGTTTGTCATGTCGAAATAACGGTTGAGCCATTCCACGGCTTCATCGTATTCTTTGTAGCTGTAGTGAACCACGCCCATATAAAAGTAGGCCAGTGCATTAGTGTAATCGGGACAGTATTTGAAGAGCTTGTTGAAATAATTGCGTATCGTTGCAGGCTTCTCGCCGTTCTTCACTGATGCAACACCGAGATAGAAATAGGCATCCGCAGAATTGCGATATTTTGTCGTCAGTTTTCGCATGATATTGATGCACTGACTGAAATGTTTATTGTTGTAGGCCTCCACGCCTCTCTCGAAATCACTCTTGTCGCTACCGCTGAAATGAGAATTGCACCCCGGTTCCTGTGCCTCGGCAAAGAAAGGGACGGCAACGAAAAAAGTGCAAATCAGCAGCAGACGTTTCATGGTGTCACTCTACAGTTTTGTCGGGTCAATAACGAACACATTCTCACCGTCGGCACAGGGGGTGTTGCAGTACAGGGCACAGTCGGCACAGGCCGTAAGCTCACCATGCAGACGTTTTTTGACCATGTCACTAAGACGTTCACGCAGGGTTGCAAGTCCGATTTTTTGGATAACTTCGTCGCAAAACGCATAGAGAAGCATAGTCCTTGCGGTCCGTTCGCTTATGCCGCGTGAGCGGATATAGAACATCTGCTGTTCGTCAATCTGGCCTGTGGTGCTGCCATGCGAACACTTTACGTCGTCGTTGTAAATTTCGAGGAAAGGTTTACTCGTCACCGTTGCCTTGTCGGTCAGCAGGATATTCTTGTTCGATTGGTAAGCCTCAGTCTTCACAGACCCTTCGTCCACAAGCACATGACCGTTGAATGTGGCCCTTGCCGAATCGTCCATAATGCCTTTGAAAAGCTCGTGGCTTTGGCAGTTTGCACAGGCGTGGTCTACAAATACGTAGTTGTCCACTTCCTGCTCCTTGTCAATGAGATAGAGGCCATGGGCTTCGGTAACGCAGTGTTCGCCAAGCATGCGAATCTCCGTATGGTTGCGGATATGGCCTCCGTTCAGTGAAATCACGAACGAATGCAGCTCTGCCCCCTCCATGCTGCAAATATAGTTATGATTCAGCAAACCTGACAAATCATTCATGTTTTGCAGCTTGTAATGCTCGACATAGCTCCCCTCGCCGGCGAAAATCTCTGTTACGTTGTTTGACATGCTGCGGCTGTTGTTATGGCTGTCGTCGCAGTGTATCAGTCTCAGACGGCTCCCCTTTCCCACAACGACAAGGTTGCGAGTCTGAAGGAAAAGCTGATGATCCGAATCTGTCATAGACACCATCTGGAATGACTTGTCTATCGAGGTATTGTCTGGCACATACAGGAACATCCCGTCGCTGAAGCTGTTCAGATTAAGTCTTTCGTAAGCATTGTCGCTTTTCTTGCATTTGCCGAGGTGATTCTTCACCAGCTCAGGATATTTGTCCATGGCCTCACGCAGGCTGCCGTAAACTATACCCTCTTCGGTTACGGTCAGAGGTTGTACGCATCTGCCGTTTACAAGAGTCAGCCGCACGGCATCCAGGTCTGGCATATTGCAGTAGTAATGGCCTTCATGAGCCTCGTCTGCGTCGGGCAGCGACAGTCCCTCGGGCATCATAGCCCCGAAATCCACATTGCGCCACACCTCGTCTTTGCGTGTCGCCATCCTGATATCGCGAAACTGTTGTATAATATCGTTCATCGCTATCCGTTTCTTATTGTCCTAACTCTTTCTTAATCCAGTCGTAGCCCTTCTCTTCAAGTTCCAGAGCAAGCTCTTTAGGGCCTGTCTTCACAATTCTTCCCTCATATAGGACGTGTACGAAATCGGGTACTATATAGTCCAGCAATCTTTGATAGTGGGTGATCACCACCGTGGCGTTGTCGGCCGAACGCAGTTGGTTCACGCCGTTTGCCACAATCCTTAGGGCGTCGATGTCAAGACCTGAATCTGTCTCGTCGAGAATCGCAAGAGTGGGGTTCAACATGGCCATCTGGAAAATCTCGTTCTTCTTCTTCTCGCCACCGGAGAAACCTTCGTTCACGGAACGGTTCGCCAGATTTGTTGTCATTTCCACCACTTTCTTCTTCTCTTCCATGAGTTTCAGGAATTCCCCTCCGCTCAGCGGGTCCAGACCTCTGTATTTGCGCTGTTCGTTGACAGCGGTACGCATAAAATTCGTAATTGTAACACCTGGGATTTCTACCGGATACTGGAACCCAAGGAAGATTCCTTCCGAAGCCCTTACATCCACTGGCAGGTCAAGGATATTCTTTCCGTTATAGATCACCTCGCCTTGTGTTACGGTATATTTTGGATTACCTGCGACGATGCCTGCAAGAGTGCTTTTCCCGTTACCGTTAGGGCCCATGATGGCGTGGACTTCACCCTTGTTTATCTCAAGGTCGACACCTTTCAAAATCTCCCGGTCGCCGATGTTTGCATGCAAATTGCGAATTGATAGCAATGACATATATTGTCTAATTGATTGGTTATACAATAATTAATCTATCCGTGCCGCACTGGTACGAACAAACAAAGATACGCATTTTTTTTAATCTGTATGAGAGTCTCGAGGAGCTATTTTTTTATCTTGTCCCTGATATGGTCGACAATCAATGCTATGGCTCCGTCGCCTGTCACATTGCCGGCAGTGCCTATACTGTCGATGGAAATGTATATGGCTATCATCAGACCTTGCATGCTCTCGTCAAAGCCAAGCATGGTGGCCAAGAGTCCCAGTGTAGCCATTATGGCGCCGCCGGGCACTCCGGGAGCCGCTATCATTGTGATGGATGCCATGAGAATAAAGCCCATAAATGTCCCGAAATCGTGCGGCAGTCCGAAACTCAAAGCGATGGCATAGGAGCAAGCTGTGATTTTAAGTATGCTGCAGGGCATATGAATAGTAGCGCATAGCGGCACTGAGAAGGCTGCTGTCTCCTCTCGCACGCCGCATTTTATGGCCTGTGCCAGTGTCACGGGAATGGTGGCTGCCGACGATGCCGTGCCCAATGCCGTCACATAGGCTGGCAGCATTGTCACAAGAGCCTTAAAAGGGTTCTTTTTCGTCACCAGGCCTGCGACGCAGAAAATGGCAAGCAGGACAGTGACATGGAGTAGGAAGATGAATAGTATTATTTTCAAGAACATTCCAAGCACAGCCCCTATATGGCCGTCGGCACCCATATGCAGGAAAATACCGAAGATGTATAGTGGCAGCAGCGGAATGATGACTTTGCCGATTATCAGAGTAACGATATCTTTTATATCCACAAGCAAATCCTTTACCGTATTACCCTCAATCACTGCTGCCGTCAAGCCAAGCATGAAAGCAATCACAAGTGCCGAAGTCACCGAGATGAATGCTGGCATCTCTATTGTAAAGTAAGGCATCAGCGTAGTGCTCATGTCTGTCTCCCCAAGAGCCGACATGCCGTCTCCAAGCAGACTCGGAAACACTGTGCTGCATGAGGCCAGAGTAAAAGTACCAGACAATATCGTAGACAAGTATGCTATTGCCACTGTCACCAGTAACAGCCTACCGCCGCCTTTACCAAGATCCGCAATTCCAGGCGCTACAAGACCAATAATCAGCAACGGGATGAAGAGGCCTAAGAAGTTGCTAAAGATAGAGTTGAAGGTTAGGAATATGCGTACGGCCCAATTGGGGAAAAAGAAGCTGCACCCGATGCCGAGCACAATAGCGAGCAGTATTTTCGGCAGAAGTCCGACGGACTTGAATTTCTTTAGAGTGTTGTTTTTCATAACGATGTATACCTTGCTTGACAACTATAGTTCTTGCAAAAATAACAAATTTTTTCAAGCACACCCGCTAATTTTTTGCAAATCAATATTTCTTTTGTATTTTTGCATAAGCATTTATTTTATCCATATTCTATTATCTTACTGATAGTAACATTTTTAAAATAATGGAAGCACCTATTGTAACTCTTACAACCGATTGGGGGGAACGTGATTTCTTCGCCGGAATGGTCAAAGGACGTCTCTGCTCCCTTGTCCCCGACGTAAGGGTTTTCGATATCAGCCATTGTCAGGAATGGAACGACACCATTGCCACTGTCAATATCATACGTCATGCCTGTCTCTCCTTTCCGCCTGAATCAATACATATCGTCGATGTCGGATGCTCCCGTCCTCAGCAGTTGGCGCGTGGCGACCAATATCTGCCTGAAGCTTTCCTCGCACTCTATCGAAACCATTACTTCCTATGCAGTGATTTGCGTCTCCTCGAACTATCCTTTGAGTCGCCCTGCGAAAAGATACTCCGTCTAAACCTTCCTAAAGACCTTGATTTCTGCACATTCCTCGCCTATCATCTATTCTGTCCCATAGTGCAGCATATTGCTTCGGGCTCAGAAATTGATATTCTTGGCGAGCCATGTCAGCAATTCAGGCTCCGCAGCATACCTCTTGCACCATTCGATGACAGCCATATTGATGCTGCAGTGACACATATAGACAAATACGGCAATGCCATACTCAATGTCACTTATGAGGAATTTGAGCGTGTCCGTGCCGGACGGCGTTTCACTGTCAATGCCACAAGTACAATAGGCTATGGCGACCGTGGTGATGGAGTACGTGCCGTCAGCAGACATTACAACGATGTCGGACTCGGAAGTCTTCTTCTTACGGTGTCTGTCACGGGCTATCTCCAATTGGCACTTAACAAAACTTCTGCGGCACAGCTCCTCGGCCTCAAACCGGCACACCCCTGCCGCATCACTTTCATAGATTGAGTTTTGTTTGTGTTTTAATGTTTTATATCGGGTAAACACATCCACTTAATTAACAAATAACAATACAATTACTCAATTTATAGTAATAATGGGCTCAGCAAAGGTTGAGCCAATTTTCTTTTATGTAACGCATAATCTCCTTGCTGGAGGATACCGCTTTGGCTATATTGCTGTCGTGGCTTGCACAACATTCACGAAAGCTTGGTTGACGAGTCGGGTGCCGCCAGGGGTGGGGTAGTGGCCTGTGAAGTACCAGTCGCCTGGGTGATTGGGACAGGCCTTATGCAATCCTTCGATGCTCTGGAATACCAGTTCGACGGGAGCCTGCATATCGGATGGACGAAGTATCTCCACAATCTTGGCATTTATTTCCTCGACGGTGAAGGGCTCGTAGATGGCACGCACACGATTCTGCATCTCTTCTTTCGGCTTCTGCAACTCTTCTTTGCAGGCTTGATAGGTGTCGGTGACCAGTTGCCACATGCCGCGTTCCTCGATTAATGCCATCGTGGCGCGGAAGGCACAGAACTCCTCGAGACGAGGCATGTCGATGCCGTAGTAGTCGGGATAGCGGATCTGCGGTGAACTCGACACCATCACGATTTTCTTGGGGTGCAGTCGGTCGAGGATTTTGAAGATGCTCTCCCTCAGCGTGGTGCCGCGAACAATACTGTCGTCGATGATGACAAGGTTGTCTTCATAGGGTCTCAGGGAGCCGTAACTGATATCGTAGACGTGTGCGGCGAGGTCGTTGCGTTCGCTGTTGTCGGCGATGAAGGTACGCATCTTGATGTCTTTCCACACTACCTTCTCGGTGCGTATCTCGTCATGGAGCTTGCGGAAGCCGTCCGTCATGCCGTAGTAGGCCACCTCGGCTGTATTGGGGATGTAGGAGAAGACGGTGTTTTCTATATCTCCGTCAATAGCTTGAAGGATGGCGGGGGTCAACTGTTCACCCAGCCGCTTGCGTTCCTGATAGATGTCGCGGTCGGAACCGCGGCTGAAGTAGATACGTTCGAAACTGCATGCACTCAGCCGCTGAGCAGGCATGATTTGCTCCAGATGGCTCTCGCCGTTGCGACGCACTATCAGTGCCTCGCCAGGCCTCAGCTCGTGTATGTCCTCGCACTGGAGGTTGAAAGTTGTCTGCAGTACGGGACGCTCGCTGGCAAGGGCCACGATTTCGTCGTTGTGATAATAGAACGCCGGACGGATGCCCCAGGGGTCTCGCACGGAGAACATTTCGCCACTGCCAGTCAACCCACACATCACATAACCGCCGTCGTAGTGCTCCATCGTGGTTCGCAGCACATTGGCCATCTCAACATGGTCGTCGATATAGTGCGTGATTTCGAGTCCTTCGAGACCTTTCTCCTGGGCTTCTTGAAAGAGTCGTTCCACTTCGCGGTCGAGACGGTGACCCATCAGTTCAAGAGTGAGGTAAGAGTCACCATAGATACGTGGCGACTGCCCTTGTGAAGTGAGAAACTGGAATACCTCGTCGATGTTGGTCATATTGAAGTTGCCGCACAGACAGAGGTTCTTGGCTCGCCAGTTGTTGCGACGCAGGAAAGGATGCACATACTGTAATCCGCTCTTGCCTGTGGTGGAATAGCGAAGATGACCCATCATCAGCTCGCCGGCCATCTCCTCCGTCACACGTGAGAAAATCTCCGAGATGGCATCCTTGCCCTCGGCTTTCTCGCGGAACATATACTCTGAGCCCGGCTTATTGGTCAGGCTCACCGACGCGATGCCGGCACCCTCCTGACCGCGGTTGTGCTGTTTCTCCATCATCAGATAGAGCTTGTTGAATCCGTAGGCCCACGAGCCGTACTTTTGGACATAATAATCCAGTGGCTTCAGCAGACGAATCATCGCTACGCCACATTCATGTTTCAGTTGTTCCATATTATAAGACCACGGATTAAACGGATTGGACGGATTTTTGCTGTGCACATTCTTTGACGAAACTCATGAACAGCGGATGCGGATTCAGCACCGTTGACGAGTATTCAGGGTGGAACTGGGTGCCGATATACCAGCGTTTCTTTGGTATTTCGACAATTTCCACGAGGTTGGCGGCGGGGTTGATACCAACGCACTTCATGCCCTTCGCCTCGTATTCGTCCGTAAAGGCGTTGTTGAACTCATAGCGGTGTCTGTGACGCTCTTTGATTAACTGTTCTTTTCCGTAGGCTTCGTAGACGCGGCTGCCTTCTTTCAGTTCGCAGTCGTAGGCACCCAGTCGCATAGTTCCGCCCATCTGGGTGATGCTTTTCTGTTCCTCCATGATGTCGATGACGTTATGTGGAGTTTTCTCGTCCATCTCGCGACTGTTGGCATCTTTGTAGCCCAGTACGTTGCGGGCAAACTCTATCACCATCATCTGCATGCCGAGGCAGATGCCGAAGGTGGGGATGTCGTGTGTGCGGGTGTATTCGGCAGCGATAATCTTGCCTTCGATGCCGCGTGTGCCAAAACCGGGGCAGATGACGATGCCCGCCAGCCCTTCTAGTTTCTCGGCCACATTCTCTTTGGTGATTTCCTCGCTGTTTACGAAATGCAGTTTGGCTTTCACGTCGTTGTAGATGCCAGCCAGGTTGAGGCTTTCGCGGATGCTCTTGTAGGCGTCCTGCAGGTCGTACTTGCCCACCAGCCCGATATGTACCTCGCGTTTTGCGTTGCGTTGCTTGTCGAGGAAATCATGCCAGGCTTTCATCTCCGGCATCTCGCCCACGGGGATGCCTATCTTGCGAAGGATGGCGGCGTCCAATCCCTGCTTCTGCATATTCACAGGCACCTCGTAGATGCTGGGCATATCCTCGCTCTGTACCACGCATTCAAGGTCGACGTTGCAGAACGACGCCACCTTCATTCGCATATGATCATCGAGGTGTCGTTCGGTGCGTAGCACAAGGATGTCCGGCTGGATACCCATTCCCTGCAATTCCTTGACGCTGTGCTGTGTAGGTTTTGTTTTTAGTTCGTCGGCAGCCTTCAGGTAAGGCACGTAGGTCAGGTGTACGCTGACGGCGTTGCGTCCCAGTTGCCAGCGAAGCTGACGGATGGCTTCCATGAAGGGTGCGCTCTCTATGTCGCCGATGGTGCCGCCCACCTCGGTGATGACGAAGTCCAGTTGCTCGTCTTTTTCGTCCTCACGCAACATACGCCGCTTGATTTCGTCGGTGATATGAGGCACCACTTGGATGGTCTTGCCCAGGTAGTCGCCGCGGCGTTCGCGGTCGATGACGGTCTTGTAGATGCGACCGGTGGTGATGCTGTTGTTGCGTGTGGTGTGGATGCCGGTGAAGCGTTCGTAGTGTCCCAGGTCGAGATCGGTCTCAAAACCGTCGTCCGTCACGTAACACTCGCCGTGCTCGTAGGGATTCAGCGTGCCGGGGTCGATGTTGATGTAGGGGTCGAATTTCTGAATAGTGACCTTATAGCCGCGTGCTTGCAGCAGTTTGCCGATGCTGGCGGAAATGATGCCCTTGCCCAACGAAGAGACCACTCCGCCAGTGACGAAAATATACTTTGTTTCCATAAGATGATAAATTATATATAATG
>JAGADZ010000038.1 GCA_017613375.1 Bacteroidales bacterium | reverse complement strand
GGCGGCTTTTGCGGGAGAGAGGAAACTGCTGTCGTCAACAGTCAGGATTCTGACATTTGCACGCTCCCCGAAGAAGTAAGGAGCATCAGCTTCGTTGTCAATATCCTTCTGCTGAGACATGACATTATAGAATGCCTTGAAGCCTGTAGTGTCGTCAATAGCCTGAGACCATATCATCAAATCATTGTACGCGAAAATCATCAGACCGTTGCGATACTCCTCCATAACCGCTGCAAATTCAGGATATTCAACTTCAAGTCTACTGTCAGCGTAATTAAAAACAATATCATTAATAAAATCTTGATACTTATTCTCGACATACATATTTACATCACTGACACTTGCTGGCAGTATTTTTTGATTTGCCTCGATATATTTCAAGAAATCCGCTGTGTAATAGTCCTTGCCATCCAGATTGAACAGAGGACGGATATCTGTCACCATAGATTCCCTGAAATGCCAACGGCGGCGGAACACAGAATCGTTCACAGCAGCTTTGGCATTATCCAACGAAGCCAATGCAACAACATTTTTGCCGCGTCTGCTTGGTTTCGTGAAGCATGTAGTGAAATCAACGAAATTGTATTTCTCCTTACATTGCGCAACAAAAGAGGAACGCGGCTCAGAGTTACGCAAGTCGCGGACCATACGCTGCTTGTAATAAGGCACCATATCGTCAAATCCGGGGATTGTATCACGATGTATCAAGCGAACAATATGAAAACCATACTGAGTGACAAAGGGCTGAGACATCTCTCCCTCTTTCAGACGGCTGAGAATGGTTATGTATTCCGGAGGAATCTGTGTATATGACATGTCACTTAAAAGTCCTCCATTCTGCGAGGTGGAATTATCGTCGGAATAGTTACGACAAATTATAGAGAAGTCTCTGCCTTCGTTAATCATGTTGTAAGCCTCCTGAATTCTGCCCTCGCTCAATGTCGGATTCTCGCCAGGGGCGCACCATATATGCTGGAAAGTCACACGTCCGAAGAAATTGTTTTTGGTAAAGAGCTTGATGATATGATAGCCATACTGTGTACGGATAGGACGAGAAATCTCGCCCTCTTTTAAACTGAATACAGCATTCTCAAAAGGATAAATCATATCAAACACCGTGAAATTGCCCAAATCGCCATTGTCACGTCTCGCAGGGTCATCAGGAGAGAGCATCTCCTTGTTGCAGTAATAGGTATTCTCTTCGATAGCCAAAGAGAAAAAATCCTCCCCAGCCATGGCCCTGTTGTAGTAATTCATTATCTTGTTGTAGGCCTCCAGTGTATCTTCAGGACTTGCAATATCCGATACGCGGACCAAGATGTGAGCAGCATGCAGTACATAATGGTTACGTTCGTATGCTTCGTGCAATATACGGTCGAGTGTCACCGAGTCTATGAGATAAGGTGCGGCAAGTTCTTTACGATAGCCTGCCAACTCTTTCACCAGAGAGGGTAATGTATCCAAACCCTGAGCATACGCATCTGCAAGCTTGGCATGGAAATTGACATAAAGATCAACATATTCCTCCAAAGCCTGGCGTTTCTCATATGTACATGCCGTAGGACTTGCACTCGGATCCTGACCTATGGAACGCAGGAAGTCATGCATAAACTGCGATTTGTAAACAGGCTTGCCGTTAATCTCGAATATCACAGGATCTGTCCCGTTCTGGGCTTTGACACCCACAGAGACAACCACTGCAAACAACAAAACAAATAATTTCTTCATTTCGAAATACGAATCACTTTTTCTTTAAAATATCTGTAAATGTTTATCTTGAATAATTAGGTGCCTCACGAGTGATTGCGATATCATGCGGATGGCTTTCAGTACGTCCGGCAGCCGTTATGCGGATAAATTTAGCCTTCTGCAACGTACTGATGTCCTTGGAGCCTGTATAGCCCATACCGGCCTTAAGACCACCTACGAGCTGATAGATAACCTCATTCAAGGTTCCCTTATAGGGGACGCGTCCCACGACGCCTTCAGGTACAAGCTTCTTAACATCAGTCTCCTTGTCCTGGAAATAGCGATCCTTGGAGCCACTCTGCATAGCCTCAAGCGAACCCATGCCGCGGTAGGACTTAAACTTACGACCCTCGAAAATAATAGTCTCACCCGGAGCCTCTTCCACGCCAGCCACAAGAGAGCCAATCATAACACTGTCGCCTCCAGCAGCAATAGCCTTAACGATATCACCGCTGTAGCGGATACCGCCGTCGGCGATGATTGGAACATCATAGCCTTTCTGCTTAAGTGCACCCGACACCTCGCATACAGCGGTAAGCTGCGGCACACCTATACCGGCGATGATTCTCGTGGAGCAAATACTTCCCGGTCCAATACCGACCTTCACGGCATCAGCGCCTGCTTCGGCAAGCAGCAATGCTGCTTCACCAGTAGCAATATTACCCACCACAACATCGAGAGCAGGATACTTGGCTTTGACATTTTTCAAAGCCTCGACGACACGGATGGAATGACCATGAGCTGTGTCAATAACAATAGCATCGACACCGGCATCCACCAAAGCAGCCACACGCTCCATCATGTCGGCAGTGATACCAACTCCAGCTGCGACACGAAGACGTCCGTTAGCATCCTTACATGCGTTGGGATGTTCCTTGTTCTTCATGATATCACTATAGGTGATAAGACCCACGAACTGACCCTCGTTGTTCACCACGGGCAGTTTCTCAATCTTATGTTCCTGCAATATTTCCGCTGCCTCTTCAAAAGTGGTACCTTCGTGTGTCGTCACGAGGTTTGTAATCATTATCTCGCTGAGAGGCCGGCTCAGATTGCGTTCAAAACGAAGGTCTCTATTGGTGACCATACCTATAAGTTTCCTGCCTGAATCAACGATAGGGATACCACCGATATGATATTCATGCATAAGACTGAGGGCGTCCTTGACAAGAGCATCTTTTCCCAATGTCACAGGATCCACGATCATGCCATTCTCAGAGCGTTTTACCTTACGGACCTCATTAGCCTGGCTTTCTATCGACATGTTTTTGTGCAAAACGCCGATGCCGCCCTCTTGGGCCATACCTATAGCCATAGCAGCCTCGGTAACCGTATCCATGGCAGCGGAAACGAGTGGGATATTCAAAGTGATGTTACGGGAGAAGCGTGAACTGACTTTCACTTCACGTGGAAGAATGTCTGAAAAGGAAGGGACGAGAAGGACATCGTCGTAAGTCAAACCTTCACCAATGAATTTTGTGGTATCTGTAAACATAACATTAAAATTTCGTGCAAAAATAACAAAAAAACATGATATAATAAAATAATTTTAATAATAAAATACAAACATTTTATTTTCAGAATATAACAACAAACAATATAATGTCACAACCTGAAGAGAAGCATTGATTTTGCTTAAAGATTTTGCTACATTGAACAATTTTTGTACTTTTGCAAAAACATTTTTTTGTTGTTATCTCAAATCCAACACATTGATTAATCAGAACGAAAACATACACATCTGCCTTTCAACAAGAAAGCCATTCTTCACACTGCTCACAATAATATTCACTGTCGCTTTTTTGACAGGATGTGGTATTAAGCGAGACAAGTCAGGTATGGATATAGACTCCATTCTTGCAAGCACTTCCATCATTTCTGACACCGAGTCTTTAATAGACAGCCTGCATCCCGACACTCTCACAGAAGGCCACCACTATGTAGACTTTTCCGGCATTGACTACAACACTGACTCCACACGTAATCTCAGTGAATATATAGATGGGAAAGTCGCACTTGTGGATTTCTGGGCCTCCTGGTGTCGTCCCTGCAGATATGTCATACAATACAGACTCAAAGAGATTTACGAAGAATACAAAGACCGTGGACTCGTGATTGTCGGTATCGACGTCCACGACGACACAGTACAACTCAGGAAGACAAGTGATGAATTACAGATTCCTTGGCCGCAACTTATTGATATCAACAATAATGGACGCTCAATTTATAACATCAACGCCATACCGCACATGATGCTTATAGACCACACGGGAAAGATTGTAGTACGCCAAGTACCCGAGCAACAACTCGAAGAACTAATCGAAGAAGCTATCAATCATTGGAAATCAGACACATCGACAAATACACAGATATGAAAAGAATCGTCCTTTTTTTCTTTGCATTGGCAACATGCATGTATACCTTCGCCCAAGGGCATGACACCATGGCTGGTGAGCATTGCCACGGACAGTTTTATGAACCGAGAAGGCCGATAGTACTGACCAACGACACCTGGTACACTCCACATATACTAACAGACAAAAATCCATCTGCCGAAGAATTAATGCATGAGTGCCGGCACTTAACTCTTGAGCTTGACGCCGCTGGATTTTTTTATGATGTAGAATATCAACTTCCCATGGCAAAGGGGTTTACCGTTACGGGGTTTCGTCTTACCCCCACCCTTGCTTACGGAATAAACGAACGTGCCCAGTTGCGTGTAGGGATGGATGCCACCATGTTTGCCGGACTTGATTCGTTGTACCGTTTCAGACCCACATTCTCGCTGCTTTACATGCCTGCTCCATGGATGCAGATCGTTGCAGGAACACTTATCGGAAGCCAGCATCACTTAATAGGCAATGCCGTATATGACCCATCGCGATGGATTTACAACTATCGTGAAGACGGATTGCAAATAACAACAGCTACAAACATCTGGGAAAGTGACACATGGCTTGACTGGAACCATTACCTGTGGCCATGGACAGCGGATCAGGAGAGATTCACTATGGGAACGAGGCATCAATTTGATATTTTGAAGTTTTCAAAAGAATCTTATGGAGAGCATGTGACTTTTGAGGAAAAATACAGTCAGTTAGGACTCGTCAGCATACCTTTTCATTTCATTGCGTGCCACCGAGGCGGAGAGGTCAAGACAATAGACACCAACACAGTGACAACTTTTAACGAGAGTGTAGCCCTGAGATTTGACTACATTTTCTCCAATACCGACAAGTCCAATTCCAACCATATCAGGCTTGATTTTCCAATACTGTTCTATCATCTTGAAGACAAGTCTTTGGACAATTCCGGAAGAAGTTTCCACCCGACCATAGGCTACGAATTTGCACATATTGACAGAGATGAAGGCAAAGGCATATCCATAAAAGCCATAGCAGGTTATTGGTATGGGGAGCACTATTTCAGTACCATGGGCAATCCGACTTTTTGGTCGATAAACAACTACTCAGCCCTTCACATGGCAACAGGTGCGAATCAGACATCTGGCGCCGACATACGCAAAATGCTGACTTTAA
Organism: Bacteroidales bacterium; assembly: GCA_017613375.1. Lineage (GTDB taxonomy): Bacteria > Bacteroidota > Bacteroidia > Bacteroidales > P3 > Colimorpha. Next base: position 7,632 of record JAGADZ010000038.1, on the reverse strand, counting down.
ACATCGCCTTGGAACATGAATTCAAAGGTCTTAATCTTGGATTAAACGTACTTGCCTATCACGACATTATTTTGGGCAAAAACAACTTTATATTCGCATTTTATATGCGATATCGCGGCAAATTTCTCATTTTCTGACAAGCAACAAACTGTTGTACATAGACATACTGATACAAATCAAAAAACGGCATCTGTTTTGTGCCGTTAGTTTCGATTTTTTTTGTATTTTTGTGCCGTAATAAATCGTGAAGAATATCCCGATTTCAAACAATAAAAACTGTATATCAACGAAATAAATATAACAATTCAATACGATGAAAAAAAGATTTTTACTTGCAGCAATGCTGTTGTTGGCTTGTACAGCCATACAGGCACAAAGGAACAGAGGGACAGCCGTTACGAATGACAATGGCGGCATCAGCACAGAAATGATGCAGCAGATAAGAGGTTCATACGGTCACACTGCAACCGACAGAGCAATGCGTAACATTTTGGTGAACCAGAATCCTATGAAGCTCGCCCTTAACCATGAGAACGCCACGGCTTTTGACTCGCATTTCTCCAACCGAGTTGTCAGCAGTGCCGTGACTGACCAGAAAAGCAGCGGACGTTGCTGGATGTTCACCGGAATGAACGTTCTGAGGAACAAAGCTATACGTCAACACAATCTCCCTGCCAATTTCCAGTTCTCTCAGGCTTACACCTTCTTTTATGACCAACTGGAGAAAAGCAATCTTTTCCTGCAGGCAGTCATAGACACTTACAAGAAACCCATGACCGACCAGGAAGTTGAGTGGTTATTCAAAAACCCCATTGGTGACGGCGGACAGTTTACAGGCATTGCCAATCTTGTCGAGAAATACGGTCTTGTGCCTTCAGATGTTATGCCAGAGACTTACAACACCAACAACACCAGTGCCATAAGCAACCTTTTATCACTGAAATTACGCGAGTTTGGTCTTGAGTTACGCTCCATGGCGGCACAGAAAGGCATGACACCTGCAAACCTCAACAAGCGTAAAACAGAGATGCTCAGCACCATATACAGGATGTTGGCGCTGACTTTCGGCGAACCTCCCACGGAATTCACATGGACACAACGCAACAACAAAGGTGAGGCTGTGGAGACTGCCACCTATACCCCCATGTCGTTCTATGAGAAATACGCCAAGACGGATTTCTCCCAGTATTATATGGTCATGAACGACCCCACTCGTGAATACTACAAAGTTTACGAAATACAGTACGACCGTCATGTTTACGACGGACAGAACTGGAAATACATAAACCTGCCTATGAGTGAGATAGCACCAATGTGCATTGCCTCCATCAAAGACAGTACCATGATGTATTTCAGTTGCGACGTAGGGAAATTCCTGAACCGCGAGAACGGATTCATGGACATCAACAACTACGACTATGGGGCACTCATGGGCACCACCTTCGGCATGAACAAAGAGCAGCGTGTCAGCACTTTCGCTTCAGGAAGCAGCCACGCCATGACACTCTGTGCCGTAGACCTTGACGCCAACGGTAATCCGATAAAGTGGATGGTGGAAAACAGCTGGGGCCCGAGCTATGGCTATCAGGGATTCCTTATCATGACCAACGACTGGTTCAACGAGTACATGTTCCGTGTGGTATTGGAAGAGAAATACATCCCTGCCAACATCAAGGCTCTGCTTCAGCAAAAGCCCATTATGCTGCCTGCCTGGGATCCAATGTTCGCACCCGAAGAGTAGCAATAATTTTGAATGTCGAAATATGAATTTTGAATATTATTTAGGAAAAATTTGTATTTTTGCAGAGAATTCAAAGAATATAGTTTAATTATAAATATTTACAAATCAATGAAGAAATTTTTTGCAATCCTCGGCGCCATAGCTATCAGCGCCACGGTATTCGCACAGAATACCGAAAATAAAGATGACGAGGGCTACGTTTTCACAATCACCAAGGAACTGCCCGTGACATCTGTGAAGAATCAGAACAAAGCCGGTACGTGCTGGTGCTACAGCGGCTTGGCATTCATCGAAGCCGAACTGCTCCGCATGAACAAAGGCGAGTATGACTTCAGCGAGATGTTCATTGTCAGCAACACCTACCGCGACCGTGCAATGGCAGCTATCCGTACCCACGGGGATGTCAGTTTTAGCCAAGGCGGCAGTTTCTATGATGTCATCTATGGAATGAGCCATTTCGGCCTTGTCCCTGAATCAGAGATGCGTCCCGGTGCAGCTTATGGAGACACCCTTTCCGATCACTCCGAACTCAGTGCACTTACCGATGTCATGGTAGAGGCTATTGCCAAGGGTAAACTCGGCAAACTGCAACGCAACAAAGACCATGAACTCCTCTGCCTCAAGGCTATCCAGGCTGTTCATGACATTTATCTAGGCACCTGCCCCACAGAATTCACCTACAAAGGAAAGAAGTACACTCCTATGTCGTTCTACCAGTCGTTAGGTCTCAATCCTGATGATTATATCAGTATCACCAGCTATACCCACCATCCCTTCTATGAGAAATTTGTCCTCGAAATCCAAGACAACTGGCGTTGGGGTCAGAGCTACAATGTACCTCTCGATGAGATGATGGAGATTATGGACTACGCTATCGCCAACGGCTATACTGTAGCATGGGGCAGCGACGTCAGTGAGCAGGGCTTCCGCATTGGTGTACGCAAAGGATTCTGTGTCCTTCCTGCCACTCAGGCAACCTCTTCCATCGGAAGTGACCAAGCTCGTTGGAGCGGCATGAGTGCCAAAGAGATTCAGGACAAAGCCGCAAAACATCCTACACCACAACGATGGGTTACTCAGGATGAGCGTCAGGAAGCTTATGATGCTTGGGAGACTACCGACGACCACGGCATGCTTATCTACGGTACGGCAACTGACCAAATGGGCAACGAATACTATATGGTTAAAAACAGCTGGGGCGACTATGGTGACTACCATGGTATGTTCTTCGCAAGCAAGGCATTCGTCCGCTACAAAACCATGAATATCCTCGTCCACAAAGACGGTATACCCCCTGCTCTCAGAGCAAAACTGGGTCTTGATAACAACAACGCCACCCCTGGTAAAAGAGGAGGCAGAAAATAAAAAGCCCGCTTTATCACAATAAAACAAGGGGGTGTCTCATATGTGACGAGACACCCCTTGTTTTATTACTTATCACAGCACTACATATCATTCTCTCCAAATAATAAACCCGAATTATTACACAGAACAGATTATCTGATTACTGTTTTTTACTGCGACAAAAATCAATATTGCGTCGCCACTGGCTGTATTTTATCCTATTCATGGCACTGTGTTTTGTGACTCGCCTGAAAGTCTCCTCGTCAGCACAGGGGAGACTTTCCAACTCTTTTTTTCGCTCGTCGGAAAGAGCATATGCCCATGGTGCAGTAACATTATAGGGGCAGACCTGTTGGCAGATATCGCACCCGAAAGCGAATCCACGTGTATCAAGAGAATCCGGCAACTCCTCCGTCCTGCTCTCTACAGTGTTATAAGAGGTACACTTTGACGCATCTATATGATAGCTTCCCGATTGAGCGAAAAAAACTATTGCCTTGTTTGGGCATGCATCAACACAACGTTCACATTCGCCACATCTATCCGAACCATTCTCATTGGGAGAATCATAAATATCAACCTCAGCCGTGGTAACCAACTCGCCAAGAAAACAGAAGGAGCCCAGTTTCTCATTGACAAGCAACGTGTTTTTCCCCTGCCATCCCAAACCGGCACGGACAGCCCAGTTTTTGTCACTGATGGGTGCCGTATCTACAAACGGTCGAGCATCGAACCCATCATAACGTTGCTTAATGATTGAGATGAGCTGATACTGCATCCGTTTCAATTTCTCATGATAGTCCTCATCGTATGCATACTGTGCAATGCGTATATCGCCCTCAATCAGACGGTCGGGCTTATAAGAAAGCAACAAAGAGACAACACTGCGTGCACCTTGCAGCAAGATAGCAGGGTTACGACGCATTTCAATATTGCGTTCCATATAACTCATATCGGCTTGGAATCCCGCAGCCAACCACTCATTGAGTCTGTATTCCTCCTCAGAGAGCCTTGCCACAGGAGCAATGCCGCAAGCGTCGAAACCGACCTCACGGGCCTTTTCCTTGATGAAAGAAGAAGATATCTTTATAGGACTATTTTTTTAACTTTAACCTTAACGATAACTTTAACGTTTTCTTAATATTATCACTCATTCTCACATTCACTTAGCTTTGCGGCTTCCCGAATAGAGCTCATATTTAAGAAAACGGCAATCCAGAGAGCCGTTGAAAAGCTGAATCTTGCGTGATGGATGCAACCCTATATGCTTGATTGCCTCGAAATCGGATGTAATCAACCATACTTCACAGTTCTCGCCATAGAGATTTTTAAAAGTGTCACCAAGTTTGGTGTACAGTTCGTTAAGGTCTTCGACCTTGATACGTTCACCATAGGGTGGATTGGTGACAATAAGTGTACGGCCCTCTGGAGGGGCCTGGAATTCAAACGACCCATTATATAGCATCACATCCTTATGGAGACGGGCGAACTGGAGGTTTTTCTCAGCCTGCTCCAACACCGTCATATCTATATCGTTGCCCCATATCTCATATTCAAAATCCACAGAGCCTATTTTACGGTCTTCCTGTTCCTTGACACTCTTCCATACTCCGAGGTTAAATTCCTTCCAACGCTTGAAAGCAAACCTCTCCCCACGGTAATACTGTGCCGGGATGTTGTTGGCCATCATGGCAGCCTCAATAAGCAACGTACCGCTACCACACATGGGGTCCATGAAATTGCAGTCGCATCTCCATCCCGCAAGTTTTATCATACCAGCCGCAAGTACTTCATTGATAGGTGCAACACCGACAGCCTGCCTGTAACCACGTTTATGTAGCGATTCTCCAGAAGAGTTCATGAGCAGAGTGACATGAGTGTCTACAATATGGAGGTTAAGTTTGAAATCCGCGTTTTCCGTGTCAATATTCGGTCTGTAGTTGAACATACGGCGGAAACGGTCTACGATAGCATCTTTTGTCTTCAGTGCTGCATAATAGGAATGGGTAAACACATCGCCAGAAGTAGTGGAGTCTATCATGAAAGTGCCATCCACGTCCAGCAGTTTCTCCCATTTTATCTTGTATACATTGTCATAGAGTTCCTGTTCGTCATGTGCCTCAAATTCAGCAAAAGGCTTGAGAATTGCCAGCGCGGTGCGGCACGTGTAATTGGCACGATACATGACACGCATGTCGCCCATAAAAGAGACCGCCCGGACAAGAGGTTCTACATCCTCTGCACCACAGGAGCGCAATTCTTCGGCAAGAATCTCTTCCAGACCCGCCATTGTCTTTGCTATCATTTTGAATTTAGAGTCGCTTCCACTCTCCATTGGCAATGTCTTGCCGTGTGATTTCTGAATTATCATTGTTAGTTTTTTTATAGGACTAATATGTCCAACTATAGTTTCTAATTAACCTTAACGTCAACCTTATTATTAACGCAAACTTTTACTTTTTCCTTTACATAATCACCCATTCTCACATTCATTCTTTTTATATGCCGATATACCCGAAGGACTGTGATAGATATGAGAGCCCACAGGTTGGCGGCCATCGCAATTCTCTGTACGAAGGGAATAGTGCGGAACAGCTTTATATTTATGACGTATTTCCTTTTTCCTACGTCGTGAGGGTTCGTATCGGACCTCGCGGCTCTCTGCTATGGCGATATTGATGGCATAACCTGCGAGGATAACCACACAGTTAGCGTAGACCCAGAGCATTACAACCAACAAAGTACCGATAGAGCCGTAGAGGATATTGTAATTGTTGAAGTTGTTGATATATACTTGGAATGCCCACGACAGGCCAAAAATAAGCAATGTCGACACCAAAGAGCCAATAGAGAAGAAATTGATACGCTGTTTTTTGACAGGAGCAAGATAATAAAGGATGCTAAGAGTCAAAAGAGTAAGGAAAACCAAGATTATCCATCGTCCAAAACTGAAAGCGAAGAGGCTTAGCGTCGTCTCCGCCATGAAGTTCTTGCGTAGCATAAACTGAATGAAGAATTTGTAACCTATCAGCAATGAGAGGATAGCCACGACAAGGACATAAAGAATCACGACAAGGATGAGGCATAGCAGATAACGCCGTGCCAAAGAACGCCATTCGATACTGTGGCTTACAGAGTTGAACGATTGCAGCAGACCGTGTATACCATTTGCTGCCAATATAATGGAACCTATAAAACCTATGGAAAGAAGGCTGCTGTGCTTGTGACTCATAACATCGGTGATGGTATCGGAAACTCTACCAAAAATACTCTCAGGCAGAATTAGTCTGAGTTGGTCAAGCATCTCGTTCTGCAGACCCTGGATAGGGAGATAAGGTATCAATGTGAAGAAGAAAATCAGCAACGGAGGCAATGCCATCAAGAAAGAGAAAGCCAGAGCCTTTGAGCTCTGCCAGAGATCACGGTTAGAGAAATGACTCAAAATCTGAACCAGAGGGACTCCTGCACATCCCGGGAGGACGAGTTTGTTGAGGAAAGGAATAACTCTCAGACCCCAGAATCGTAGAAAAGAATCCCATTGTCTTTTCAAACGCAAGGCGAAATTCGTAGATTTCAGAGATTCCTTAATATGTGTTGTTGTTTTCTTTGAGCTATGCGACATCAGGAAATCCTTTTATTAGCATGTGAGAAGGCTCAAGTCCAAGCTCTTGATATGATGCGTCAGAGCTCCGACGGAAATGAAGTCCACACCTGTTTCCGCGTAGGGACGGAGGGTCTGGTCGGTGATACCGCCACTGGCTTCTGTCTCGTAACGGCCGCCTATACGCTCCACTGCTGTTTTAAGAGTTGGGATGTCAAAATTGTCGAGCATGATACGATCTACGCCGCCATGAGCAAGGACCCTGTCCAGCTCGTCAAGGTCACGCACCTCTATCTCTATCTTGAGTGATTTGCCTTTACTGCGTAGGTATTCATTTGTGCGGTCTATTGCCGCCTCGATGCCACCGGCGAAATCGATGTGGTTGTCTTTAAGCATCACCATGTCGTACAATCCGATACGGTGATTTGTGCCGCCACCGCAATGGACAGCATATTTCTCCAACAGACGCATATTCGGGGTTGTCTTGCGGGTATCAAGCAATCTGGTATTCAGTCCTTCGAGCATTCTGACCATGCGGTTTGTCTCAGTTGCGATACCACTCAAACGTTGCATGAAATTGAGGGCTGTACGTTCAGCAGTGAGTATACTTGCAGAAGAGCCCTCCACCGTCATAACAATATCACCGACGTTGATGGAATCACCATCGTTTTTCAATAATACAACATTAATATCAGGATCAACAAGATGGAACACCCGTTCTCCCACTTCCGAGCCGCAGAGGACTCCATCTTTCTTTGCCACCATTTTAGCTTTACCATGTGCAGAAGGTGGTATGCATGCTAACGTGCTGTGGTCGCCGTCGCCTATGTCCTCCCGGAGAGCCATTTGTATCAGCTCGTCTAAATTGGGTATATTGGTCATCATTTCAATGAATCTAAGAAAATGCAAAAATACGAAAAAAAGTTCATCCCTCGGAAAAAAAAAT
>JAGADZ010000037.1 GCA_017613375.1 Bacteroidales bacterium | reverse complement strand
TGTCGTCAATGTTCCTTCTCATTCTTTGAAAGAAGGCGATGTCGTCTCCGTGCGTGAACGCTCCAAATCGCTTGAAGTTATCACCGATTCTCTGGCTTCTCGTGCCAACAACTATCCTTGGCTCGAGTGGGACGGTGCTGCTATGACTGGCAAATTCGTCAATTATCCCCAGCGTGCGGACATCCCCGAGAATATCAACGAACAGCTTATCGTTGAACTTTACTCCAAGTAATAGTACGTAAGGAGAAACTCAATATTATTTTTCGAAGAAAACAGAAAGGAACCAGTAAATGTCAATTTTAGCTTTTCAACAACCGGACAAGGTCGTCATGCTTGAGGCTGACGATTTCAGAGGGACATTCGAATTCCGTCCTCTCGAGCCTGGCTACGGTATCACCATCGGCAACGCTTTGCGTCGCGTGTTGCTCTCATCCCTGGAGGGTTTTGCAATCACGTCGGTACGCATTGACGGCGTTGATCATGAGTTCTCCTCTCTGCCCGGCGTGGTGGAGGATATGACTGATATTATCCTCAATCTCAAACAAATCCGCTTCCGTCGCCAGTTGGAAGAATCCAACTCGGAAAAGATAAGCTTTGAGGTTAAGGATAAGAATGTTCTCAAAGCAGGTGATCTGAACGACTATCTGCAGGGCTTCCAAGTGCTCAACCCCGATGTTGAGATATGCCACATGGAACCCAGCACCAAACTCAATATCGAACTCAATATTGAAAAAGGTCGTGGTTATGTGCCATCTGACGAGAACAAGAAACCCAATGACCCGATAGGTGTTATAGCCATCGATTCAATCCACACCCCCATCAAGAACGTTCAATATGAAGTTAATGATTACCGTGTGGAGCAGAAGACGGACTACGAGAAACTGACCTTTGATATCCAGACCGACGGTTCCATCCATCCTAAGGAGGCTTTGAAGGAGGCTGCTACAATCCTGATTCAGCATTTCATGCTCTTCAGCGACGAGCGTATCTCCCTCGAGCTTGAACCCAAGCAGGTTGTCGAGGAATTCGACGAGAATACACTCCATGTGCGTCAACTCCTCAAGACCAAGTTGATAGACCTCGATCTTTCCGTCCGCGCCCTCAACTGTCTGAAGGCTGCCGAGGTGGAAACATTAGGTGATCTGGTTTCTTATAATAAAGCTGATTTGCTGAAATTCAGAAATTTCGGAAAGAAGTCACTTATAGAGCTTGAAAACCTTGTGGCTTCCAAGAACCTTGATTTCGGCATGAACATTTCAAAGTATAAATTAGATAAAGAATAACAACTATGAGACACGGTTGCAAAGTAAATCATTTGTCAAGAACTCATGCGCACAGAGTTGCCATGCTGTCCAATATGGCCACGTCTTTAATAATGCATAAGAGAGTGGAAACGACCTTAGCCAAGGCCAAGGCGTTAAGAGTATATGTTGAACCTATCATCAATCGCTCGAAAGAGGATTCGACCCACAATCGTCGTATTGTTTTCAGCTACCTGCATAGCAAGGAAGCCGTCAATGAACTGTTCCGTGAGGTGTCGCAGAAGATTGCCAATCGTCCTGGTGGCTACACCCGTATCCTTAAGACCGGTATCCGTCATGGTGACAATTCAGAGATGTGCATCATCGAACTTGTTGACTACAACGAGAACATGTTGAAAGAGACCAAGGCTAAGAAAGCCAAGAGCACTCGTCGTAGCCGTGGTGGCAAGAAGGCCGAAGAGGCTGCTCCCGCTCCCGAGGCACAGACTGTCGAGGCTCCCGCAGCTGAAGCTCCTGTCGAGGAAGCTCCCGCAGCTGAAGAAGCAAAGGCCGAGTAAGTATTACGACAGGTCAATAAGTCATAAACCCCGAAGATTGGTATTCCAATCTTCGGGGTTTATTGTTGTTATCGCTATCTTAATTCAAGGGAGGTCCTGTCAGCGTTTCAGGTAATGGATGTTGTTGGCATCTATGATATGATGCTGGAGTGCTTTGGCGATACGGGCGCCGGATTTGTTTACGATATTGAATTTGCGTGACAGTTCTTTCTGCTTTTCCTGGATGGATTTGTCGGTCTCAGCCCATTTTGTCAGTTTCATTGATATCTCCTGTGCTGTGCATCCTGCTGCTTCGAGCAGAAGAATTTCACGTTCTTCTTCGCTGATTTCCTCTTCGAAAGGGACGAACGACTCTTTCTCGATATACATCTCCGCAGCCTCCTTGAGAGTCAGCATGACGGGATAGTTGAAATAGTATTCTTCCCCACGCTCGAGGCAAGAGATAGCCCTTAGGATGTTCTCTATGGAAAAACCGCCTGTGGCGTTCTTGCTGACAAAGGCGTTGGCACCCCTGTGAAGGGCTTCAAAGACAACACCGCCTATCTCTTTCAGACGTTTTTCGCGATTGATTTCGCTATGCAGGGGATTGTCGAAACGTCCTGAGAGAATAATGATTTTTATATCTTCGCCACGACTGTTTTTATATTGTCTGCGTATGCGTTCGGTGATGAAAATGCCGCCAGTAGGTTCGCCTTGGAACTCCATGTCGACAAGCAGATAATCGGGCTTTTCACGTTGAGTGTCATTCAGTGCGGCAAATAGTTGAGGTCCGGATAGGAAAGTGTCGAGCACCACGACCTCTTTTTGCTGCACGTCGCCGTCGTCGTTCATGCGGCAGTCCACCATGCCGTGACGTTCGTTGAGTTCGTATTTTATTGCTTTGCGGATGATTGGCTCGTCATCGACAATCATCACTTTTATCTTTTCTTCCATATCGTATGTCATGCTTTTTCTATGAGGAAAGAGAAAGTGGAACCTTTACCTTCGCTGCTTTCTGCCCAGATGCGGCATCCTCGCAGAGTATTGTCGTCGTGTTTTTTGATAATGTATCTGCACAGTATCAAGCCGAAGCCGGAGCCGTATCCTTTTTCGCCACTGTTTTGTCGTGGTGTTTTGTCGGTGCGGAACAGGTTGTCCACTTCGTCTGGCGACATCCCCCGTCCGGTATCCGAGACGTTGACTCTGACGAATTTGCCGTTGCTGGCGTAGATTTCGGCATTGACGGTAATATGCCCCTCGTCTGTATATTGCAGTGCGTTGTTGACCAGATTACGGAGCATTATCATCAACAGTTGCCTGTCTCCCTTGACAGACAGGTCTGTCTCGATGAATGCGAGAGTTACCTTTCCGCTTTTGAAGTTGTTGATGTTGGATTCCACTTCGTCAAAGACTTCCTGCATGGGTACTGTCGAACAACGGAACTGCAGTCCGTTAGGGATGGAAAGGTTGGTCCAGTTTTTGATATTCTCGAAAGTACGTATCAGCTGTCCTGTCACTTCGTGTTTAAGTTCTTCTGGAAGCTTGTCATTCTGGAGGTAGGATATGAAAGGATTGATGTCGTGACGCAGCACCGACAGGCATGTTTCCACATTGGCTATGCGTTCAAAATCTTTCTGTTTGGCCTCTTGTAGCTGACAGGTCTCTTTTTGAAGGGCTTTTGTTTGTCTCCGTAGCAGTATCAGTGTTGTCACGAGTCCGAGAGCAAGTACGAGCAGCAGGAGAGAGAGCATCATGAGAAGGTGGCTGTTTTCCTTGACTTTTGCGAGTTCGTTCTGCAGCAGGAAGTCGGCACGCTCGTTCTGTTTGATATAGTTCAGAAGTTCGATTTCTTTGCGGCTCCATTCCGCCACTTCGTCGAGATTGGCGGCACATCCGGCAGTGAGGAAGCCTTCGTAGAGCATTGCCTCGAACTTTGGTGCCACACCGAACATGGAGGTGTCTACCAAAGCCTCATTGAAGTATTCGCGTGCTGTAGCAGTGTCACCGCGATACATACAGTATCGTCCTGTCGAGACAATTGCTCCGAGTCTTTGGTACGGGTCGTCATGAAGCCAGAAAAGTGCCGTGGCTTCCCGCAGGAACGCAAATGCCATGTCTGGTTCCGAAGCGACATCGAATCCGAAGGCTTCATACACCAGGTTACAGATATCTTCAAGTAATTCTTTGTTATAGTCCCATGTTTCGGGGAGGATGTTGCGGCTCCACAGCATAAAACCGAGCAGCTGGTAGGTGTCGCCGAGATGGTAGGTACTGTAGCGTGTGCTGTCGTTCATCAGCCATAGATTGTCGGCACAGTACCCGAGGGCTTTATTGAGGTGAACGGCCTGTTCGGCGGTGTCGTTGCACATGGCGTAGTAGCCGTAGGCCAAGGCATAGTTGAACGACATGTCCTCGGAGTAGTCGCACCTCAGTTTGTCTCTGTTTTCCTCCATTTCGGCGAGCAGATGGCCGTGACGGTCCAGAGAGCTGTTGCGGTAGTGGTAGTTGAGGACGGTGGTGGTGATATAGAACTCGCTCTTGGCGAGATTGTAGAGCAAATCGTTCTTGTCGTCAGAGAGGAAATCAGACTGTTCGATGTCGTAGAGAATCTGGTATGAGCCTGCGATGTCGCAGTTGCGTTGCCGCAGACGTGCCTCCATGAGATGAGCGAGCACCTGCTCAACATCTTTGTTGTGACATTTCCCGTTGTATTTCAGCACGGAATCCACGTACACCATCACAGAGTCGTGTATGGCCCGGAAATAGAAAGAGGTGGCAATGTTGTTCCATGCTCTCAGTTTTCCGTCTTCGTATTGCGGCAGGCTGTCATTGATATAGACAAGGGCCTGTCGGGCATACTTCTCGCAGAGAGAGGCATTGCGCAGACGGTTCTGGAAAGACAATTTGTTCAGGGCATCGACTTTCGACTGGTGCAGACTGTCAATTTTCTCCTGATGACGGGAGCAGGAGAGGGTTGTGATTAACAAGACAGATAGCAGTATGAGAATACGTTTCATTGATATGTCTTTAAACACCGTTTTAGAGGATGCAAAGATACACAAAAATATTCAAATTGACAGTCTCTTCGGTTTCTTTTTTCCCGAGGCTGACATACACACACTCTCCGACACTACAACCAAGGGTCTTACAGAAAGAGTTACTGTGCTGTTACGCTTGTCCCGTTGCCTGATGTTGTGACGGATGCTCCGTTGTACAGACCGTGCCAGTGTGTTCCTCCGTTGATGGTGGGCGAGGTGTAGTAGGTGTAGGTCCCTGCTTGAATGTCAGGAGATGACACATACACACGACTTGAGTTACCTCCTGGAGGCTTGGGTGCGCCGTTGCGAGGTGTCGTTATGGCGTTTTGGAATCCGTTTCCGCTAACTGCTGGTGATTTGAATACAAGAATATCGTCACCATTGCTGTTTTTTACGCAGAATCCGTTGGTGGCTATCGAGGTGCCGCTTCCGCCCCATCCGCTACTGCTGATATTGAGTCTCAAACCTTTCTGGTTGGATACTGTCGGTGTGCCCTCTATGGCTCCCATATTGCCTCCGATGGCAACGATGGTGCCACCGGTGATATAGAGGTGTCCGCCATGGTCGGAATTGTCATCCAGGGCACATTCTGAACCATAAGCGACAATCACTCCTCCGTTTAGATAGATGGAATTACCGTTGCAGTCTATGGCATCGTTTCCACGTGCCCATGCCCATAAATGGCCGCCGTTGATTTCTATATACTTTCCTGCATTTATTGCGTCGTCATAGGAGTTTGCTTCGATATAGCCGCCGTTGATGAAGATAGAGTCTTTGCTTTCGATAGCCTCGCCATTTGGGTCGCCGCTTGTTTGCGAACAGTATACCGATATATGGCCGCTGTTGATGGTGATGTTGCCTTCAATCTTCAGACCTTTGGGCAATCCTTTCCAGTAGTCGCTGCTCTGGCCTCCCCATCCGCCGCCTGCGGCATTGACTGGTGCACCGGAGGTGAATATCTGTATATTGATAAGGCTGTCGGCAGCGCCTAAAATTCCAAGGGTGAAGGTGCTGTCGGCTACGAGACCTCTGCCGCCTTTTCCAGTGCTGGTGGCGGTGAGGGTACCGGCAGTGATTATGATATGTCCGTCGCTATTAATGCAGGCAGGTGCGAAACCGTCGGTGCATGAGGTGCCACTTCCGATGGTGGTGAAACCGGTGCCGTTTGTTGACAGGGTGGTGTTGCCGCCATTGAGATAGAAATTGCCGTCACACGAGATGGCTCGTCCCTTGGCAGCAAGAATGTGAGTGCCTCCGTTGATGGTAATGTTGGCGTCGCTTTTCAGGCAGGTGGAACTATAACTGTCATACGTACCTGTTTCGTCAAGGTATTTCTCACATTTGCCTTCTGCGGTAAGATTCAGGGAACCGCCATAGATGATGATATCACCGTCGGTAGAGATGGCTTTTCCTCCGTCATTTGTCGAAGGACAGGTGACAGTGACAGTGCCGCCATACATGTACAGGTCGCCAGAGGCCTTCAGACCAGTGCAGTACGAGGGCTTGTATCCGCTGCCGAGAGCCTCCAACACTACGGTTCCGTTGGCGTTTACGGTGATGTTACCACCGCTGATAATTATATTTTCTTTGGTTTTTATACCTTTCGACTGGTCTCCGTTTACGGTGATGTTGACAGTACCGCCACTGATAGTCACGGTGCTGTCGCATCCGAGACCTTTCACATCGTTGCTGTTGCAGGTAATTGTCAGGTGACCGCCGCTGATGAATACATATCCTTGGTCGCCGTCCACACCGTCACCCAATGAGGTTATGTTGACAGTACCGCCGCTCATGATGAAGTTGTCGACATTCATGCCGTCCTTGACGGTGGTAATAACGTTGATAATGCCACTGATGATAGTCGTCGAGCCACTGGACTGAATGCCGTGCTTGGACAATCCGCTTACATTCAAGGTGCCTCCACCTTGGAACACGAAGCGTCCTTTGCTCTGCAGGGCACCTTTGTCGCCACTTCCTGTTCCGTCACAAAGGGTGTTGACGGTACCGTGGTTCAAATGTACGATACCGCGATAGTCGCTAAGAATCTTTATGGCTGCCCCGTTGTCGTTTGTTAGGCTGACTCCGTCAAGCAGGATAATGAACTTTTTGTCGGTTGTCAGTTTGAATGACCCGTTGGTGCTCGTGCCTTCAAGCAGATACACTATGTCGGCGATATTGCACTGTGATTCCGCTGTCACGTCACCGCCGCTGACGTTGATGCTGAGACCTTGGCTGCTGTAAGGGTTTCTTACGCTTACAATAGTGTCGTTCCATGTTATCCTGACACAACCAGTGGTGTCTATCGCCGTGGTATCAGATGACCCATTGTTCACATAATCAAATCCTATGCTGTCAATGGAGTTGAGAGTAAACGACTGGTTGCCATCTTTGAAATAGAGCATCAGGAAACCGTCTGCCGACTTGATGCTGTCCATATCATCGACATTCTTTTGCATCAGGACCGAACCGCCGCTGTAGACTTTCAATACTTGTGTCTGAGCCATGCCGTTGAAGGCTATCAGACATGCTGCCAGTAAAGTAAGTGTATGTTTAATCTTTTTCATAATGTTATTGTTTTACAATTTTTATTGTTTGGTTACCGATGCGGACGATATAAACACCTTTTGGCTGTTCGCTGATGTCTATATGAGTGCCGTTGCTGCATGGCTGACTTTTCACTATTTTTCCAAGCATGTTGTAAATGGTCATGCTCTGTTGTTCGTCACCGATTCCGTTGACGGTGAATACACCGTTCGTGGGATTTGGGAACAATCGTATCTGAGACACAGACATTGTCCTGTTAATGGCGGTCATTTCGCTGAATACCATACTTCTGATATTGGAGGTGGTATATGATACTTCATCGTTGGAAGTCATCCCGCTTCTTACGGTCATAGTGCCGTTGTTGAAATAAATACCACCTGATTGCCCGATTGTATGGCTCTGTGAGGTGTTGTCGGTCATTGTCACTGACACGTTGACCTGGGCCGAGGCTGTCATACAGACGCCTGCAATAAAGGCCAAGAAAAACAAATAATATCGTCTCATATAAAAAAATATTTATATTTAGTATTCTAAGAATGCGTTTTCTTGCAAAAAAAAAGAACCTTGTAATTTCAAGGTTCTTTGGAGGTCGCTTCCGGATTTGAACCGGAGTAGCAGGTTTTGCAGACCTGTGCCTAGCCCCTCGGCCAAACGACCTGAATACTGTTCAAATTCTTTTGCAAAAGTACTATGTTTTTTCTAAATGACCAAATTTTTTTTTCTCAATTTGTTTTATGTTGATTGTAATGGTTTGGCATTTAATGATATGAGAAAAACCGGATGTTTCGCTTCTTGTTTTTATTTCTGTTGTCGTTTTTATTGTTACGTGACATTATTTCCGAAAAAATAGTATCTTTGCGGACATGAAAATAATAAGAATTGACAGTCTTGACTTACCGGAACTGGAAGTGTTCTCGCAACTTACGGAAGCACAACTACGCAACCGCTTGGAGCCTGAAAAGGGTATTTTCATTGCCGAGAGCCTGAAAGTGGTGCGTATTGCTCTTCAGAGCGACATTGTTCCTGTGGCATTTCTCGCAGAACGGAAATATGTTGACGAACAAATAGTTCCGTGGTTCGCTGAAAAGTATGATGTACCTGTGTATACTGGTGAGCGGGAATTGTTGTCACGACTGACGGGATATGAGTTGTCGCGAGGTTTTTTGTGTGCAATGCATCGCCCCGCTCTGCCGTCGGTCGAACAGGTGTGTAATGGACAGAGTCGTGTGGTTGTCATGGACGGTGTCGTCAATTCCACTAATACAGGAGCCATCTTCCGTGCAGCTGCGGCTTTGGGCATTGGAGGGGTGTTGCTTACACCCACATGCTGCGACCCTTTGAACAGACGTAGCGTGCGTGTGAGTATGGGCACGGTGTTTCAGTTGCCATGGACTTTTCTTGGAACTTCCATGGCAAATTTCGATGCATCGTCAGCGTTCGAGTCACTGCGGCAGATGGGCTTTAAGGTCGTGGCACTCGCATTAAGCGACAAAGCGGTATCAATTGATAATCCTCAGCTGTGTTCTGTAGATAAGATGGCTGTCGTTCTGGGTACCGAAGGTGACGGTTTGAGCAAGGACACTATCGCTGCTTGCGACTACGTGGCGAAGATTCCGATGCAGCATGGTGTGGATTCCCTCAATGTCGCCGCTGCGGCTGCTGTGGCATTCTGGCAGTTCAGATGCCGATAATCAAACAGTCTTTATAAAAAAAACCGTCCCATCAAGTGAAGGGACGGCTTTTTTTTGCAACGGAATGATATCGTCTTATGATACTTATTTCGTGACAATCGTCATTTCGTCGATAAGGTTCTTGGCGCCGGCATATTTGTCTATGACGAAGAGCATGTAGCGAGTGTCGAGACAGATGCAGCGTTGCAGGTTTTCTTCAAAATCGATGTCTCCAGACATAGCTTCGCTGTTGCCGTCGAATGCGAGACCGATGAGATTGCCTTCGGCATCCATGACGGGGCTGCCGGAGTTGCCGCCGGTGATATCGTTGTTGGTGACGAAGCAAGTAACGAGTTCGCCCTTGTTGTTGGCATAGGGGCCGAAGTCTTTCTTTTCGAAGAGTTCTTTCAGTCTTGCAGGAACAGCGAATTCGCTACTGTTGGGATCCTCTTTTTCCATGACACCTCTCAGGGTGGTGTAGAAACTGTAGGAAACGGCGTCTCTGGGGTCGTAGGCTTTCACGTTGCCGTAGGAGAGACGGATTGTCGAGTTGGCGTCGGGGCAGAGGAAGTTGACATTTTGGTTTATCTGGAGGATACCGTCGGTGAAATCGCGTATACCGCGGGTCAGGCCGTCGCGAGACTCTTTCGGGATAAGGCTGTTGATTTCAACGTATTTCTCGTAAGCGCTCTGGCCGGCGAGTACGATAGGATCTTTTGCAAGGACTTTCAAATTGGGTTTCTGCATGAATTTCAGGAAACTCTCCTCTGTGGCGAAGATGGATTTCTTGAACATCTCCTCGACGTATCTCTCAAAGTTGCCTTTGTATTTTTTATCGGCCTGTACGAGGAAGTCGGGCATGTATTGCATGTCCATGTTCTTGTAGACATATTCGAGCATGGCAGCCATGACGCGTTTCTCGGTGGCCATATTGTAGTCTTTGTAGAAGTTTTTGCCATCTTGAATCAGTTCTTCCATGATAGCTTCACGCATAGGCTCGTAACGGCTGTCGCTGAACACGATGTTGAGAGTGTTGTATGTGCGGAAAGCTTCAAGCAACAGTTCGGGACCTGTGAGAAGTCCTTCGGCGATATATGTCGTCGCAGCCTCATAGGGAGCACGGTCGGCATAGCCTTTCTGTATAAGTTTCAGTGCATTTGCATATTTGGGGTCTTTTCCCTTTGCCCATGCAAGATACTGGCGTTCTATCTCTTTCTTGACGGCCATTGTGTTCAGGGCCTTGAGGGCTTTGTTTTGCTCATTGCTGTATTTCCAGTAGTTGGAGCAGGAGGCATATTTCGAAGCATATTTAATGCGTGTCTCCTGGCTTGCAGCCATTTCTTCGCGGAGGATGTTGATTTTCACGGTGCGTATTTCATAACGCAGTTTGTTGGAAATCTGCATGGTCTCTTCCAAGCCGTATGAGGTGAGGAAACGGTCTGTGGTTCCGGGGAAGCCCATGACCATTGCGAAGTCTCCCTCTTTCAGTTCACGGTTGCTGACGGGCAGGTGATGTTTGGGTTTCAGAGGTACATTGCTCTGGGAGTATTCGGCAGGAGAGCCATCGGGGGCGGTATAGATACGGAAAAGAGAGAAGTCGCATGTGTGGCGAGGCCATGACCAGTTGTCGGTGTCGCCGCCGAACTTACCCATGGATGAAGGGGGTGCTCCCACAAGACGGACATCTTTGTAGATGATATGGACGAAGAGGAAGAACTGGTTGCCGTTGAACATTGACTTGACGGTGGCATTGTAAGGAGTGCCTTCAATGGCTTTCTTGGAGATTTTATCGGAGATTTCCTTGATGGCTCTTGCACGCTCTGATTCGCTCATGTCGTCCGACAGTGCGGCACGCACTTGTGCGGTGACATCTTCCATGCGGACGAGGATAGAGGCTGTGAGGCCGGGGTTGGGGAGTTCCTGGTCTTTGCTGTAGGCCCAGAAACCATCACGCAGGTAGTCGTGACCAACGGTGGAGTGCTCCTGAATCTTGCCGTAGCCGCAGTGGTGGTTTGTGGATATAAGGCCTTGGTCGGAGATGATTTCTCCTGTGCAGAAGTGCCAGAAAGGGCTGCCGTCATTACCCAAGCCTACGATGGCATCCTTTATACAGCTCTGATTGATGCTGTAGATGTCTTCGGGGGTGAGTTTAAAGCCGGCTTTCTGCATCTCGGCGTAGTTCTTGCCGAGGAGTGAGAGAAGCCACATTCCTTCATCAGCCCGTGCCATACCAGGCATGACGATAAGCATGGCAAGAGCCAATACGATAGATTTGATTTTCATTTTTAAATGTTTTTATTATTATTAATTCGTTATTATATAATACTTTATAATACTTCCCCATATGGTGGGGATTTTGCAAATATACACTAATTTTTCGATTAATTTGGAAAAAACAATTAATCTATAGCCCTAACATTGTAATGCAAGACAGACTTGATTAGGATGATGCTGTTAACCTTTATTTATCACCAACTTCCTTGTTACCGTTCCATTTGTGGTGTAGATTGTTATTGTGTATGTGCCGTTTGGCCAGGTGGAGGTGTCGAGTTTCAGGGTTGTGTCATGGCATTCAGTGGTGGCTATGCGTTGGCCTTTGACGTTGTAGGCATCCACGGAGAGTATTTCTGTCTCGGCGGTTATCGTGACGGAGTTTGTGGCAGGATTGGGGACAAGGGTTATTCGCTGCTGTGCTGCGGTGGTAATACTTGTGGAGTCTTCGAGTCCTGTGGAGTCGAATGCGAATATTGCGGTGAGGGTAAGGTCTTGGGAAACAATTATAGTTCTCGGATTCGCCGTGCTGCTGTCGCTCCATGAGACGAAGGTGCTGCGGGAACTTGACGGTATTGCCTCGAGGGTCACAGTATCCCATAGGTCATAGTGTCCGCCGCCCACCACATAGCCCCAGTCGGGATTGTTGCTCCCAGCGTCGATGAATCGGGTGCGTCGGAAGTGTATGGTGTCGCTCCACGGTCCCCATTCCGAACCCCACAGGGAGTCGTTGCAGAGACACTGGGAACGGACAAGACAGGCGTATTCCTGGTCGCGTTCTAATCCAGTGAACGCTACCATAGTGTTGCTCGTATTGTATGTCTGGTAGTTGCTGGTGTCGTCATTTGCAAGACCCCATTTTAGCTCATAGTTGCATGATCTGTATGCCTCATCCCATAAAAAAATCACGTGGTCATGGTATACGGAAGCTCTCAATCCCGTGACAGGCATACACGGCTGCCACAGATTTCGGTTTATTATCGGGAGATAACCGTAGCAAGTATATGTAGGAATGGTACAAATATAGGAATCACTAAGTTCTTGAGATATTGTTAGACAATCATGTATTACCACCCTCGATGTTGGAGTAATTAAATATCCTACTTGACTAATACCGTAACAACATGAATCGGGGGGACTACAAAAACAAGAAACAGGATTAAACTTTGAATTGCCGTAGGTGACATAGAAATTGTGCTGGTCAATATTATGTGGACGAGTAAAAAAAGTATGATAGATTCTTTTATAGATATATAGATTGGTGTCGTGTCTTGATAATTTGAGCAGGTGGACGTCATTGGTTAAGAATTTGGAAGAGTCTACAAGTTTAATTCCATTGTCCGTATCTTCATATAAAAAAACATGTTTGTCTTCTGGAATTGTTTCATATTCCAATGCTAAAGCGATACCGTATATTTTCATACCCTCAGACTGAACCGTATAACACATTCCATATTGTAATTCTTCACGTTCTATTATATCAAAAGATCTCACATAACATATACTACAGTCTGGTGGAAACAAATAGTATTGTTCTGGATTGAATATTGTATCTTGTGCCTTAATACCAAAACACGACACCAATAATAAAATATAAAACAGTGTCTTTTTCATGATAAAAAAAATTATCGTCTTGTTTTTATCATACATCTATCAATAATATTTTTATTTACAAATAGACTTGTATCTGGTATTATTTCTGCCGAACTCTGATTGTATATGGGTCTTACAATTTCATGATAATTACAATTATTAATATTTCCAATCTCAATTTGCCCAAAATCACGACAACTGTCAGTAACTATTGACGTGGCCTTGTTGAGGCACCACAGGACATTATTGTATTTTGTCTCCCCCAACACAAAATGCTCCACGTCAGAAGATGTTCTTATAACATTGTCTATTGAGCTGTAGTCCTCTCCAGGGTCAAAATAGTCGGCTATGTATACACTCGTCAAGTAGGGTTTTATGTATAGGACTGGCGTCGAGCAAGCAATCGGGAAATAGTTTTCTGTGACTAGCAATGCCAGAATGCTGTCGTTCGTGAGGAACGTCATCTCCAACGGGTCCATCTTACCCATGATAGGTATTTCCTGTGAATTGAACATATTCATGGTGCTGATGTCAAACATTCTTATCTGGATGGTGTAAGTGGTGTCGTTAATCTTGATCTTATGGCACACGGCGATATCGTTCTCCGAATATTCTGTCAATTTATGTCTCAGGGCTGTAGCCATGGATGTTATGTCGGGTTCTCCTTTCGGAAGCGGGTATAGAAACAAATCCTGAAGTGTTGACGGGTCGGGAAAGAACATGTGCATGTCCCTGCGGATACAGAAGCTTTTGTTTTTCCTGTCATAGCCTATAAAAGCCACATAGTCGTCGGTACAGACCACATCGTACAATGTTTCATTTTTGTCAACTTTCATAATCTGACAGTTGCACATGGAACCACTTGATGGAGGGTACTGTAGGTTATCTGTGTGGAAAATATAGTATTCCTGTCTGAAACCTCCTGCTGTAGGAAACGTTTTTCTCCGATAGCGTAAAAGTGCTCTTTGCTCTGGCAGATTGTTGCATCCAGTTTTGTAAATGCGTAGAGAGTGTCTATCTCAAGATACCAAAAATCTACTTTATTTGGTTCAATTTTAAACCAACCCACTACGGCATGGTAGTCATCGACATTGACAGTCGTGAAGTTTGGATTGGGTATACCGCCACAGAATACAAATGTTTCTGAGCCAGGAACCTGCATGAAGTCAAGTACATGAATTTTACTAGGACAGTTAAAAGGAATATAATCTGTTGAATTATAGTGTGCAATAAATTTCCAATTGGAGGCATCTCTAACATAAGTTATTGCTCTATATGAAGGCCACATAGCTCTCGTGATGTTTCCATAATTAGGAGTGAATGATACTGTAGTAGCCTGTTTTAAAGCAATATAGGTTGAAAGCTGAGCATTAGACACTGTTGGCAAAAGTGCCATTGCTGCATAAACAATCAAAAAAACATAAATCTTTTTCATAATTATTGTATTAAATTACTAATTTATATTTATTTATAGAAAAAAATACATAACTGTCGGTTAAAATATTCATCTGCAAAGATAGTGATTATTTTGCAATTGTGCAAGATTAGAAGTGCTTTTTCCATCTTTGATTAATAATTTTATTTCTATGGCAATAAAAAAAGTTTTTTCTCGTTTTTCTTTTTTAAAATATTTATTAATAAACTAAATATCATTTTTTATGTCACAAATTATAGGAATCAGGGGCCGTCAGATACTCGACTCGCGCGGCAATCCCACAGTGGAGGTCGAGGTTTTTACAGAACAGGGTGCCATGGGACGTGCTGCAGTGCCGTCGGGTGCATCGACAGGTGTACACGAGGCTTGCGAACTACGTGATGGCGACAAGTCACAGTATCTGGGTAAAGGCGTAATGCAGGCTGTTCAGAATGTCAACAATGTGCTTAACGAAGAACTCCGTGGAATGTATGTCAGCGAACAGAAGAGTATCGATATGAAGATGATTGAGCTCGATGGAACAGAAAACAAATCGC
Source organism: Bacteroidales bacterium (assembly GCA_017613375.1). GTDB lineage: Bacteria > Bacteroidota > Bacteroidia > Bacteroidales > P3 > Colimorpha. The sequence continues at coordinate 4,059 of JAGADZ010000037.1, read as the reverse complement.
GTCTTGGAGCCAATGCAATTCTGGGTGTAAGCCTGGCTTGTGCCAAGGCTGCGGCTATGGAGTCTAACCAAGAACTATTCCGTTATGTTGGGGGCTGCAACGCATATACACTGCCTGTTCCTATGATGAATATCCTCAATGGCGGTTCACATGCGGACAATTCCATAGATTTTCAGGAATTCATGATTATGCCTGTAGGTGCTCCGACATTCTCAGAGGCATTGCGTATGGGTGCCGAAGTGTTCCACAATCTGCGTTCTGTGCTCAAGAGCAAGGGCATGTCGACGAATGTAGGCGACGAAGGAGGGTTCGCTCCAAACCTCGGCAGCAATGAGGAGGCTATCATGTGCATTATCCAGGCTATCGAGAAAGCAGGCTACCGTCCCGGCGAGGATGTATACATCGCCTTGGATGCCGCCGCTTCTGAGTTCTATGTCGAAGACGAGAATGTATATCATCTGAAATGGAGCAGCGGAGAGAAGCTTACACCTGCCGAGATGAGCGATTTCTGGAAGAGCTGGGTCGACAAATACCCCGTTGTCAGTATCGAGGACGGTATGGCCGAGGATGACTGGGACGGATGGCGTCTGCACACCGATGCCATTGGCGACCGTTGCCAGTTGGTGGGCGACGACCTTTTCGTTACCAATGTGGAGCGTCTGCGTATGGGTCTCGACCGTAAAGTCGCAAACTCTATCCTTGTGAAATTGAACCAGATTGGAACTCTTACGGAGACTATAGATGCTGTCAATCTCGCGCTGCGTAACAACTACACGGCTATCATTTCGCACCGCTCGGGCGAGACAGAGGATACCACTATCGCTGATTTGGTGGTGGCACTGAACACCGGCCTTATCAAGACAGGCTCGGCAAGCCGTACAGACCGCATATGCAAGTACAACCAGCTTATGCGTATTGAGGAGAGCCTCGGCGATCAGGCCTACTTCTTGGGACGTGATTTTAAATTCATAAAATAAACCATTAACAACGGAGCGGATAGTTATGTCTGCTCCGGTTTTTTTTTTCTATGGACAATCTTGAATATCAGGAAGGCCGTACCGAACTTGATACTCTCGGTGAGTTTGCATTGATAGAGCGTCTGACAGACGGTTTTGAACGCCATAACGACTCCACGGTTTTCGGTGTGGGGGATGATGCTGCGGTGCTGGGCACTGGTTCGACAAAAACCCTCGTGGCGGTGAACACCATGGTGGAGGGTATACACTTCGATATGATGTATACCCCGTTGAAGCATCTCGGCTACAAGGCCGTTGCCGCTGCTCTGAGCAATATCGCCGCTATGAATGGTGTTCCTCGCCAGATAATCGTGAGCATTGCTGTCTCCAACCGCTACTCTGTGGAGGCCCTCGAGGAACTGTATGCCGGAATTCGTCTCTGCTGCCAGCGCTATGATGTCGACCTCGTGGGTGGTGACACCAACAGCAGCCGTATCGGCATGGTACTCACGGTGACAGCAATAGGCGAGGCGGAAGAGAAGAATGTCACTTACCGTTCAGGGGCTTCTATGCACGACCTGATTTGTGTGAGTGGGGATCTCGGTAGTGCTTATTCGGGACTTCTTATCCTTGAACGTGAGAAAGTTACATATAAGGCTAATCCTGACTTCCAGCCTGACTTGGCTTCGTATGACTATGTCCTTGAGCGTTTCCTGAAGCCGGAGCCTCGTTTTGACATAGTCCGTCAGCTCGCATCGAAGGGCGTGGTTCCCACCGCCATGATTGATGTTAGCGATGGTCTCGCTTCGGAACTCCTGCATATCTGCCAGTGTTCCAAATGCGGATGCGAGGTCTATGAGGAGCGTCTGCCGATAGATTATCAGACGACTCGCGTGTGCAGCGAGATGAGCCACAATATGCTGCCGGTCTCAAATGCACTGAATGGTGGCGGTGATTACGAACTATTGTTCACTGTGGCGCAGAAAGACTATGAGAATATGAAAGATATGGAGAATGTGCATATTATAGGCCACATTACCGAGGAGGGCTCCCCGGCAGTGATGGTCACACCTCAGAACAGCACCATTCGCCTTGTCGCACAGGGATTCAGAGAGAAAGATTGATTTGTAGGAATAAATGTAGAGGCGATTATGGAAGACACTTTCAAGCATCGTGGTTTAAGGGAACAGATGGTTAACCTGCTTCGTGGCAAAGGTATCGGTGATTCGCGGGTGTTGGCGGCAATGTCTGCAGTGCCTCGCCATCTCTTCATGGATACGGTATTGGAATATCTGGCTTACGAGGACCGTGCTTTGCCTATCGCTTGCGGTCAGACAATTTCGCAACCTTCCATGGTGGCGTTCCAGAGTGAATTGCTTGACGCTGAGCCAGAGATGAAAGTCTTGGAGATAGGTACAGGTAGCGGCTATCAGACAGCGGTGCTTTGTGCCATGGGTCTGAAGGTCTATACTGTAGAGCGTCAGAAAGAGCTTTACACGGCAACGAAGAAACTTTTGTCACGCCTGAATTACAACGCAAAATGTTTCCTCGGCGACGGTTACAAAGGCTTGACAGAGGTGGACTACGGCCCGTATGACCGTATCATTATCACCTGTGGTGCACGCGAAGTGCCCAGACAATTGTTGCGACAATTGAAAACGGGAGGAGTTATGGTTATTCCTGTCGGCGACGAAACGCAAGAGATGCTGCGTATTGTGAAGATGGGGGAGAAGGAGAACGAGTTCTTGCAACAGCGTTACGGAAACTGTAACTTCGTCCCTATGCTCGACAAGGTCAACTTTGGTGGCTAACGAAGTACGAAGTGCTGCTTGGAGAGTTTTACCGATGTAAACAATAGCCCGATATCGAAGAAATCTACCGAAAGGGTGATTTCATGTTCTTTGAAAAGAGAGTTCCACAACTGTTCACTTGCCTTGCTGCGGTGCGGCCTATTGACTATGGCGATGAAACTGCCGTCGGGCATGGTAAGGACGCAGTGGGTGTTCTTCAATAGAGCGGGAGGCGATGTTACAATTGTAGCGTGGTAGTGGTCCGAAAGCTTGTATAGCATCTGTGCCGATAAATCGTGACGACTGAATTGTTCTCGTTTCAGGATATCGCGACCCAACCGTGCCTTTACAACATTAGTGTAAAGGTCGTATAAAAAAGGTGATTGAATATTGTATTGAGTATCAGCAAGTATATAGTATTGTAGACGATTCATCGCACAACCTGTTTACCTTGCAAAAATATAAAAAAAATGAAAAATAAAGTTTTATATTTGGTTATGTGTATGATTTTACAGTCTGCGTCCTTTGCCCAAACATATACACCATGCACTGATTGCGACACTATTCCTGGAAGATACAAGAACTATTATTACAATAAGTGGTATGATTCATGTGATATATATTATCACCCTGACACCCTTTCCCCAACTCAAATTGAATATATTAGATTATTTTCACCCGTCCAGTTTAGTAGGACTGTTTATGCAAAGAAAATGTACACACCCGAACCTCTTATAATAAACGGTTTGATGGCAATGGTTGATAGATATGCTGGGGGGGCAACTTTTATCGATACCATAAAAATGCCAGAATACCTATACCTTTACCAATCGGGGCCTAATGATTCGATGATTCTGCTTGGTTCTCTACGATGGGATACAATAAAGCCTCATATTATGCAAATACGTATAGTTGACGGCGTAGATATGTTTGTCTACTGCTACGCATACGACACCTATTTCGACAGTCCAATTACAGTGGACTCGTTTTTCTACATTGGAGGTTCTACTTACAGCAATATCTATAATTCATCTATGGGGGGCTACAATTATATTCCAACAGTGTACAGAAGTGCAGAGCACTATTTCTGTGGCTCACCTTATGGTGGGAAAATGCATTATGACAATATCGGCTATTATCATGATGTCTGGATAAATTGGGATGGAGTAATGGGTTACTATCTTCCCATCGTGGACAACTACGAGGTTACGGTATTGACCGACAGCATCACTATGGGGAATGCCGTGGGCGGAGGATACTTTCCGCAAGACCACACCGTCACCATCAGGGCCGTGCCGGCGCACGGTTTTCTG
>JAGADZ010000036.1 GCA_017613375.1 Bacteroidales bacterium | reverse complement strand
TGTTGGCAATCTCGCGGTTGAATGGTGCCCCGTTGTCGAGCACATTGCAGAATGCCCTGTAGGTCTCGGCCGAGAGGTAGCGGGCCATCTGTTTCCGTCCGAACACATGGTTGCCGTAGTAGTCGGAAACCATACCTGCGGGAGGCTGGACGGCGACCGCCTTCTTGGCGAAAGCCTCCTGCAGCACTTTGAAACGAAGATTACTCATTTGTATGATGATGATTATATAGTGTTTGTCAATCTTCTTTGACGATGGGGTAGAGTTCGATAAACTCGCCCTGATGGCTTTGGCCGTCGTTAATGAGTTCAGCCATCTTGCGACCCACGGTGTCGATGTCGTGGAATCCGGGTAGTGCCATATTGCCGTTGAGGTCGGTGGTGGTGGGACCCGGGTGGACGGAGAAGATCTCCAGCGGAGTGCCTGCCTGCTGGAACTCGATGGCCATTACTCCCATCAAGGCGTTCTGGGCGGCCTTGCTGGCGACGTAGGCCAGTGGGTGCCAGTAGGGACTGATTTCCGAAGGGACGGTCACGTTTACAATGCGTCCATGGTTCTTGGTGAGCAGCGGCATCAGTGCCTTGGTGAGGGCGAATGTGCCAACGAAATTCACGTCGAGTGTCTCCTTTATGTCACGGAGCTCGGTGTGCTGGCTGTCCACGCTCATATCTCCCGGGATGCCGGCGTTGTTGACGAGCAGCGAGAGTTCGGGATATCTCTCCTCTATCTCCTTGGCAGCCTGCTCGAGGGATGAGAGGTCGCGCAGCTCGATGTTCACCCATCCCAGCACGTCGACGCCCGACGACTTCAACTGGGTGATAGCTTTCTCTGCACGCTGAGCGTCGCGTGCACCTAAAATTACCTGCCAGCCACTCATTCCGAGATGCTTGGCAACTCCATATCCGATGCCCTTGTTGGCACCTGTCACTAATGCAATCTTTTTCATAAAAAAATTATAAAACGCACCATGGTGCGTTTTATTGTCTTTATAAAATAAAAAAAATGCGATGTAGATTCAGCTCCGAAGTGCAACTTCATTTCAAAAATACACTTTACAGATCTCTTTGTCGGCTGGCAGAACAAGCCATTATTGATGTATTTCATCCACAAGTATCCAATCTCACATTTCTGTTGCAAAAGAGGCAACACCGAAGTGCTGCCTCTATCATGAAAACTATATTTCTTTTTTTCAATACTGTTTTGTGCAGAAAAGATGACACAAATCAGGGAGAAGATAATAAAAATAACTATTTGATTACTCAGCCTTTGGAGTTTTCCAGTTGAAGAAGAATTGGACACCGGCCATTTGATAAACCTGCCAGTGACCCCAGTTGCCCATGCCGTTGAAATCGGTGTCCCATTTCAGGTTGACGGCGAAATTGGCGGAGATGAAGTTTGAGAGACGGTAGTCGAGTTTCAATTCAAAATCGAGGTCTGTCTCGAAGAGACGGCGTTCAAAGGCGTTTTTGGCTTGCAGGTCATCCCAAGTCTCGCCTTCTGCGAGGGTGTACTTGGAGGTGTTTGCCATATCGTTGCCCCAACCCATGTTCGACGATTTTTTGTAGTCGTAGAAGAGCTCGGCACGTGCATAGAGGTCGAGGTTTGGCAGCAGGTCTTTTTTCAGATATTGTGCCTTGACATAGCTACCGAGGGCGAAATAGGCGTGGGTGAAAGTCGAGGGGTCTGTAGCCAGAAAGTCGTCGCCTTGGATAACACCGTAGGTAATGTCTTTTGCGATGAGTGAATCGTCCATGACAAAAGTCGTCTTGCCAGTCAGGAACGACAGCGACACCGACCAGTTCTCTCGTTTGTATTCAAATGACAGAGCCGTTGTCAGATAGGCGGGAGCCATGAATCTTGAAACGGGAGTGGCTATGGCGTTGTAGCCAATACCTTCGTATGTGTAGCCAACCCCGAACTGAGACTTGAAGTTGGCTGTGAAGCTGGCGCCCCAGTCCTTGTAGGCTTTCCATGAGAGTGCCGATGTGAGGTCTATCTTGTCGTTGCTCTTGCGGCGTGTTTCGAAACGTCCTCCTACCGAGTCGGCAGATGAGTTGTCGAGATCCTGCCATGCATAGCCGTAAGCGAGGTCTACAACGTTGTCCCAAACAAATTTCGGATGGGTGTATTTATAGTTTCCGAAGAAGGTTCCCGTGATGTCTATCTGAGAATTACCACTCTTGGACCAGTTGTGGTACAGGAACTCTCCGATTTTCAGTGCCGGTGTCGAATTGGTTGTCCATACTCCTGCGGATTTCTTTGTCGAATCGTCGGGAGTGTCCACTGTGACGATATCGTTATCGTTGACTCTTAAAGGTTTGTTTCCGTTGGCGTTGGCTCCTGTGGTGGCTACCAATACCAGTGATGCAAGAATTAATAGTTTTTTTGTCATGATGCTTTATATGTTTTATTATTTCAAATTCTTTGTCACTTGATATATTTCGTTTTTTTCAAAACCGTGAGAAGCAAGGAATGTCATCAGTTTTGCCTCTTTCCTTCTAGGGTCGTCGTCATGGATAGTCTTCAATTTCGACTTGGCGAGTTGCTCCAGAATATTGCGATATTCACTCTCGTCGATTTGATGTAAGGCATCCTCTATTGTCTCATTGTCTATCTGTTTCGCCCTCAGTTGGTATGCAATCTTAATCCGTCCCCATTTGTTCAGACGCAGCTTCGAGTCGCAGTAAAGTCGGCAATAGCGTTCCTCGTCAATGAACCCCTCCTCTGTAAGTATCTCTACAATTTTCTCTGTCAATTCCTTGTCTGCCCCCCAGGCACGTAGTTTCTCGGTCACGCCGTGACGGCACTGTTCGTTCTGTGCACAGTATTGCTCTGCCTTTGCAAGGAAGCATTTCTCTGTTTCGTTCAGCGTTGCGGTAGGCATCTTTGTGATTAATATTATGAAATAAAAAAAGTTAAAAAGATTTTAACTATTTCTTTCAAAAAGCAAAGATAACAATTATTTTGAAAAAACAACAGGGTATATTTATTTTTTTTTCGTAATTTTGCAACGGATATGTAATATGCAAAAATATGGGAAAGGGAAGAATACTTTTTGTAAATCAAGAAATTATGCCGTTTCTGCCTGAGACAGAAAGTTCCTATATGGGACGTTATTTACCTCAATATGTACAGGAAAAAGGTCGTGAAATCCGTGTTTTCATGCCTCGTTTCTACAATGTCAACGAGCGTAAAAACCAGCTCCACGAGGTAATCCGCCTTTCTGGCATGAATCTTATTGTCAACAATGCCGACCATCAGCTTATCATCAAGGTTGGTTCGATACCGTCGGCCCGTATGCAGGTCTATTTTATCGATAACGAGGAATATTTCACCCGCCACAAGGGATTTACGGACGACAAGGGGGTCTTCTATACTGACAATGACGAGAGGATACTCTTCTTCGGCCGCGGCACCCTCGAGGCTGTCCGCAAGCTGGCGTGGCAACCTCATCTGATTCATTTCGCCGGATGGTTCTCCTGCATGATTCCGTTCTACCTGAGACGCATCAATAAGGAAAATGCTTTCTTCTCGGGAACCAAAACGGTATTCTCCCTCACCGACGATGAATTCAAAGGCGATTTCGGCCCTGATATAGAACGCAAGCTCAAGGCCGACGGCGCTACAGCCAAAGACCTTCGCCTCTTCGAGAACCTCGATTACATGTCCCTTACCAAGGCCGCTATTACATATGCCCATGGCATTGTAATCGCTTCCCCTAACGCCAATCCAGAACTAGTGGCTTTTGCCAAGGCAAACAAGAAACTGGTCATAGATTACAATCCCGACCGCACTGAATTCTACGAACAGATAAACAAACTTTACGACTCTATCATCGGTAGTAATATTAACAACTAATTCTTATAGCCAATATGCAGAAAGCAATCTCATTATTTTGCATCGTTTTAATTGCTTCGCTCTCTATCACAATCTCCTCCTGCACTGAAGAAGACTCACCTGTCGGCGTGGGCTTGCAGGACCCTTCCACCATCTTCGACGGTCTCCGTGATACTGCTTTCGGTGTCGCCTATACTGTCTTCGACGATTCTCTGCTGACGTCAGGACAGTCTTCCGGCATGGTGGGCTGCTATAGCGACGATGTATTCGGCAATTCTGAAGCAATCATATATGCCCAGGTTTTAACTCCAAACAATTCAAGTGTTGATTTCGACGAACATTGCATTATTGACTCTGTAGTGCTCTCATTGGCACTCACAAAAGTCTACAGCAACGAGGCAAAATCATACAAGAACCTCCATTTCGAGATATATCGTCTCGCAGAAGGTCTGTCCAAGGATTCTCTGTATTATTCCACTGATGAAATACCAGTCACTTCGGAATGCCTCTTCAACGGCGTTGTACGTGTTCCTGAGAGCGACACCATGGTGGCCCATATAAAACTCGACAATAGAGTGCTGAGTTATTTCGTGATGAAAAGCTATGCCAATGCCGATGAATTCGCCGAGGCTTTCAAGGGGTTGCGTATACGCCTTGTCAATGATGGCACCCCGATGATGGCTACTGTCAATTTCGCTGCCGCCGCGACGCGTTTGAGCCTTTACTACGCTTATGTCGCTGATACCCAATACACCTACCGCTACTATGACTTCACTGTTGGTCACGACGCCACCCACTTCATGCAGTTCAAAAACAACTACACAGGGGTTCTTTCTACATTCAACAGCAATGTCAATGACTCTCTTTTGGGCACCCGTTACCTGTATCTCAGTCCAATGGGTGGCACAAATATTAAACTCTATTTCGACAACTTCATAACCCAATTCAAACAGCAGCACCCGTATGCTGTCATTCACAGTGCCGAATTGGTGCTCCCCGTTGCAGACATCTCTCCTGTCGACAAGCCGGGCTATATCGCCGCTTTCAAGTGTTATCTTGACGGCACTGTGGTCAGTATCCCGGATATGTATGATAATTATAGCGGCTATGGCGGGAAATACGACGAGCAGACAAACAGTTTCCGGCTGAGGATTACACGTCATCTCCAGAAAATGCTTACCAGTGGTATGGATTTGGGCACTCTCTTGGTTATCGACTCTCGTCGTTCTGTTCCCTCCCATTCGGTTTTCAATGGGTTCGATGCCACTGCCACCTCAGGCGACCCGATTCGAATCGAATTTATTTATTCAGAATAAGCTTAGTCTCGTTTTTTGACAACTAATTAAATAGTATTTTCCAATGCAGAAGAAGGTTCTCTTGCTTATAGCTCTCTGCTGTGCTGCAAATGTGCATGCCCAGATAAAATTCCAGAAGTTTTACGACCCCCAGAAAACGCAGGCTGCTGTCGAGGGCATGATGTCTGACGACAGTGTCCGTATAGGTACCTGGACTTGGTGGCATCCGAACGGGAAGGTCTATCAGCAAGGTTCATATAATAGCCGTGGTGAGAAAGAGGGCATCTGGAATATCTTCTATGACGACGGCTCGAAATGCGCCGTGGAGTGCTATACCGATGGATTTACACGCGAATGGTATCGTGACGGCACCCTCAAGAGCGAGGTTCCTGTCAAGGGAGGCCTGAAAAACGGCATCTATAAATCGTGGTTCCCCGATGGTCAGCAACGTGACGAGATTCCTTTCGTCAATGGCGTAAAACAGGGTCCCTCACGCGAATGGCATGAGAATGGACAGCTGAAGTTCCAGGGAACATATGTTGACAATGAGCTCAACGGAATGGCTAAATGGTGGACCGAGACGGGCAAGCTCGACATGCAGGGTATGCTCAAGGATGGCGACCAACAGGGTGAATGGCTTTTCTATTGGCGTACCAACGGCCGTATCGGCATCCGTGGCAATTATGACCAAGGTGTTGAAACAGGCACTTGGACTTACTATTATGAAACTGGTGAGAAATGGCGTGAGGGCACCTATGTCAACGGCGAGAAACAGGGTAAATGGACCACATGGTATGAGTCGGGCAATAAACTACATGAGGGAGACTATGTGGATAATGAGGAGAATGGTGTCTGGACGGCATGGTATGAGGATGGTCGCATCGATTATGTGGGAACCTTCCGCAATGGTAAGAAAAACGGCGAGTGGAAAGGCTTTTACGACGATGGTCGTCTCCGCTATGTCATGCATTATCGCGATGACGAGAAGGACGGAGAGGAAATCCGCTATTTCCCGAATGGAAAAATAGAATACCGCGCCAATTACCGCAACGGCGTTTGGCATGGGAAATACGAACGCTATAATTCTGCCGGAAAACCTGAAGAAATGGGCACTTTCGTCAATGGCGAGAAGGACGGCAAATGGCTCTTCTACGACGAGCATGGCAAAGTTGCTGTAGAGGCTGTCTTCCGTGAAGGGAAGCTGGTGTCCCAGGAATACAAAACAGACAATACGCCTCGACGCAGATGATACATCCTTTAGAGGGCTACACCCTTTTGTTGGCTTCCAAGTCTCCACGTCGCCGTCAACTGTTGTCGCAAATTGGTCTTCCGTTGCGTATTGTTGATGTCGATGTAGTGGAAATTACTCCTCAAGATACTCCGGTAGACTTGATTGCCCAGAATCTTGCAGATATCAAATCCAAGGCATATCCATCTTCAAAAATAGGCAGGAATGAGGTTCTCGTCACTGCCGATACCGTTGTGGTGCTTGACGGCAAGGTCCTCGGAAAGCCTCACGACCCTGACGAGGCTCTCGCAATGTTGCGGGCACTCTCAGGCCACAGCCATCGCGTATACACAGGTGTGTCTCTCTGCACACCGGAAAAGCAGGCTCTTTTCACAGAATGTACAGAGGTCTGTTTTCGGCAAGTCTCCGATGAAATAATTAGGAGGTATGTCAATGAGGGACAGTGTCTCGACAAGGCAGGCTCGTATGGTGTGCAGGACTGGTTCGGTATGGTGGCTGTCGAACGTATCGACGGATGTTACTATAATGTCATGGGATTGCCGGTATCTCGTCTCTATTGTGAACTGGAGCATCTCATATTGAAGTCTTGATCCATCTCTATCTTCTTTTTGTCCAGTAGTTTCCGCACAGTGGCTTTCAGCAACTCCGGTTCTATGTTGTTTGCTTTCAGGGCGAGCTCTTTGATGGTGAGGGTCTCTTTCTTCAATATCTCTATTATCAATGCTTCCGGCCTGTCCTTTTTGGTGTCAGAAACTGCAGTTTTCTTGTTAAGGCATATATCGCAGCATTGGCACTCTGTATCAGTGTCCTCACCGAAATAATTCAGTAGCATGATGCTGCGGCATTGGGTGTCGCGGCTCACATAGTCCACTATGGCTTCGCGACGTCGTTTGGCGGCTTTCTTAAGGTTCAGATAGTTGGTGTCACCAATATAGATGTCTTTGATGTCTATACGTTCCGATGTGAAGATAATCTGTGGTCGCACGGTCTTGCGTTGATATACCGCAAGTTTCAGTCGGTTCATCTCAGTCAACGTATTGCATACCTCTGTCTCGCTTGTCCCACAGCGTCGTGCAATCTTTGTCTCGCTTATTGGAGTAAAATCGGTGAAGATACCTCCATAGAGTCTTAACGTTGCAGTGATTATGTCGCCGGCTTTACGGTTCGCGACTTGGTATCTGTACAGTTCTTCTTTGTCTATAGGAATGTACAGTTTGGACACCAGCTCGCCCTCTTCGGGGAGGGATATCAGTCCTTCGTGCTCAAGAAAGCGTAATGCACTGAAGAAGGTGTAATGCTCAAATCCATAACTTTTGCATATCTCCTCCAGATGGAAGTCGTATTGACTGTCCTGCCCCGAGCCCAATGGTACTTGGTAGTAGTTGCAGATGCCGCGGTATACATTCCTTATATACTGTGCTGGCGGATAGTCGCGTTCCAGGCTGACATTGAGCATGCTTATGTCCGAATCGTCATACATCAATACGGCGTATGCTCTCCGCCCGTCTCTACCGGCTCGTCCGGCTTCCTGGAAATAGTTTTCTATCGAATCGGGAATGTCTATGTGAATTACAAATCTTACATCGGCTTTGTCAATACCCATACCGAAAGCGTTGGTGGCGACCATTACCCCATTATGGGATTTGCTCCACATCTTCTGTCGTTGGTCACGTTCTTTCATCGCTAAGCCTGCATGGTAGGCCATTGCAGGGATATCGTGCTGATTCAGGAATTCGGCCACCGTTTTCGTAAGTCTTCGGTTACGCACGTAGATTATTCCGCTTCCCCCGACATTATGTATAATCCGCAGCAGCCGACTGTTTTTGTCTTCTTCTTTGAAGACACAGTAGGATAAGTTTCTTCTGTAGAAACTCCCTTTTATGACGTTTTTTTTCTTGAAACAGAGTTTCTCCTGTATGTCATCTGCCACCGACGGTGTCGCGGTGGCTGTCAATGCCAGTACAGGTGTCGTGGGATGGTAGAGTCTGATATGTGAGATTTCCAGGTAAGGCGGTCTGAAATCGTAACCCCATTGTGAGATGCAGTGTGCCTCGTCAACGGCTATCAGGCTTACTTTCATCTGGCGGAAATGGTCTATGAAGGTGCGACTCTTAAGCCTCTCGGGAGACACATACAGTATCTTGATTACACCGCTGAGACTGTTGTCAAGAATCATGTCTATCTCCCGACGGTTCATCCCTGAATAGATACAGGCCGCAGCCACATGCCTTCCACGCAGCTGCGTCACTTGGTCTTTCATCAATGCCACAAGGGGTGAAACCACAAGTGTCATCCCCTCCATCATCAGTGCCGGAAGTTGATAGCATAATGATTTTCCTCCGCCTGTGGGCAAAAGGGCAAGAGTGTCTTTACCTGCAAGAATGGAGTCTATAATACTCTCTTGTAGGGGCCTGAATTCATCATACCCCCAGTATTGTTTGAGTATCTCACTCTTTGTTGGCATTGCATTGGTATGCAGCCGTGGGTTATCTGATTATTAAGACGGTGCCTCGGTTGGTTACGATGTCCGTAGTTCCGGGACGACGGTAGGTACAGCTATATGTATATGCACCTTGAGGACAGTCCTTGCCTTTGAATGTACCGTCCCATGTATCTTCGGGATTCGTGGAATAGAACACCAAAGTGCCTTTTCGGTCATAGATGAACAGCGTGTAGAATTCAAGCTCGTTGCCTGTGAAAACCTTGAATTCACGGTTTGTGCTCAGCGATGGCGTTATTGCATTGGGGAACCATACCGAGAATAGTTCTATGGGTACCCAGAACGAAGTGTCGCTTGTACATTCAAGTTCGTTGCCAGTCGTCAGACTTATCAAGACAGAGTCTTGGCTCAGGTCTGTGAAAGTGTGACGCACTTGACGCTCTGTCGAGGTGTTTCCGCCTCCGAAATTCCAGAAGGATGTCGTTGCACCTTCGGAGACATCGCGGAAAGTCACTACAGGCTCTTCGGAGTCTATGAATTTCGGCGACATCTCGAATTTCGGTGTCGGGAAATCAAACACTGTAATCGTCTGTGTCAACGGTGTTGCCGAGCAGTCGTTCATGCCGTGTCCTGTCAGAGAATAGGTAGTGGTGGTGTGAGGAGTTACGGTAATGGTTTCGTTGTTTTCCTGACCCACCAAAGAGGGATCGTCAGGCATGGAAGTCCATGTGTAGCTGTAAGCGTTGGATGCATACAACTTTATCTCTGTATTGTTGCAGATTCTTGTCACGGGCACTTCAAGGACAGGGTCCACAATATATATTCCGATGCTGTCCCATGACACACATCCGTATGGACTGGTGGCTTTTACGTAGTATTTTATGTTGTGTGTCGGAGTGGTGGTCAGTGTCGCGGTATTTGTCTGCAGAGGGGTGTTGCCGCTAAGGGAAGTGTACCAGTCATAGGTGGTTCCTTCGTCTTGCGACGAGACGTTTACAATCGATTGGGTTCCGTTACACACTATAGTGTCACCCATGACGACGAGAGTTGGGAAATCTTCCACATGAACGACAGTGTCTGTCTCGGCATAGCAGTAGACGCGGTCCACGATACCGTCGTTGTTGGTGTCTCTTAAAAAGTAAGTGGAGGTGTGTGTCCTCAGCGTGACGGTTGTCGTGGTATCGAATGCCCATCTGATAGAGCCGTTTGGTGTTATCACGGTAGTGTCGCCTGTTGGCAGATGGAAGGTCCATTCGTGGTATGACGCCACAGGAGTGGTGTTGTTATACAGGACTATGGTGTCGCCCTTGCATAGGTTGTCGCGTTGAAGCCTTATCGCTGGCTCAGGGGCTTTCACAATTCTGATTCTGTAGTTGTATGAGTTCCAGCACGAAGTGTCGAAGGCTGAGGTACGCATGGTCACCGAATACAGTCCGGCATTGGGGTACTGGTAGGTGACGGTGCCGCCTACGGCGGAGTCCAGTAAGAAAAGAGGATTATCCACAGTGGCGTTGTAGAAATACCATTTGGTGATGCTTGTGTCCACAAGGTCGCTGTCCTTGGTGGAGTAGGGGGTGTAACTGGTGTTCCTGAGTATTATGCTGCCGTCGCAGACAAGGGTGGAGTCCACACCCATACGGGGCTTGGTGTTTCCTACGTCTGTGACGATTGTCGACACGATGGGCAGAGTCTCGTTCATCTTAGTGGTCATCTGACAGAGGAATGTGTTCTGCGTGTTGGTGTCGTTGATATTGTTAAAATTAACGAAGTGGTCGATAGTTACAGAGAGGATGGAGTCGTTGGCATCGGGAATCATCACGTAGTTGGAGAGGTCGTTACGAGCGGGGCCGCTGAGCAGGCCTGTGCGGCTGCGGTACCATTTGTACTGCACGGCACCTTTCGGAGCTCTGATTTCAGCGACTTGGTCGGTATTGCCCGCGGCGCATCCATTGGCGAAAAGGCGCATTCCCTGGCATTCACCTGCGATATAGCAGCAGGCATAGTGAGCGCTGTATCCGCAGTCTCCGGCGGTCATCTTGATACGCACACGCTGGTATTGCAATCTGCTGAGGTTGATGATGACCTTGTTCCATGGCAGGTAGATATTGCAAGCATATGAGGCACCGGTGTGTGTGCCTGTCGAGCCGACATAGAACGGGTCTACGTTGCTGTTGCTGTGATCCGGAGTAGGGCGAGTGTAGCAGAGGGTGTCGCCGCCTGCCAGAACCCAGTTGTTGCCCACTTTCTTCTCCACGGTGATGACAAACTCGGGGTTGTTCGCTGCATTATGCTGGCCGTTCTGGAGCGACAGGGCATACCATATCGTCACCAGCATGTTGTCGGTGTTTACGGTGAATTCGTAGCTGAGCTGCTCGGCTTCGGCACCGCCGCAGAAGTTGCCCAAGCGAACGGAACTTGTGAACGACGGGTCGGGTGGCAAATACGACAGGTGGTTGCCTGTTGCGGCATCGGTACCGGAACCTTTGATTACGAAACGGCGTTGGTAATCACTGTTGCCGTGGATATCTAAAGAAGAAACCGAGGTGCAACTGGAACTGCTGGGAGTGTATGTCTCCAGATTTGCGGCAGTGACAGTTGTCGTTATGTTTGCGTCGAGGTTTAAGCATGTACTTGCCGCATTGCCGGGCTTGCTACCGACACCGCCATACCAAATCGACTGTGCGTCGCCGCCGGTGAAGGTGAAGTTGGTGGGATTCTTCAATCCCAGACAGTTCATGTTCTGAGCGCAAACCATGCCGTGCATTCCAAAGCACAGCATGGCGAGAAGAATTATTCTATGTTTTTTCATCATTGATGTTTTTTTTCTTTATCTCAGCAGAGTCACCGTTCCTTTCTGCGACATGACGCGGTCTACGCCGGGTCTGCGGTATTTGGAGATGTAGACGTAAACGCCCTGCATGCAGTCCTTGCCGTTGAAGGTGCCGTCCCATCCTTCCTCGACATCCGTTGTCTTGAAGACGAGGGTGCCGTTGCGGTCGTAGATATAGAGCTCGTAGTCCTCGAGGTCGTTGGCGGTAAAGGGCTTGAAGAACTTGTTGGTCTCCAGTTTAGGTGTGAAGGCGTTGGGGAACCACACAGCGAAGATGCCCACGGGGATGTAGAACGAGGTATCGCTTGTGCAGCCAAGGGCGTTTCCTGTGGTCAGGGAGATGAGTATGGAGTCCTTGCTCAAGTCGGAGAAGGTGAACACCACGGTGCGGACCGACGAGGTGTTGCCGTTGCCGAAATTCCAGAGTGAGGTGACTCCGTATTCGGAGAGGTCGGAGAACTGCACCGAGGGGTTCTCAGAGTCGACATACTCAGGAGTGAGTCCCACATGCATGATGGGGTATGGATAGACAGTGACTTTCTGTGTCAGAGCCGTTGCCCCGCAGCCGTTGGTGCCGTGACCCACGACACTGTAGGTGGTGGTCTCCGTGGGCCATACTCTGATGGTGTCGTTACCCTCTTGGCCTACAAACGAGGGGTCGTAGGGCGTGGCGGTCCATTCATAGGTGGCTGCCTTGCCGGCCCAGAGTGTCACCGTGTCGCCTGTGCAGATACGGTCGGTGGAGGTGTTGAGGGTCGGCTTGACGAGATAGAGGTCTACGCTGTCCCACGAGATACAACCGAAGGGGCTTGTGACCTTGACATAGAAACGTCTGTCTTGTGTTATCGAGGTAATAAGATGCGAGTTGTTCTCCTGTACGGGAGTGGTGCCGCCGAGTACGCTGTACCAGTCGAAGGAGCAACCATTAATATCGGGCACTACATAGACATCGGAGAGGTCGCCGTTGCAGACGATGGTGTCGCCCAACACTGTGAGTTTGGGATATTCGCCTACATGGATCACAGTGTCTGTCTCGGCATAGCAGTAGACGCGGTCCACGACGCCGTCGTTGTTGGTGTCCCTCATGGTGTATTGCGAAGTGTGGGTCCTAAGCGTTACGGTTGTCGTGGTATCGAAAGACCATCTGATGGAGCCGTTGGGGGTGACCACGGTGGTGTCGCCTGTGGGCAGATGGAAGGTCCATTCGTGGTATGACGCCACAGGTGTGGTGTTGTTGTACAAGACTATTGTGTCGCCCTTGCATAGGTTGTCGCGTTCAAGACGGATGGCGGGTTCGGGAGCTTTCATAATCCTGATTCTGTAATTATGCGAGTTCCAGCACGAGGTGTCGAAAGCCGATGTACGCATTGTCACCGAGTACTGTCCGGCGTTGGGGTATTGGTAGGTGACGGTGCCGCCGACTGCGGAGTCCAGTAGGAAAAGAGGATTCTCCACTGTCGAGTTGTAGAAGTACCATTTGGTTATGCTTGTGTCCACAAGGTCGCTGTCCTTGGTGGAGTAGGGGGTGTAGCTGGTGTTCCTGAGTATTATGCTGCCGTCGCAGACAAGGATGCTGTCCACACCCATACGGGGCTTGGTGTTTCCTACGTCGGTGACGATGGTTGACATGATGGGCACGTTGGTGTTCAAGTTCATTATTGTCTTCATCTGACAGAGGAATGTGCTCTGCGTGTTGGTGTCATGGATATTGTTAAAATTAACGAAGTGGTCGATAGTTACAGCGAGGATAGAGTCGTTGGCATCTGGAATCATCACGTAGTTGGAGAGGTCGTTACGAGCGGGACCGCTGAGCAGGCCGTCGATGCTGCGGTACCATGTGTACTGCACGGCACCTTTAGGGGCTCTGATTTCAGCGACTTGGTCGGTATTGCCTGCGGCGCATCCGTTGGCGAAAAGGCGCATTCCCTGGCATTCTCCTGCGATATAGCAGCAAGCGTAGTGAGCCGACTGGCTGCAGTCGCCGGCAGTCAACTTGATGCGAACACGCTGGTACTGCAATCTGCTGAGGTTGATGATGACCTTGTTCCATGGCAGGTAGACGTTGCATCCATAGGTGGCGCCTGTGTGCAATCCTGTCGAGCCTACGTAGAATGGGGTTACGTCAGAGCCGTAGCCTGCCGGTGTGGGACGCACGTAGCAGAGGGTGTCGCCGCCTGCC
>JAGADZ010000035.1 GCA_017613375.1 Bacteroidales bacterium | reverse complement strand
TTTCCCGCAGTCTATGCAGCGATGCTCTTGTATGTAAGCTTTGCCACCGGTGATGCGAATTGCCTCGGTGGGGCAGGCTTTCATGCACCGCATGCAGCCTATACATTTCCTCTCATCTATTTTTAACGCGTGTACGAACATTGTGTCTCAATTATGAATTATGAATATCGAATTATGAATTCTGAATGAAGGTTTCGGATTTCATCATTCGAAATTAGAAACTAAAAATTGACTTCCATCTCTACCGTGGTGCCGACGCCAACCTCACTGGTCACGTTGAGTTTGTCGACGTTTTTCTGCATGTTGGGCAATCCCATACCTGCACCGAAACCCATGTCTCGCACTTCAGGGCGTGCGGTGGAATAGCCTTCCTGCATTGCCAGCGCGATATCCGGTATGCCTGGCCCTTTGTCGGCAACGACCATCTTTATTTTGTCGGAATCGATGTCTACTAACACTTTGCCGCCATAGGCATGGGCGATGGCATTGACCTCGGCTTCGTAAAGCGCTACAACAACTCTTTTAACTATTTCTGGCTCTACATTGAGCTGCTTGAGGGTCTTTTTTACTGAACTGGAAGCTTTGCCTGCATTGACGAAATCGCCTTCTATTACTGTGTATTCTTGATGCATGATTGTGGTTGGTCAGTTTAATTAATAATTTAGAAAAGAGGCTTTATCCCTGCTTCATAAAGCAATCCGCAGACTTTGAACATGGAGTAGGCGCAACTCAAGATGACCATGTCGTTGTCTTCTGCAAGTTCCAGCATGTCTTCAGTCACTTTTTTATTTCGTACAACAACGACGATGTCCAATGTGGCCATATCGCATGTCCGGATTGTCTGAACATTACAAAGCCCAGTGATAAGCATTGGGGTGTCCTTCAGTGTTAGTACATCGCTCATCAGGTCGGAAGCGAAAGCATGTTCCACCTCTTCGTCCAATCTGTTCTCCCCAATGCATACTGTGGCGTTGAGGAGATTTGCTACTTCTCTGATAGTCATAATATTCTTGTTTTGTTTTTTGCTGATTTAAGGAATGTGCTTTTTGTTTGAAATAATCTGCAAATATACAAGTTTTTTTTCATTGTCGGACGTTTTTATGTCTATTTTTTTTTATGTGTTCTGCTGTTGTGCGTATAAATCGCTGATATATAGATGCTCTTTTGTCTGTACAATAAAAGACAGATTCCTTACGTTTTATAAAAAAAAGAATATGACACCTGCACCTTTGAAAAAAAACGATTGGGTCGCTTTCGCTGCACCGGCACGAAGTATTACTTTTGAGCAGTTGAAACCAGCCATTCATATGCTTGAGAATCAAGGATTGAATGTATTGATACCTGATGGGCTGTTCGAGGTGCAGGGACAGATGGCGGGAACGGACGAACATCGCGCTGCTTTGTTCCAAAAATTGCTTAACGACGAAAGAGTTGGTGCTATCATTTGTGCCCGTGGAGGATACGGTACGGTCAGAATAATTGACAGGCTTGATTTCAGTCGTTTTATCCGTAAACCGAAATGGATAGTGGGTTATAGCGACATCACGGTTCTGCACAGCCATATCTCAAGACACTGTGATATTCCTACCATACATGGGACGATGGCTATTGATTTCCCAGCTGACGCTGACGAACGGGACTGCCCGTCGCTGACAAGTCTATGGCCTTTGTTAAGAGGCGAACATGTTTGTTATGATTTTGAAAATAAGGATGGTGGCTCTGCTGTGAAAAATCGCGTCGGGACTTGTACTGCTCCGATTGTTGGTGGGAATGTCTCTATACTGTACAGCCTTCTCGCGTCGCCTTCGGATATTGACACTGATGGCAAAATCCTGCTTATAGAGGATCTTGACGAATACCTCTACCATATTGACCGTATGATGATGGCGTTGAAACGGAGTGGTAAGTTGTCCGGCTTGAAAGGTCTAATTGTAGGAGCAATGACGAAAATGCATGATAATGAGGTGCCATTTGGACGTACCGCGGAGGAAATAGTGCGAGATGCTGTGGCCGACTATGATTACCCTGTGGCATATGGTTGTCCAATTGGGCATATAGGTGTTGAGAATGTGGCTCTGCCACTGGGAGTGCAAGTTTCGATGCAAGTGTTTGATAATAAGACTGTGGTGTCTTTGTAGGTGCTGCCGATTGTCTCTTTTTTATTGATATTCAAAAAAAAGTTGTATCTTTGCATCGCTATTTTGACAACGACATAGCCTATGTTGCTGATATATGTACCCAAAGTGACAAACCGCGTGGGGTATACCCTCAACGTGATTTTTCGCCATATTCTGAAATCCGATTTCGAGATTACTACGGATATGGATTTCTTCGCCCAACATAAGGGTGCAAAACTATGCTATGCCCCACGAAAAGTAGGTGACGGCCTGTTCGTGAAGTCTACAGACTTGCTGTTCCGGACAACAATTGAAGAACAGTCGCCGCAATGTTTCTCTTTCGACGGTTTACCTGCTCTGTTCCCTGTGCATAATGCAGAGAGTGCTTTGCCGTTTGATATCTTTGCCGCTGCGTTCTACTGTTTGTCACGCTATGAGGAGTATTTGCCGCATCTGACGGACGTACATGGCCGTTTCCCCGCCTCTGAGAGTCTCTCGTATAAAGAGGGCTTTCTCCAAAAGGCTGTAGTAGACAGATGGTCTTTCCTGTTGGCTTCGAAGATATCCGGGCAATATGAGGACTTCCGCATTCCTGCTAAGTATTTCGAGTACGAGGATACTTTCGATATTGATGCAGCATATTGTTATAGGAACAAAGGCTTGATGCGAACTTTGAGCGGGTTGGCACGAGATACTTTCCTTCATTGGAACAGAGGAGAGATACGTCGTAGACTTAGAGTGATTTTCGGACGGGAGCAGGATCCTTTCGATACTTTTGAGTACATCCTTGCCATACATGATAAATACCATGGAATGAAGCTGAAATTCTTTCCGTTAATGGCTGACTATAATGTTTATGACAAGTCTATCTCATACCAAAATACTGAATTCCGTCAGCTTTTGCAACATCTGTGCGACTATTCTGATGTGGGACTGCATGCCTCATATGCATCCCATGATGACAAGAGGTTGTTGACGGTTGAGTCTGAACGTCTTGCGGCGGTGTTGCACAGGAATACAGAGCTGAACCGTTACCATTTCTTGCGCCTTTCGTTGCCGAACTCTTACAACGTGCTTATAGACAATGGAATTACGCATGACTATACTATGGGCTTTGCCGATGAGCCGGGTTTCCGTGCCGGCACATGCTCGTCGTATCCATTCTTTGACTTGGAGAGTGACTGTGAGACATCGTTGACTATACATCCTTTTGCAATAATGGATACCACGATGGTTCGATATAAGAAAATGTCACCTGAAAATGCATTGTCTGTATATCGCTCATTGATGGACGAAGTGAAAGAGGTGAATGGGACTTTCTGCACCCTCTGGCATAATCAGAACCTCTGCGAATGCTTTGGTTGGGAGGGCTGGAGAAATGTGTATGAATCGGTGTTGTGCTATGCTGACCAATTGAAAAAAAATATTAATGTTCTCAAATAGTTTTTTTATGAATTATAAGGCAAAATTACATAATATCAAGGCTTTTGTGTTTGATTTTGACGGCGTGATGACTGACGGGAGTGTATGGATGTATGCTGATCGCGAGACTGTCAGATGTGGCAATATCAAAGACGGATTTGCAATACAGTATGCAGTGAAGAAAGGGTATATCATCGCACTTATTTCCGGCGCCACCTCAAAGAGCATCGACAACCGTATGGAGTCATTGGGCGTCAAGCAGATTTTTACAGGCTGTGCCAATAAGATGTCGACCTATACAAAGTTCCTTGAGACAAATGGCCTTAAAGAAAATGAAGTGCTTTGCATGGGAGACGATATTCCTGATTTTGAAATAATGAGTCATTGCGGCGTGGCTGCATGTCCGGCAGACGCAGCACAGGAAATCAAGGAAATCTCGGATTACATCTCTCTCTATTCCGGAGGTCGCGGCTGTGTCCGCGATATTATTGAACAGGTCCTCCGTTTGCAAGGCAAATGGTTCCACTCTGACGCTGTCGAATGGTAGTGTCGTTATAAGTTATGTCATGAAACGTTTTTTATCTTCGTTGTTGTTTGTTGTTTATGTGTGGTGCGTTGGGGCTCAGGTTATTTCATCAACTGATACTGTGACAGTTTATACGATGAAAGGAACTTTCTACAGCGACCGTTTTGTCGGTAGAAAGACAAGTAATGGAGAGATTTTCACACAAGACAAGTATACTGCGGCACACTGCTCCTTGAAATTCGGCACATTGGTGCTTGTCACCAATCCGAGTACGGGCAAGCAGGTGATAGTGAAAATAAATGACCGTTGTCCAAAACGTAATGTTATTGACCTCACACGTCTTGCCGCACGACAGATAGGCGTGACATGCACTACTGTGAAGGTCAGGGTCTTGCCTCCGCGTTTCCGCCATCTTTGGGAGAATCAACACAAGATTCTTGATGTCTTGGAACGCGGCGATTTTTGGAAATATGCCGCGGAGTATTACACAAGTGAGATGATGGCACAGCGTGGTAATCAAGCCGTACAGCCTGCCCAGGCTTCGGGTGATGTTACGCCTCTGTTCAATGTGGAGCTTTGTCGCTGTCACAGTCGAAACACGGCGAGGAAACAGGTTGAGACGTTGCCGATATACTATCAAGAATGTGTTTCATACAAGACAAATGTCTCTGCCAATGAGGTTGTCGTCATACTTGAATTGTTCGCCAAGAAAGAACGGGCCGAATCTGTCGCCAATGAACTGAAGAACCTTTTCCCTGATGCAAAGGTTGTCAGTGCGAAATGATTGATGCCTGGAAAGGGGAAAGTATCACATAATTGTTATTTTTGTGGCAAAAAAATGCTTTTTTTTGCACTTCGGGTTTTCTGTCCGAAGTGCATGAAAAACGTCAGTAAGTCATATGATTTGCAGTAAAAAAATATTTGTTCAATTTAACACTGATAATCAGTACGGTACAATAAAAGTATATAATTTTTTTTTAAAAACTATCAAAGAATAGAGATTTCTTATTATCTTTGCAAGTCAAAAACTTTATTCTCTTGAAAGACTCAAGTGAACTGTTTTTGCTAATATGTTGTTGAAAATAAATATAATATATAATATTAACGTATATAAGACATGAAAATCGGAATCAAAAAAAACATATCAATTTTACTTTTGATATTGGGATTTTCATGTGTTGGCCATGCTCAGCAAGAGATTCAATTCACGCAATACATGTTCAACCGTTTGGCTGTTAACCCGGCCTATGCAGGTAGCTCGGGTTCAATGTGCGGTTCTATCATGTATAGAGGCCAGTGGTTGGGTCTCCATCTTGATCCGCCAACACCGGGTTACGATGCCGGCTCCACCCCGACGGATTATCTCTTCTCGTTTGACTCTCCTGTCAAATTCCTTCATGGAGGTTTAGGTATTACCCTCTTTTCCGACAAAATCGGATACTTCTCTTTCACGAGCGCAGCATTTGACTATGCTTTCCGTATTTATTGGGGGCCCGGCAACCTTTCTGCCGGTATTGAGGCGAATCTTTACAATGCCTCTCTTGACTATGGTAACCTTGTGGGTTCTGGAGATTTGAGCGGTGATTACAACAACCCTATCGGTTCGTCGGGAGACCCGCTGTTGACAGGCGGACAAGAAGGAAGTGATTTCCTTATCGATGCATCCTTCGGCCTTTACTATCAGGTGCCTGGAACATACTACTTCGGACTCTCTATGAAGAATGTCTTGGCAGCACATAGTGATGTGCTCAATTATCAGACCAGCCGTGTCCTTTGCCTGCTCGGTGGTTATGAATATGTCATTCCTGCCAATCCGTCATTCAGACTTAAACCTTCAGCACTTGTCCGTACAGCCAATTTCTCGGTATTTCAGATAGACCTCTCTTGCTTGCTGGAATACCAGAACCTGTTTTGGGGAGGTGTCAGTTTCCGCTATCAGGACGCTTTCTCAATCCTTGGCGGTGTGAACTGGGACAAGATGAAGATAGGCCTTGCATATGATATGACTATCAATAAACTTGGTAATTTCAAGTCGGGATTCAGCAAGGGCTCTCTCGAGGCGTATATGCGTTACTGCTTCAAGATTATCGTCCCGCCGAAGCTGCCGTCGATATACCAGAACACACGTTATTTGTTATAATTTTTCCGAGAAACGAAACATTTTATACATATTTCCGTAAAAAGACAGAAAACAGATTTTATATATTTGTATATTTTGATTGCTTAATATAGATAATTAAAAACATTTAATAATATGAAAAAGGTGTTTTTCTTACTCGCAGGAGTAGTTCTATTGTGGAGCTGCAATTCGTCGGATAAGGGCGAATTGGTCGGCGTTCAGAACCGTCCT
The DNA here is from genome assembly GCA_017613375.1 of Bacteroidales bacterium. GTDB lineage: Bacteria > Bacteroidota > Bacteroidia > Bacteroidales > P3 > Colimorpha. The sequence goes on along the minus strand of JAGADZ010000035.1, from coordinate 17,327 downwards.
ATTTTTGAGGATATCGACCTCAAAGGTATGGTATTCATCAATCAAGGTAATTTCAGTATGGGCGCTGGCACACAGAATGCCACTTACGGTGTTCCTGCACAGCCTCGTACCATGCAGGTCGGCTCTTATTTCATGGATGAGACCGAGATTACCAATAACGAGTATCGCCAGTTCGTCAACTGGGTTATCGATTCCATTGCTCGTCGCATGCTCGGCGAGGCCGGTATTGACGGCTTCCTGATTGAAGAGGATGAGTATGGTGAACCGCTCGAACCTGCAATCCTCAACAAGAAAGAGAAAATCATGTGGGACGAACAGGAGACCAGAGAGGCTCTCGAGGACCTTTACCTGCCCGAGAAAGACCGCTTCTATCGTCGTCGTACCATAGATCCTGCCAAGTTAAACTATGAATATTATTGGATAGACTACCAGGAGGCTTCTCGCAAAGAGACCGCCACGGCTGTCCGCCCGGAATATCAGGGTACCATGTTCGCTCCACGTCCGAAGGGCCTCAACAATCGCTCTTCTCTTATCAAACGTGAGGTCGTGAACATTTATCCCGATACTCTCTGCTGGGTCCACGATTATACATATAGTATGAATGAAGACTTCACCCGTCAGTACTTCACCTCTCCGGCTTATGACAACTATCCTGTTGTCGGTGTCAGCTGGGTTCAGGCAAAGGCTTTCTGCGTGTGGCGTTCCAACTACTTGAATCAGTATCTTGAATCAATCGATTATACCCAGATGAATGATTTCCGTTTGCCGACCGAGGCAGAATGGGAATTTGCAGCACGCGGTGGCATCGCCGGCGAGTCTTATCCTTGGGGTGGTCCTTATGTACGTAATCCCAATGGGTGCTTCCTCGCCAACTACGAGCCTCTCAAGGGCGCTTATGACGATGATGGTGGCGTGAAGACACTGATGGTTGGACACTATGCTCCCAATGACTACGGTCTGTACGATATGTCGGGTAATGTGTCGGAATGGTGTCTTGATGCATACAACCACTCCACATATGTTGTCGCCAACGCTTTGTCACCGTACTACAATTATAATGCCGACGCTAATGCAGCTCCTGTAATGAAGGAAAAGGTTATCCGCGGTGGTTCTTGGAAAGACCAGAAATATTTCATCCAGGTACAGACTCGTACATACGAATTCCAGGATTCTGCTAAATCATACATCGGATTCCGTTGCGTACAGCCTTATTTGGGTCGCGTGAAAGGTGATAACCTCAGATCGGCTTCCAATGTTGTAAGATAATAGTCCACTATTATAACTATATATTAAATAAGAAACATTTAAATAAGTAAACACATAAATTATTCAAAATTATGAGTAAATTAGACAACTTAGTTCGGAGTAAAGGTTACAAGAACTTCATGAGTAAACTGTATGGATGGGGTGCATCGGCTGTTATTATCGGTGCTCTGTTCAAAATCAATCACTGGCCTGGTGCTGTTCCTATGCTGATTTTAGGTATGGGTACCGAGTCTCTCATTTTCTTCCTCTCGGCTTTTGAACCTCTTCACATTGAATGGGACTGGAGTTTGGTCTATCCTGAACTTGCAGGCATGAAAGGCGATCAGATTGACACTGAGGCTGGCTTGCTTGGCACAGAGAAAGAAGAACCTCTCACTCAGCAGTTGGACAAAATGCTTGCCGACGCCAAGATTGGTCCAGAACTGGTTGATCGTCTTGGTCAGGGAATGCAGCACCTCGCAGATTCTGCCAACTCTCTCAACAATATGACTACTGCTGTAGCCGCTACCGATAAGTTTGTTACAAATATGGATGTTGCAGCCGAAGCCGCTAACGACCTCTCTGCTGCTTACAAACGTACAACCGATTCTATCAATCACGATTTCGAACTCTCTTCTTCTTATTCAGAGAGCTTGAAGGACGCTACCACCGCCGTTACAAACCTGTCTACTATCTACCAGGAAACGGCTCAGACATTGCGTGCAGGAGATACCTCCTATGTCGACGAACTCAAGAAGATGGCTTCAAGCCTCTCTTCCATCAATGCAATGTACGAAATCCAGATGCAGAACTCCTCTATGCAGCTTGAAGCTACCAAGGAAGTTCAGGAACGTATGCAAAGTATGGTTGCCAACTTTGCCGAGTCTGCTGAGGGTGTGCTGAAGTACAAAGAGCAGGTGGATGCACTGACACGCAAGGTTTCCGAATTGAACAATGTCTACGGCAACATGCTTGCTGCCATGCAGACCCGCATCTAAAACTTCGCCGGGGTATTCAATTCCTTACTAATTCACACTATGGTAGAACAAATAAAAAGATAGTATATGGGTGCTACAAATTGCCCGGAAACCCCGAGGCAAAAAATGATTGCAATGATGTACCTCGTGTACACCGCCCTGCTGGCTCTGAACGTCTCGGTGGAAATCTTGAACGGTTTCGTGACGGTGGGCGATGCTATGAACGAGTCTAATAAAAATATTGAATTCCAGTTGAGCGAGGCTTATAACCTTTTCAATGAGGCTATGGCCAACGACTCTACCAAAACGGTGAAATATTATGAGGCCGCTATGCAGGTTAAGGCCTATTCGGACTCATTGAAGACTATGATTGACAATGCCCGCTACGGTTTCCTCTGCAAGATGCAGAAAGAGGCTAAGTGGGAAATCCATAATGCAAACGGCAAAGGTGGTAAGCGTACCATTCAACTGCGTGACAATTCTGACAACTTTATTCTTGAAAACGCTCGAATAGCTCTTGATTCCGGCGGTCTCGTCGTGGTAGACAAGAAAGACAATACCGATATCGGTACGCAATATTTCTATGGCCTTAAAGATAAGCCTGACGGCAAAGCTATCGACATCAAGAATGCCATTATTGCATATAAGGAAAATGTCGCAGCTATTTTCAGAGACACCAATTTGACTCATGATACTGTAAATATTAATTTCGGACTCGATGTTGAGAGCGAATTCTACAGCGAGCACGAGAAACGCATGGTGTCGTGGGAAAGATATAATTTTGATGGAGCCATTGCAGTGGCAGACTTGGTTTGTATGTCACGTCTGAAATCAGAGGTTATGAATGCCGAGTATGACGCCATCAAAAAGCTCTTCGGTATGATTGGCAAGGAGGACTTCAAATTCGACCAGATTACAGCTATCTGCCGTCCATCCGCCACTTATATTATCTCTGGTGGTAGATATGAATTGAAGGTCAATGTCGGTGCTTACGACTCAAGACGTGTGTTCCGTGCTGTCATCAATGGTCAGAATTTCCAGAGTGGTCCTGACGGAACCATCACTTACACTGCCGGAGCAGTCGGTGAAGGTCAGAGAACTGTCAGGGGTACTGTATATATGATGAAGGATGGTGTTGAAGAGGCCTATCCGTTTGATGAGAGTTACTTTGTCGCAGCTCCTGTGGCTGTTGCCGAGCTCACAAAGATGAACGTGGTATACGCCGGTATCGACAACCCGATTTCTGTCTCTGTACCTGGTGTCGCATCAAGGGATGTCATTCCTACAATCACTTCGGGCAACGCTACAATTACCAAGGCTCCTGGTGACGGTAACTATATTATCCGTGCTACCAAACCTGGTAAGCTTACTCTGAGTGTCAGTGCTAAGGTTGACAAGGGTACCAAACATATGGGTACAAAGGAAATCCGTATCAAGAAGATCCCGAAACCTGTGTTGAAGATTGCCAACTTCAAGACTGGTGACCAGGTCTCCAAGGTTGAGGTGACAGCTAATGCAATGTTGCGTGCTGTCATGGAAGACTTCGACTTCCAGCTGCCTCCGCTGAAGATTTCATCTTTCTCGTTCAACGTGTCCGGCTCTGGTGCTCTTGAACTTACAGGTTCGGGTAACCGTCTGACTCCCGAAATGATAAGCCGTATCAACAGTGCAAAGCCACGCCAGAAAATATATATTGACAATGTGCGTGTGACTACACCTGACGGTGTGACGCATACGTTGGATTTGACTCTTCGTATAAAATAAAATATAAATCTCACATACAATGAAGAAAATATTGTTTTGCTTAGGACTGTTCATCTTTCTGACTGGTGGTTTCACCGCCAATGCTCAGAGCATCATTGATGCTGACGATGAAAATAATTTCAATAACTACTACAATAAGACTCTTGCCAATGGCAAGCAGGCTATGCCATATGCTTACCTCCGTGAGTCTGACGTGGTATGGGAGCATGCCGTTTGGAGAGTTATTGATTTCCGTGAGAAATTCAATCAGTTTTTCTACTTTCCTCTTCATGACGAAAGAATCGGTACAGAAGGACGTGTCAGTCTTACCGATGCTGTGATGAAAGCTCTTGAGAATGGCGAAATAAGCGTTTTCAAGGATGACGAGTTCAAAATCCCGTTCACTTTCGAGGAGATGGCTGCATCTCTTTCACAGGAACGTATTATTCATATCGCCGAATATGATGAATACACCGGTGACGAATTGGAGGGTCGCGACTCTGTTGTTCATGATGAATTCAATCCTCAGGATGTCTATTCCGCACGTATTAAAGAATACTGGTATATTGACAAACAGGATACCCGTCAGAAAGTCCGTATTGTCGGTTTGGCACTTGTATATAACTATTGCAGAGACCGTCAGGATGAACGTGTGTGTGAAAATGTTGACCTGTTCTGGGTTCCTATGAACGATATGCATGTACGCAACGCTCTTGTCAAGGTATACGCCTATGATGAGAACAATTCGCACGCACAGCGTTCGTATGACGATATCTTCATTGACCGCTATTTTGACAGTTTTATCTATCGTGAGTCTAATACCATGAACCGCCCGATAGCTGCTTATTTGACAGGTACCGACGCAATCTTGGAATCACAGGCTATCGAGGATAAGATTTTCGACATTGAATCCGATATGTGGGAATACTAAATCGATGTTGTTTTCTTGAATGACGAATGTTTTTCGCATTTTAGAATTGAAAACATTTTAGGATAACAAATTAAGAGTTAAGGGTTGTGTTGAATCCTTGACTCTTAATTTTTTGACCCCAAATGTCTCGTATCAAGTTACATATTGCATTACTGGCATCGATGTTTTCAGGATGTCTCGTTGCCCAGACGGTAGAGGGCGGCCTTGGAAACTATTACGAGCACACCCTCACTCGTGAATTGGAAGCATCGCCGTTGCCGTATGTACGTGAAAACGATGTGGTATGGGAGCATATCATTTGGCGGACAATTGATATGCGAGAGAAATTCAACCAGTTCTTCTATTTCCCCTTGGAGCGCTACGGCGTTGAGGGACACAAGAATTTCGCCTATATGATTTGGGATGCTGTCGTCGCAAATGAGATACCTATCTTTGCCGATGACGAGATGAAGATTCCTATCGACAATGAGGCATTCGTGGCTCAGTTTACAAGAGCCGACACCGTCATCCTCGAGATAGTTGATGAGGAAGAGAACTATGAGTATCAGACTGTACTTGTCCCTAAGGAGTTTAACTCGGAGGAGATGTTGCAGGTACGTATAAAAGAGGCTTGGTATATTGATAAGCAAAATACCGACCAGTATGTGAGAATACTAAGTCTCGCACTCACCAAAGAGGTTTATAAGGAGCATAACGGTGATATTGATTATATAGGGACTGTGGTGCTGTTCTGGATTCCTATGCAGAGTATCCAGGTGCGTAGACTCTTGGCTCGCAATGAGGCATTCTTGGCGGAAAATCTTGCCCATCAGCCTTCATGGGAGTATATTTTCTCGACACGGATGTTCAATAGCTATATCACTAAGGAGTCCAACCGTTTCAACCGTTCTATTGTTGATTATCTTACAGGAACCGACGCCCTATGGGAGTCGGAGAAAATAGAGGCGAAATTGCTGGATATCAGTCAGGATATCTGGGAGTATTGATTCCTGTCGCGACACAAGGTGATGTGTCTGTTCAATCGTTGTTTTTTGCAGAAGTGTATTTACGCCAGCGTTCTATAACGCTTGCCATGTCATCAGGCAGAGGAGATTCAAAATGTAGTTTTTTGTGTGTTGTAGGATGCTCGAATCCAAGAACAAGTGCATGGAGGGCTTGACGGGGGAGGAGGGTGAAACAATTGGTCACGAATTGTTTGTATTTGGAGAAAGTGGTCCCTTTGAGTATTTGGTTACCTCCGTACATTTCATCATTAAAGAGAGGATGTCCCAGGTATTTCATGTGGGCTCGGATCTGATGAGTGCGTCCTGTCTCCAGGACACATTCAATCAAAGTCACATAACCGAAACGTTCAAGTACATGCCAGTGTGTCACGGCGTGTTTGCCTGTCTCAGGGTCGTCATACACCGTCATCACTCGTCGGTCGCTGACAGAACGGCCAAGGTTGCCGTCTACAGTTCCGTCATCTTCGCTGAAATCGCCCCAAACCAAGGCATTGTATTTCCGTTCAATAGTATGGTCGAAAAACTGTTTGGCAAGAAAAATCTGTGACTCTTCATTTTTTGCGATGAGAAGCAGTCCTGAGGTGTCTTTGTCAATACGGTGTACAAGGTAAGGCGTAATGGCGTTCCCGTCGGCATCTTTCTTCCCTTCATAATAATAGGCTAATGCGTTGAGTAATGTACCGGTGAAATTTCCGTATCCAGGATGAACCACCATTCCTGCATCTTTGTCTACGACGAGTACGTCATCATCTTCATAAACTATTTTGAATGGGATGTTTTCCGGTACAATTTCAAGTTCACGTGGAGGCGTGGGCAGTAGTACCGTGATAAGGTCGCACGGCTTGATTTTGTAATTGGATTTGGCAGGTTTGCCGTTTACCAGGATGCAGGATGCTTTGGCAGCGGCTTGTATTTTGGTGCGTGACACTCCTTCGATACGCATCATCAGGTATTTGTCCATGCGCATCATCTCCTGTCCTTTGTCTACGACGATTCTATGGTTTTCGTAGAGTTCGCGTTCTTCGTTTTGTTCGTTTCGTATGTCAGGAGAGTCGTTCATTAATGGGAGATTATTAGTTTTTTCAACGAATGGTGTCCTGTTGCGGTATCGGTGATATTCAGCAGGTAAAGGCCTGATGGCAACCCTTCGACGCTGAATGTATGCTCGAAAGGTCTCTGCCATATTTTTCTGCCTTGTGTGTCATATAATGCAATCTGAAGAGTGTTCGTTTCCTCGGTATTGCAGTTGATGTTTACAATTGAATTTGCGGGATTAGGGAACAATGCTATCTGCAATTGAGGCATTCCAGAGGTCTGGCTTATAGACACAGTGGCTTGTTGACCAAAGAGCGGACGAAACATCAGTGACCCGCTAAGAATACTCTGTTGCCATTGCTCGCTGGTGCGGTAATACAATCGGTCGCGAGAGTTTGTGTTTCTGTCGAAGCCGATATTGGCATAGCCGTTTGATAACTGCTCAAATCCAATAAAAACAGTGTCCGATATCACCTGTGCTTGGGAAAGTATATAGCGATGGAAACGGTTCAATCCTTCAAATTCAGGATTCATTCGCTCATTGTCTTTATAAATCAGAGTTCCAGGTCTGCCGTTCTCGCAGTCCCATATGCAGAGGTTGAAAGGTATATCGGCATTTTCGTCGTTGCGTGTACGGTTAAAGTAGATGTCTATAGCCGTTAAGGTATCAGGTTGGTTAAGCTCGAAACGGTAGGCTAAATAGAGTTTGTTTCCAGGAGCTGTAAGACCGTAGCCGTTTTCCGGAGTGCCATCGTCGTATGCATAGTAGTTGTCAAATATTTGAGAGAAAACAATGGTGTCGTTGCCGGTATGCAAATCACCTCCCACGCCTTCTCGAACGACGTGGATGATTTGATACGACGTTGGAGAATCGTTAATAGGAAAGCTGAATTGCACAGGTGGCTCGCTATGAACCGGCATGGTCTGATAACGACCTCCAGGATAGAATGGCAGGATATTCTCATAGCCACCGTCGTAGTGTTTGACGGTCTGCCCGCTGGAAGTAATAACGGTATAAGAATAATTGGATGCGAGGGTTTGGTTATATCGATTGGATATTTTGATATCAATACTCTGTGCCATGTCGCTGGCTCTGTATTGCCGGTAGGGGATAGCCTGATAGTTCTTCAGTAGCGTCGGGGCTTGCTCCACAAAGGCTATATCGCGAAACAGCGAATCTCCACGATTCCTGTTATAGTTTAGATAGACATAGTCGATATTCCACTGGTCGCAATTTCCGGCGATACCCGATTTGGGATTGGCATCGAGGCTTGCATAGTTCCGGAAGCGGAATTGGAATCTGTCTGTAAAATAAATGTCGTCATCAATCTTAATGTTGACAAAAGTCCAAGGCCATCGTGTTGTACGTCCTGCAGTGTCAGCGTTGTGACCGGCTTGTGCCCATACGGTATGCCATCTGTTGTCGGTCGGAGAGTAAAAATCCAGAAAGAGGGAATCTTGCTGAGAAGGAGCATCTCCGATACGTTCCCACATATTTCCATACCATCCCCCGGGAAGATAATAGAAACTAAGATATACAGAATCTGAAGGTCGCAGAGCCCTTCGTGAAGGCGATGTCAGTGAGTCGAGTCTGATTATCTGGGAGGCCAGGGTGTCGGCGGCAAATAAACTTGTGGAGGCTTGTGGATAGAGATTCCCATTTTTGTCGAGTGCATCGAGGGTGACAATTCCTACGGTGGGAGCATCCCAGGCGTAGCTTTTGTTTACCAGAGCGTCATAAGTAAGCCATCGTTTATGATCTGGGGCTCCTTCGTAGTTTGCGAAGTCGTCGAAGAATGGCAATTCAAGCTTCAGAGTGTCGCTGCTTTTTGGGGCGGAAGGCCTATGTTGATAGGAGAGAGGTGCCAGTACTTCTTGCCCCATAGACGTTACACAGGCTGATAAAAGAAACAGAAAGCAAATGGGTTTCAATGTCATTGTGGGAAGTGTGTTAGAATTCGTCCATCTCAGTCATGCGGTATCGACTGTCGGACTCTCCGTCTTCAAGTTCGACATTGGCGGAACGTATGGAGTCTTCTATGCGTCGTAGTCTCATGCGTTCTTTCTCTTCCATAGAGAGGATGGATCTGTCGCAGTACCATAGCTCGACGGTGCTGCCGTATTCTGCGGTTGATCGGCCTGTATAAGCAGGACTTTGTCTGTATACTATTGCTCTGCTCATATCAGAGATGCCGTCATAGTGTTCGCGGCCGACATTCAAGGAAGAGGAGAGTATGTCGCGACGGGCCTTGGTCGGTGAGAGACCTATCGTATAAGGCACAATTGTGTGGTTGTTGCCTGTGCCGCGACCGACTACAAGGTCAATCATGGCTCCTTTTTCCAGACGCCTGCCTTCAGCAACGGTACGTCCTTTGTAGCGTTGTTCTAATACGGCATGGTGTGGATCATCCTTGAAGATTAGTTTTCCACCGTGCAGACCAACATTCTCCAGCTGGGTTATGGCATGTCGGACAGAGAGAGAACGTAAATCGGGGACTATGGCGTTGTCGGGGAAATAGGATGCAACGGTTATGTAGATTTTACGTCCTTTTTTGATCAAGGAGCCTGAATCAGGGTCTTGTTTGATAATATAACCGCCACGATGGTTGGGTTGGTATACGGAGTCTATTATCACATATTGCAGGTTCAGACCGTCGTCATTGTTCAGCTCGTTGAAATAGGAACCCACCACGTACGGGGTTCGATATTCCTGTCCGGTACGGCCATACATGTTCAACACTATGAATGTGAAGATAACGATGACTATCGAAGCCGATACGGCTAAGATGAGATGCAACCATACGGGGTGTTCTTTGAGAAAGCCTTTCCTGCCCATTGCTTATAATAGTTCTATATTGATTATCTTATAACGTGGAAAGATTTTATTTATTGTCTATCTCCTCACCGATTAAAGTCGCCGAAGTGCATCTTAGGACACGTACATATGTATATTCCCCTGGTTTACGGCTTCCTTTGTCGAAGACTATGACCTTGTTCTGACTGTTTCTTCCGAATAGTTGGTCTGCACTGCGGTGGCTTGTGCCCTCAATAAGAACCTCATAGATTTTGCCTATCTCTTTCTGATTGTTTTCTAAAGCAATCTGGCCTTGCAGAGCGATGATTTCTTCAAGACGGCGGGTCTTGACTTCATCGGGTATGTCGTCGGTCATGTGCTTCTCTGCGTAAGTGTTTGGCCTCATGGAGAATTTGAACATATAGGCATAGTCATAGCGCACCTTTCTGAACATTTCGAGTGTGGACTCATGGTCTTCCTCTGTCTCGCTGCAGAAGCCTGCAATGACATCTGTGGTGATGCTGCAGTCTGGCAGATAGCGGCGGATGGCGGCGATGCGGTCCAGATACCATTCCGAAGTGTAACGGCGATTCATCAGTTTAAGCATACGGTCGCTACCTGACTGAACCGGAAGGTGTATGCATTTGCATATGTTGTCGTGCTTGGCCATCACTTTCAACAATTCGTCGCTTAGGTCTTTAGGGTGGGAAGTAGCGAAACGGACACGTAGCAATGGACTCACTTGGGCAACCATGCTCATGAGTTCCGGGAAGCCTACAGAGGCTTTACCGTCATCCCATCGGTAGCTGTTGACATTCTGTCCCAAAAGGGTCACTTCGCGGAATCCCTGTTCGAATAGGGTGCGTGCTTCGTTCACAATAGTCTCGGGGTCGCGGCTGCGTTCGCGTCCTCGGGTGTAAGGCACCACACAGTAGGCACAGAAATTTTGGCAGCCTCGCATAATACTGATATAGGCGGTGATACCGTTGGTGTCGAAGCGAACAGGCTCAATGTCGGCATAGGTCTCCACTTCGCTAAGCAGTGTCTCGGACAGTTTCTCACCGTCATGGATATGTTCAAGCATATCAGGGAGCTTGCGGTAAGAATCTGGACCTACAATGAAGGAGACGTTCTCTTCTTCCTCTATCAGTTTGGTCTTCAGTCGCTCCGCCATACAGCCAAGGATTCCGATTCTGACCCACGGACGTTGACGTTGCAGGGCTTTCAGTTCATGAAGACGTTTGCGGATACGCTGTTCCGCATTGTCGCGGATTGCACAGGTGTTGATGAGAATATAATCGGCTTCGGACACCTCCTTGGTGATAGTGAATTGTTCTTTTGTGAGGATTGCTCCCACTATTTCGCTATCGGCGAAATTCATCTGGCACCCGTAGGTCTCAATATAAACGTTTTTTTCCAATCTGTAGTGATGTTTGATGTTTAAGATATGGTTAATATAGTAATGTCACAGTGCCTTTGGCAACATGCCAGTTGCCTGGGTCGACTTCGCTGCGGTATTTCACAATCCATACGTATGAACCTTGTGGACATGGTGTTCCGTTCAAACGCCCGTCCCAAGCTTCACCGTTCGTATTGCTATGGAATATGAGTATGCCTTGGCGGTTGTATATATTCAGTTCGTATTCAATGATGCCATCATAGAATATGGAGAATTTGTTGTTGGTTGACTCGTTGGGAGTGAATGCATTGGGTACATAGAGTGTCTGCTGTCTTATAGGGACTGTCTTTACAGCGGTGTCGACACACATGTCGCTATAGGCTATCAGTGTCACAACAACAGAGTCGTATCCAGAGGGGGGAGTGTAGGAGATGCTTTGAGTGTTTCCAGCCTCGTCATCGTCAATATACCACTGTATACTCTTTGCATTTGTACTTTGTGATATGGCGATGAGGGTTGGGGTCTCATAGGTGATGAATTCTGGCGAAACCGTCATGACGGCATGAGGCTGTATGATTGGTTGCAGCGTCACTTCTGCCGTGTTAAAACAGGTTGGGTAGTCGTTGTAGTCAACAAGGAGTGTCAGCGTTATCGGTTTAGGGGTGGTGATAGTCAGATTTCTTGAGTTTTCAGAACCCCAGTTGTGGTTCCATTCTGAACCGTTGCATGTCCAGAATACATGGTTTACATCTGTCTCGACATGTATTTGGTAACTATGCGTACTGCAGTCGCTGTCTTGCTCTATGATGATTGTCGGTTTAGACAGTTTTGTGAGGTTCAGCGAGACGATACTGTCGCAGGTGTTGTAAGCTGTCAGGGTGTCTGTGTACGTTCCGCCTTCTGAGAGAATATGCGTGCCGAACTGGTATTGTGTGCCGGTACAGAAACTGTCTGCCAAGTCGGTATAGGAAGCAGGAAGCATCTCGAAATGGAGGGAAACCACACTGTCGCATCCTTGTATTGTCTGTACAGTGATGGTAGGACTGTCAGTAGAGTTGGTATAGGTGTTGCCGTCAATCCATACATAGGCGATGCAACTGGTGACGGAGTCAACTGTCGATGCTGAGTGATGTATCGTCAGGTTGAGAGAGACAACGCTGTCGCAGCCAAAATGGTTAAGAGTTGTTGTTGAGGGTTGTGTCGTCGACTCGTAATAGGTGATTCCGTCAGTCCATGTGAAGCTGTCGCAATGCACTTGGATATCTTGAGCACTGTTTGATGGATTGACGGTAAGAGACAGTGTCATAATACTGTCGCATCCGTGGCTGCTATGGGGGTTGATAGTGTAGGTTCCGCTTGTGCTACCTATGCCAAGCACGGTGTCGTGCCATGTGTAAGGCAGTAGGTTGTCGCACAGTGTAAGGGTTTCGTTGATTGAATATTCTTGGTTTACGACGAGATGCAGTGACATGGAACTGTCGCATCCGTAGAAACTCGTAAGATGCAGAGTGTGGTCTGATGTCGTTGTCCCGGCTTGGAAAGTGGTGTCGAGCCACGTGAATGGCAACGCACTGTTACAGATTTCAAGTGTCTCGTTTTGTAGGTAGGTCGGATGGACATTGAGTTGTAACGAACAGATACTGTCGCATCCTGCCACGGTATGATGGTTCCTTGTATAGAGTCCGCTTGTGGTACCTGTTGCAAAAGTGGTGTCTCGCCAAGTCAATGGCAATCCATCAGGACAGATATCCACGGTGTCCTTTATCATGTATCCTGGCATGACGTTGAGAGCCATGGTGAGCACACTGTCGGCACCTGTACTTGCCGTCAGTGTCACAGTATGAACACCTGCAAGAGTAAAGGTGAAGCCATTCCATGTCAGAGGCAGCTGCGATGAACATATGGCACTGTCTACAAGTGCCGACACGTTACGGTGGACATGCAGGTTGAAAACAACAATGCTGTCACATCCAGTATAACCAACCAAATGTGTTGTGTCGCCGATGGTGTCGGAAGTATAGAGGTTGCCCATGAATGAGTAGGGCAGATTGTTCTCTATGACAGTGTCATATATTAAGTTGACAGCGGTGGGTATCACCTCTACATTCATTACTACAGTACTGTCGGAGCCCAAATATGAGAGTGTGGTGTACTGTTTTGTGCCGGAAGCAAGGAAAACACTGTCGTTCCATGTGAAGGGCAAGAGTGTTTCACAAATCGAGGTGTCGAGCACTGTCACAGTATTAGGTATTATTGTGAGGGAGAAGTGGATGGCACTGTCGCAGTTTGAGGCATTGGGAAGGATAAACAACAACGAGGTATCGTTATTGAACGATAGACTGTTGAAGGTGTATGGTAGTAAATTCTCCACAACAGAGACCGTGACGGTGCTGTCTGATGCGTGGTTCAGAGTCAAGTTTAGCGTCACAGTGCTGTCGCATCCTGCACCATTGGTGGTGACGAAAGATGCAATGCCGTTGCCACTTTGAGAGTAATAATTACCATGCCAGAACATACTGTCGCATGCTGTGGCGGAAGTGTCTTCTGTGCTGCTGTGGTTAACCGTCAGATGCAGCGTAACAGTACTGTCGCATCCAACAGCATTGGTATAGACATGAGTTGGAGTATTCGTAGAATTCGTGTAATTCGTGTTCCACCAAGTAAGACTGTCGCATGCAACAACCGTGGTGTCGCCAGTAGTGCTGTGGTTAACCGTCAGATACAGCGTGACCACGCTGTCGCAACCAACAAAATTAGGAATGGTGAATGTCGGATTTTGAGAGGTGGTATAGGTTATGCCGTGCCACATCATGCTGTCGCAGACAGATGCACTGGTGTCGCTGGTATTGCTGTGGTTGACCGTCAGATGCAGCGTAACGGTACTGTCGCATCCGGCTGCATTGGAATAGACATGAGTTGTGGTATTTGTAGAATTCGTGTAATTCGTGTTCCACCAAGTAAAGCTGTCGCACACAACAGCGGTGGTGTCGCCAGATGAGCTGTAGTTAACCGTCAGATGCAGCGTGACGGTACTGTCGCATCCGGCGGCATTAGTGTAGACATGAGTAGGCGTATTCGTGCTATTCGTGTAATTCGTGTTCCACCAAGTAAAGCTGTCGCACACAACAGCCGTGGTGTCGCCAGATGAACTGTGGTTAACCGTCAGATGCAGCGTAACAGTACTGTCGCATCCAGCGGCATTAGTGTAGACATGAGTGGGCGTATTCGTGCTATTCGTGTAATTCGTGTTCCACCAAGTAAGACTGTCGCATACTACAGCAATGGTGTCTACCGATGCTGTCAAATTCACTGTTAGATTCAGACAGCGTATCGAATCGCATCCTGCTGTTGTGTGGAACGGTACGGTGTAGAGTCCGGCAGAGGTATAGTTTACACCCTCAAAGAGACTGCTCCCGTTGTCACATATTGTGTCGTTAATTGTGTCGTGGTAGACAGGATTGACAGAAAGGGTAAGAGTTATTATGGTGTCGTTGCCACCGGCATATACAGTGTCTGTATATATCCCTGACGACGAGAGAGTATTGTTGTACCAAACAAATGGAAGCTCATCGGCACAGATGCTGCTGTCGATATGGGTGTATGTGTAAATACTGACTGTCACGGTGTCTGTGACAGAGCATGATGTCAATGGACTGAAAGTGATGTCGTCGATGCAGTAGTCATAGCCGGCAGACTGGCTGAACCTGTTCACAATGCTTAGAGTGGCGTGTGTACAGGTGTCGCTGTTCCATACCTGACTGTATCGTTTCCATACCCATTGTGCTTCGGGTGTGACATAGTCAAACCCTGTTTGTACACCGTTTATCTCGTATTTGAAGTAACCACTGTTGTCGGTCAAGACCCAAGAAGAGAAAAGGTAGTCTGTATGTGGTGTCACTTCCACGGTCTGTGACCATACTCTTGTCATCGGTTGTATAGCACCGTCAATCATCAGGAACATTCCTGAATTGGAAGTATGGTCGTGTACGGCGAATCCTGGACTGTCCCAAGGCCACATTTCGGCAATGTCATGACCTACATGATAGTGCCCATATGACCCTGTGTTTCCGTATATGTAGTCGTTGGTGAAACCTGTATTCCCCAGTTCGAAGTCACCGTTGTATACCAGATTGGGTCCTTCGCTAAAAGAGGACACATAGTACGAAGTCGTGATAGTGGGATGTACCGTCAGGTAACCGGTATTCGACAGTTGGGCACCGTTGCTGTCGGTCCATGTCAGCCATGTCGCGCCAGTGGCCCATAGCGTTATCATATCTCCTGCCGTAATAGTGGTGTCGGGTGTATGGGTCAGTACCGCCATCGGATTTACAATCACATTGAGGATGGTGATGCTGTCGCAGAGGTCCGGCTTCTGAACGGTATCGAGAATCACAGTGTCGTGAGTCAGCAGCATATTGTTCCAAGAGAACTGGTCGCATGCGACAGTGTCAATTGTATTGCGGACGGTGTGGCAAACTGTTAGGATAATAGTATCGAACCCTATGATGATAGTGTCGTTGTCGGTGTATGTCGTTCCTCCTATGACGAGGCTGTCGGCCACGGTGGTGTCGCGAGTGGAGCAATGGTTGATGGTTAATACCAGGGTGGTGACGGAGTCGCAGTTTTGTTCATTCAGGGATGTGAAGGTTGGCGTCGAGGTGTTTTCCGTATAGGTGTTTCCATGCCATACAGTACTGTTGCAAGCTGTGATACTGTCAGTACCGGTATTGCTGTAGTTAACCGTCAAATTCAGCGTGACGGTACTGTCGCAACCGTCGGCATTGGCATAGACATGAGTAGGTGTATTCGTACTATTCGTGTAATTCGCGTTCCACCAAGTAAAGCTGTCGCACACAACAGCCGTGGTGTCGCCAGATGAACTGTGGTTAACCGTCAGATGCAGCGTAACAGTACTGTCGCATCCAGCGGCATTAGTGTAGACATGAGTGGGCGTATTCGTAGAATTCGTGTAATTCGTGTTCCACCAAGTAAGGCTGTCGCACACAATAGCCGTCGTGTCGCCAATAGTGCTGTAGTTAACCGTCAGATGCAGCGTAACGGTACTGTCGCATCCAGCGGCATTAGTGTAGACATGAGTGGGCGTATTCGTAGAATTCGTGTAATTCGTGTTCCACCAAGTAAGGCTGTCGCACACAACAGCCGTGGTGTCGCCAGTAGTGCTGTGGTTAACCGTCAGATGCAGTGTAGCTATGCTGTCAATACCAGAAGGGTTAGGTATTGGAACATTGTATTCTCCTTCTGTTGTGAAAGTGTTACCGTTCCATATATATGGCAGTTGATTTTCGCAGATATCGATATAAGTGTGTGAAACCGACTGCACGTTTACATGTATTGAGTCATAGCCGATGCAACTCGTCAATGCTGAGAATCTAATGTCGTCGATACCGAAATCATTGCCGGAAGGAGAAGTGTTCAAGTTTAGTATCGAGATAGTGGCGGAAGAGTTGTCTCCGCTATTCCACACTTCGTAGAACTGCTCCCAGGTATAGAGTGATGCAGGACAATGGAATATATTGCCAAGCTGCACACCGTTGATGCTGAATTGCAGGTATGCCACATTGGAAGGATTGCCCAGAGATACGTTGCAGACCCATGCGGAGAAATCATAGTCGGTATTGGGTGTTACGGGAACGGTCTGAGACCACACTGTAACGCCGTTGGATATTGTCCCGTTGACAATCATATAGTTGCCGTTCCCGGTGGTGTGGTCTGGCCAATTAGGAAAGCCAGAATGATAATTGTGTGCATTGGGACCGACATAGTATTTGCCTTCAGGAACTAAATTGCTGGTATAGGTATACCCACTTGTAAAATTAACATTCCCGGCTTCAAAATCACCGTTCAGTGCGATACTAGTGTCTTGGTTGAAACCTGCAATATAGTATGTGGTAGGTGTTGTCGGGGAAACGACTATGCTGTCGGTTGTAGACAGGATATTTCCATTTGAATCGTACCAGGTGACGTTATCGATATTGTTCACATGCAGTGTGATGCTTCCTCCGATTAGAATAGTGGTGTCGGGTGTATGGATCAGCACCGCTATCGGATTAACCGTCAAGTGTAGCGTCACAGTACTGTCGCAGCCCCCTGGGAGCGTGGACTGCCACGTCCGCACATAGTCGCCAGTAGCGGAATAGGTAGTTCCATACCACGTAAAGCTGTTGCAAGCCATAGCCGT
>JAGADZ010000034.1 GCA_017613375.1 Bacteroidales bacterium | reverse complement strand
TTTCAATAAGATTTTTTAAAGATTTGACTACGTCTGGTGTGCCGTCGGCTCTGCCGACAACGCTGCTTCATCTCGGCAGAGTTCAAACAAGTTTGACTTTGCACTCGACTTCCGCAGCTCCCTCGGCCGCAGGCCGACCCCCAAAAAAAACCTCTTACCTCACACCTCGTCACAACTATCCATTCCTCGTCATTGCTGCTCATTTTGGGATGTCGTATTTGAAAAAAGTCGTACCTTTGTATCGAATTTCAAGAGGGGAAAAAGGGTTGCTCCAAGGCCGTGACGTTACGAGGATGGACGGCAGGGAAAGACCGGGAGGCAAGGGGATGCGATCGGCCGCGAACCTCCGTCAAACCACCGCCACCGAGGACCGTCACTCCAAGGCACCAATCCGGAAACCCCGAATGAAATGACAAAACCAAATTAATAAACCTTTAAATTCAAAAAAAGTTATGGCTAAATTAAATCAAGGAATTCTGGGCGGACTTTCAGGAAAAGTCGGCCCGGTTGTTGGAACCTCTTGGAAGGGTAAGGCTGTTATCCGCTCTAAAGCCCTTAGCATCCACGACCCCAAGACGCAGGCTCAACTCGCAGAACGCGCTCGCTTCGCTCTGCTCATGAAGTTCATCTCACGTGTCTATGGCTTCATCAAGGTGGGCTTCAAATGTCTCGCAGTGGATATGACAGAGTCCGACTATGCCCTCAAGGTCAACCACACCGATGGTGTCTCGGGCACCTATCCCAATTTCTCTGTCAACTACCAGAAATTCGTCCTCTCCAAAGGCAATGTCGACCTCCCCTACAGTCCGTCGGCAAGCAACGACAGTTCGGACCTCACTTTCCAGTGGACCGACAACTCTGGCGTAGGCAATGCCAAAGCCGAAGACCAGGCCATGGTACTTGTGTTCAACACCGCAAAGAACCAGGCCGTCTACAATCTCGAGGCTGCGGTGCGTTCCGACCGCACCTACAGCATGGCGCTCCCGTCGGCATGGACTGGCGACACCGTGGAGGTCTACTTGGCTTTCCGCCGTCAGGATGCCAGCGAGGCAAGCGACTCCGCCTACCTCGGCAGCATCACCCTCTAAACACTCTAAGCTTCTCTACACACGATGGCGGCACCCCCTGCCGCCATCTTTTTATAACAAAACAATTTTTTTACGAAAACAAAAACTTTTTTCAACTTTAAACTTTACCAACCTCAAACTTCATACCTCATACCTCAAACTTCATACCTCATACCTCAAAAATGACCCCTTCAAACAACCTTTATGCTTTAGTGCGTGCCTATGATTTGGCGACGCCCTATGCCTCGAACAGGCAGCATTTGAGGATGCAGGCCCAGGAGTTCCTCGAGGAGCTCTCTCCCCTGATCCCTGAAGTGAATGACATCGTCTCCTGTTACGATGTCGAAAAGCACATGATGCAAAACAGTTTCGACGCTCTTCTGAGTGTAGCCTATGATGCAGGCATCGATGCATTGTATCTTTATGGACTTGCCGATGTGGTGCATCGTCGCGTAGGCATAAGAGCTTTTGTGGAGGTCTTCTCAGCGGTCCCCACCTTTCATTCGCAGCTCCGTCCCGAGTTGCGGCATAAGTTCAGCGAATATCATATCGATGAACCCTCGCGCCGCCAGGCCGAAGCGGAGCTTTTCTTCGGAAGGCCCTATTTCAGCATAGGCCCTACCCTTGACGACAATGGTGTCAAAGTATTCGGACCCACGGTCCTCCACCCTTTTTACAGATTCTTCCTCTCCTCATGACCGGCACGCCCTCGTCCCCGAGGGCAACAACAGAAGCCAGTAGAAAAAGGTAAAGTCCAAAACTGCTTTCACTACACGATGCCACCTGTCCATTTAGCGGATGAACCTTTTATGTGTGGTGGAGGAAAAAATATTTCGCCAAATAAAATATAATTTGTATTTTTGCAGTGTCGTTCTGACCGGAGCCGCGGCGGGATAAATGTAATCCTGTATCGGGTGCGGGCGGGCGACAGGACATATTGAAAGACGTTGTGAGTGAGTAACAACAAAAAAGATAGACATTATGAAACACAGACTATCCCTTTTCGCCGCCCTCCTGCTGACCCTCGCCCTCCCGCAGAGCGTCTTTGCCTACGACTTCTCCGCCGTATGCTCCACGGGGCAGACGCTGTACTACGAAATCAGTGGTAGCAGTGTGACTGTCACATATCCAGGGTATGATAAAAATAATCCATACCAAGGATACACAGAACCTACAGGTAGTCTTGAGATACCCTCATCAGTGACGTACAAAGGCACCACCTATTCCGTAACCTCGATTGGCGAAAGGGCGTTCTCTAATTGCATCGGCCTCACCTCGGTGACCATCCCAAACTCCGTCACCTCTATTTACAAAAATGCGTTCGCTAGTTGCAGCGGCCTCACCTCGCTGACCATCGGGGACTCCGTAACCTCAATTGGTGAAATGGCATTCGATGATTGCAGCAGCCTCACCTCGGTGACTATCGGGGGCTCCGTCACCTCAATTGGCAACGGTGCGTTCAGGGGTTGCAGAGGCCTCACCTCGCTGACCATCCCAAACTCCGTAACCTCGATTGGCGACTGGGCGTTCTTTGAATGCAGCAGCCTCACCTCGGTAACCATCCCCAACTCTGTCACCTCAATTGGCAACATTGCGTTCGCTGGTTGCAACGGCCTCACCTCGATTATAGTTGAAAGCGGCAATACTGTATATGATAGCCGTGGAAAATGCAATGCCATTATTGAAACCTCAACTAATACACTGATTGCTGGGTGTATGAATACGGTCATCCCAAACTCCGTAACCTCGATTGGCAACGAGGCGTTCGTTGGTTGCAGCGGCCTCACTTCGGTGACCATCCCAAATTCCGTAACCTCGATTGGCAAATTTGCGTTCGAAGATTGCAGCAGCCTCACCTCGGTGACCATCGGGAGCTCCGTAACCTCGATTGGCGACAATGCGTTCTATAAATGCAGCGGCCTCACCTCGGTGACCATCGGGGGCTCCGTCACCTCGATTGGCTACTTAGCGTTCGCTGGTTGCAGCGGCCTCACCTCGGTGACCATCCCAAACTCCGTCACCTCGATTGGCTTCGCTGCGTTCTATAAATGCAGCGGTTTAACCTCGGTGACCATCGGGGGCTCCGTATCCTCGATTGGCGAAAGGGCATTCTCTAATTGCAGCAGTCTCACAAAAATCACATCATGGAACGAAGTCCCACCACTGTTGAGGAAAGACTGTTTTGACGGAATTGATATGAATATCCCCGTTTATGTACCATGCAATGCTATTTCGGCATATCAGGCTGAGAGTGGATGGGATGAGTTCACTAACTACCAATGTCCACCTGTAGATATAAGGTAGGACATGGCACACCCTCATCCACGACTGGTACGCCCTCGTCCCCGAGGGCAACAACATTTTGCCAAAGCCGAAAAAACACGCATATAACTATCTTTAGCTAACGCCACTCATAAAATACCAACTTTTCGCTACTCCCCATATTTCCGTTTCTCACTAATTTTGCATTCAGAAAAAAGAAATAGTTTTATTGCCATTATTCATATAAGCAATTGGTTACTATTTAGTTTTATGGATTAATAATGGAAACAGGCATCCCCGTCAGGCTGCCTGTTTTTTTCACATATCCCACCTATAAACCCTATCCCATCCGACCCCTCCGATTATTCATATTACTCCGATTATTCCGACCCCTCCGAATCTAAAAAAAAGATTTTTTAAAGATTTTCAATAAGATTTTTGAATAATTTCTCGGCCGCAGGCCGACCCAAAGAGAAAAAAAAGGCCGACCCCAAACAGGCGTAGCCCTGCATCATAGTACGACGACCCCAACGTCCCACATCGAAAGTCGCTTAGTCGGAGGGTGCCCCCCTCGTGCTGAAAGCACGATATCCTAATAGCCCTGCACTAAGCCGAAGGCGCAGTGTAGGGTACCACAGACGAGAAAGACAAGCGTGCCGAAGGTACGCCACAACAACAACCATCAGAAAAAAAAAATTTTTTTAAAATTTTTGAATAATTTGTATAATTTCTCGGCCGAAGGCCGACCCCAAAAAACAAAGAAAGCCGACCCCAAACAGGCGAAGCCCTGCATCATAGTACGACAGAAGCAAAAGTCCTTTGTCTGTTGTCGCTTAGTCGGAGGGTGACAGGAAATCACGAGCGGGGCGGTGTACAAGACGCGAGGTGTCTGAGCAAGGGGACCTTCTCAAGCTTGTAAATAATGTAGTAGTGATGTCCTTACGGAAAAAGTAAAAAAGGTAGGACAGGCCTGCGAGTTCCCGCGTCACACTGTCCCGCGACGATGATTTCCGTCGCCCGGAGCCGCGTTCCTTGGGAGAGCCCAGAAAAGCGCTTTTCTTTTGCAACTTTTCTTTTAGGCTTCGGTAAAAGAAAAGTGGAATAAACTTTGGCAAAAAGAAAAGTGGAAAGAGACATTCGGTAAAAGAAAAGTGGAATAAACTTTGGCAAAAAGAAAAGTGGAAAGAAACCTTTAGTAAAAGAAAAGTAGAAGTAAGCTTTAACGAAAGGAAATGTACTTTAGGAAAAAAAAATTTTTAACCTCCCTCGGCCGCATGCCGACCCCCAAAACGAAAAGGGGATGCCAAACAAATCAGCATCCCCCTGTTTAGATAACCTACGAAACGTTATCAGCGTTTCACGATGCGTGCCACAGAACCTTGGGCACGAAGGAAATAGACCCCTGAAGGCAGGTCGGAGATATCAAAGCTAATAGTACTGTCGTTTGCATGGAGACGTTTGACTATGCGTCCTGTTATATCATACAGTGCCATTTCGCCACCAATACGGCCTGCGAAATTTACCGTGACAGTATTCGTCGCCGGGTTGGGATAGACCCTCATCTGCGGTGCCGAAGGTTCAGTTATGCCAACAATAGGTGCCGAATAAGGCATGTAAGTGAACGGACGTCCGCTGTAGGTCGTGTCGTTGACGAATTGGTTACGGACTTCATCGGCCAGAGCTCTCAGCACCGTGACCGATGACCACGCCGTGGTAGTTCCGATAGCGGTGGTGTAGGCGATGTCGAGATTTTGAACTGTGCCGGCTTCAAAAGTGAAAGGACCGCTGCAGCCAAGTCCACGACGGTCGCCAGGAGAGTTGCCTGCAGTTATCTCATTCCAGCTGTCAGGATTATACATTGCGTCAGGCACTACACCGTTGGTACCCCAATGGAGAGGGTCGCTGTCATCAGGGAACATGAAGTTGCAGTCAATTTCGGAAACATCCGTGCTGATACCATTGCCGCCATATTTCATATGTTGGCCGTTTTTCCAAAAACCTCTCATATAATTGCTATAGTCATTGTCCGACACAGGTTCTCCATTAATGGTATTCGTACTGTTTTCATAATAAACGAAGCGGCTCATGCCTATACGCTCATCGTCGGCGATATTGTTACCGAACCCTAATCCGTTGATAGCATTGTTCCCAATAGTGTCGTCAGCAACAAAATACCACGCATCTGGATAATACATGTCGGCATCGGCATTGAGTCTGACGGTGTCATAGGTGCCATTGTCTCTCAAATATTGCTCAAGTGCTGTGGGGTAATAAAGACGCATCTTGTCGATGTCGATTCGGGGATTGTCCATGCCGTCGGGCGTAAGTGTGGCACCGCCAAGAAAAATGCACCCCTGTGCCGGCGGAACACCGTAATAACAGCCCGGTCCAGGTCCGTCTACTTCTTTACCATTATAGGCATAGAACATACCGCGTCTGACATCACAGCCTATATAATCGTCATATCCGTATCCAAGGTCGATATCGGTAAAAGCGCCTAAATAGGAGTTGCGGAAAGTTTCGGAAGAACGGTTGAATATCTTGTAATTTACAAAAACCGTATTGTTCATCGAAGCATAGTTCAATTCGTCGAAAGCGTATACTGAGACATGAATCTCGAGACCCATCGACTGACCGTCGGATTCGAAATGGGATGCTGCATCATTGAAGATGGCAAAAAGCATACGGTCGCCACGAATCAACGGATAGTCGCCGTTATGCGGGTCATAGCGTCCGTCGCCGTTGGCGTCATAATATGGCGCCAACTGTTCGGCGTAGCCTTCGGGACCATTGCCCGGCCATGTGAGGATATTGTCGGGGATAGTGTATCCTGACGTACCGACATTGGCGATGAAATTGTCAATTTCCTCTCGTGACACCGACCAAATCTTGTTATAGGCACGACAAGTGGCGATGTCTGTGGAGGCATCGGACAAACGCAGCGGCCCCGGCAAGAAGTCTGGAAGATTGAATTTTGAGATGGCGGCACGGGATATGTTGTTGGCATCTGTCCCGCAAATCCATATACCGTTGGCAAACAATGGCGACGAATTACCCCCAGCTGGGACAAAATAATGGGAGGTGCCTTCATAATAACCCATTCTGCCAAATACACTGACAGGTGTGCTGACCACGTTCACATTTAGGCTGTCGAAAGCCATGCGGTCTAAAAAGGCGGTCACGGTGTCGCTTGCGGTGACATCATAATACAAAACATAGTTAAGACTGCCTGTACTCCATCCAAAAAACAATGTGTCTTTCAACTCGTTATTATCATGTGAAAGCTCCGCCACCATTGTGTCGCCTATTTCAAAATAGAACTTATGGTCTACTGTGGTATTTGGATTCCCCATCACCAAGATGTTTGGTGAGGGAGGCATGACAACTATCGTCTCCGAGTTGTCGGTCATAAGGTGCGGTATACGCCGCCAGTCGAAAGCACGGTAGTATTTTAATGTTCCGTTTGGTACAATCACATGAACTGTTTGGGAAAGCTGCTGGCCGAACATACCCACGACATTATAGAACGACATGTGTGGTACATTGGTTGCATCAAGACGCAATGTGTCGAGACTGTTGCTATTCTTAAACGCTGTCGTGGACAACTCTCCTATTGTATAAGGCAGATGAACAAAGGTTAGGTTGGGGCGATTCCCAAATGCGAGACTTCCAACCGAATTGACTATATATGTTTGTCCATTATAGGTCACTGTTGGAGGCACCACAACACGGCCAGAGTAATAATTCGAGACCACAGTGGCATAATAATTATCACCGTCTATTGAAAGACTGTACTTTATCGCCACTCCATCGTCATTGTTGATGACAACTTCGTCCTGTGCCATTGCTCCGACACACAGAGCGAATGCCATAAGACAAAACAAAGAAAAGGATATTATTTTTTTCATAATAATAGTATTTTGATTTGCAAATATACAAAAATATATCTTTTTGCGATACGACAATATATAATTTGATGTGATTCAGCCAATTGAAAATACACTACATGCCCCACATCAGTTTCTCGCGTATGGCGGAGAAAAAGTTTTGGTGTTCGATACGGACAAGGCGGGTGCAGTAGTCGGCTTTCTGAATTTCAATTATGCTGTCGCCTGAAAGGGTGCAGACATACGAATCCACACCGAGCGTATATCGCACATCGGTCTCCTCGTCACGGAGACGAAGATGTACTTCGTCGGAAAGGATTACGGGACGCTGTGTCAACGTATGTGCCGCTATAGGTGTAAGCACCAGACTCCCTGAACCGGGAGCCAGAATGGGACCTCCACAGCTGAGAGAATATGCCGTGGAACCTGTGGGAGTGGCCACGATGATACCGTCGGCAACATAGGTGGCTACCATGTCATTGTCGACCTCCACCTGGGTGTGCAGCAAAGGACTGGTGTCAAGCCTATGGAGATAGACCTCGTTCAAAGCACTCAGTTGTTGGATTTTCCCATCGGCATAAACTGTCACATATAACATTGTGCGGGGCTCTATCGTGTAGCGACCCTCCTTTAGGCAATCGGCGAGTTTGTCGATATCTTCCCGACCAGCAGTGGTAAGGAAACCAAGATGCCCGAAATTGATACCTACTACAGGAATGCCGCAACGGCCTATCTGGTGAACGGCGTTGAGCAGGGTACCGTCTCCACCAATGGAAATCATAATGTCGACATGCTGGCTGGCATCCCAGTTGTTAATGACTTCGATGCCACGCTGCGAGAGGGCCTTCTCAAGGGCTTTGCGACCATTCAGGTGCTCCTCTGTGTTGTTCTTGATATGTATTGCTACCTTCATCAGTAGTTAGTTTTTCTTTTCTTAAATCATTCGACAATTAAAACAATGCCTTTCTTATACTGCATGGTGCCGTCGTTCTGCCTGTAGGTGATGATGTAGACATAGGCCTCCGGAGGGAGGACACTGCCTCTGTATCGGCCGTCCCACGACTCGGAGGGGTCATGGCTTTCGAACACTACCGCTCCCTGACGGTTGTAAATAATCAATGAATAGTCCGTGGGGTCGATGTAAATAAACGACGGCTTGAATGTGGAATTAGTGGACTCGTTGGGCGTAAAAGCATTGGGAATCCACAAATCGGTATGAGGACGGTGAAAGACCACGGCACTCTGCAGACTGTCGGAACGCAGATAGGTGGAGTTGGCGCCTTCATATGCTATCAACTTGTATTTCTGGGGACCTTCATCGGATACTGCTAATACTAATTCTTGTGCCGTCGTGGTGCCCGACAGATGCCACAAGTCGTTGTCCAACGGACTTTGAAGTATCTCGTAGGAGGTGGTCCCTGTCCAGCCATCGTAAGCGTTCCACTGCAACCGGACATTTTCGCCCTGCTCGAAAATGTTTACCGACAGAGAGGTACCCTGCTGTGTGAAGACTTCGTTTCGCCCACATCCGTCGGTGACACCGAACCAATAGGTGCATATTTCTTCTTGCGGACGAACAGCATAATCGCTCCACCGCAGCGTACCGTCGCTTTCCGGGGCACAATGCCCGATAACGGTGCGCGGATTGCCGTCAACGGAACGGTAAACACGGTAGTCGTCGCTGTTAAAAGCAGGGTCTGTCTGACCTATAATCTCTACAGAAAGACCATCGTCGGCAACAGTGACTTTGCGTAAATACAGATAGGCAGGCCTCTCGGATGTGGAAAAAGTCACCCCTACCCTGTTTGACAAAGCCTCGGAGCCTCCGCCCGTTGCTATAACTTTGACATAAACCTCTACAGCCATTGTGCTTTCGCTTACATCAAACGACGCTTCGGTGCTCTCGTTGCCGCTCCGTTGTGCCATTTTCCTGTATGGACCGCCATCCTCGCTGACCCATAGCTCGTAACGGTCAACACCTCCAGGCATATTCCGGTATTGACTCCATGTCGCATTGATAGTTCTACTGCAGTCTTCACTATTCAGTACGAGAACCACATTGTTGCAGGCCTCTGTAAGTGCAGCGGCTTGACGGCAGGAATCAAAAGCACAGATACGGAAATAATACTCCTGGGTGACTTCATACTGGGAAGGACTGTATTGTGTGTTCTCCTTGCCGAAAACGGTATCAATAACTATACTCGGGGAGCCTGCACAGATAAGATACCCCATAATGTCCGTGTCGGGACTCGGCAACCATCTTAGGACGATTGTCTGTGTGGCCTCGTCTACAGTGACAACGCCCCATTCGGCTACAGCTGTCGGATCTGGGTCGTTGACAAAAACGGCTGCAGAACCATGGCAATCAACGCCACCCACGGTCTGTACAACACTATAGCGGACCGTGTCGCTGCAGACACTCCGCGGATGCCTGTCGGTGTATTGTGTCGTGGTCACCGTCGCTATTTGCGTAGGAACTGCCTCTCCGGGGAACTGACGGAAAACTGCCGTCTGGACCCCCGGTGCAATCTGTGTCCAAGAGAGTTCAACGGTACGTGCCGACACAAAAGTAGCCTGCAGCGGAATAGTATCGGCCACTGCCGAGAACCACAACAATGAAAAGAACAGAAAAAGGAAATAACGCACTTTCATCGCACAAACTCCTTTCTC
The DNA here is from genome assembly GCA_017613375.1 of Bacteroidales bacterium. Lineage (GTDB taxonomy): Bacteria > Bacteroidota > Bacteroidia > Bacteroidales > P3 > Colimorpha. Next base: position 12,638 of record JAGADZ010000034.1, on the reverse strand, counting down.
TCTATACTGAAGACATGGTCGCACTTGTCTATTGTCGAGGACCTGTGGGCAATGACGACCATCGTGCGATCCTGCATGGCCTCACGCACAGCCTCGCTGAAATGCTGCTCTGTGGCGGCATCCAGCGCCGCAGTAGCCTCGTCCATGACAACTATTGAGGGGTTCCCTGCCAGAGCACGGGCAATGGCTATGCGTTGGCGTTCTCCTCCTGACAACCGTCCTCCGTCATCACCGATAAACGTCTTCAACCCCGCAGGGAGACTGCCAATCAACGGCTCCAACTGGGCCATACGGATGGCCTCATTAATATCTTCGTCACTGATATGGTTGCGTCCAAAACGGATGTTGGACTCTATGGTGTCGTTGAAAAGCATCGGCTCCTGAGGAATATAAGCTACACGGCCTGCACGCATCGACTCTGTCGTAGGCTTGCCGTCAAAGAGCACTTCGCCGCTTTGAGGCTGCAGCAATCCCACAAGCAAACGCCCCAAGGTCGTCTTGCCCGAACCGCTCTCCCCTATTACTGCTGTGTGACAATGCATGGGAAGCTCAAGATTCAAGTGTTCCAAGACCTTCACATCACCATACGAGAAACTTACATCACGCAACTCAACACTCTCTATTGCATTGCCGTCAATAGAGGTGGTTTCTGCGGCAGAACAGGCATCAGGCGTTTCAAGGACATCACTTAACCGCTCTTCTATGCCACGTCCTTTCTTCAGCTGGGCGATAGCATTGCTCAGTTCCTTGATAGGAGTCAGAAGAAGGACATAAATCATTATATATGAGACAAAGAGGGCTGGAGACAACGATGCCGAATCTCCAAGCACACGCTGCGCACCGAGAACAAGGATGAGTACAACAATGACATTACCGACGAAATCACTTATAGGCGATGCGGCATAGATACGTCTGTAGATGCCTATACGACGGCGTGTGAATTGAATGTTTTGACGCCGCTGACGCTCATTGACATAGTCTATGGCCGTTGCCGCCTTAATCTCTTTGAGCGATTCCAATGTCTCTTGTGTGGTGGACAGCAGTTCTCCGTTAAGAGCCTGCAGCTGCCGCGATTGACGCTTTAGCCTGCGACTTACGGAAAGCAGTGCGGCACCTATGCCCATTATCAACACCACAAACAATGTCATTCGCCAATCAAGATAGAGTAACATGAAGACATATATCAGCATGGTAAGCAACGACTGTACCAGCATCTGGATACTGTCCAATACATTGGCTTCATATTCGACAATATCGTTACTCATATAGGATAACCATTGCCCCTGTTGCTGATTTGACCATCTGCTGAAAGGATAGGCAAGGGCTGATTTATGAAGGTCGTTGCGTACATCTCTCAATGCACTGATTTTTACATTCGCGAAACTGACTGACGACAGGTAAGAACAGATGTTCTTGAACCCGTAAAGCCCGAAAAGCAGAAAGGCATACAGCAACAGGGCACGCATGGGACCTTGCTCAATCAACATATCATACACTCCCGAAAGCAGTTTCTCCACAGGATTGGCTTGTGACACGCTGAGAGCCGACGACTCGCCGGAAGGAAAGATGAGCTGAAGGAAATCGGTCACACTGAGCGCCGTGGCCATGGTGAACAATGCCGCCATGGCCGCACAAACAACGAAAGCCGCCAACATCAACGGGCGGCTTCGTAACAGCTTGTATGTTATTCCTCTTTTCAATTTGTCATATTATGACACCCTTAATCCAAGTCTAAAGCATAGCCCAGATAGTTATGCGGTGTGATGGCATGCAGACGTTTTTTTACCTCGTCCGACACGTCAAGGCCGTCGATAAACGACGACATGGTTTCGGCTGTGACATGCTCGTTGGTGCGGGTGAGCTGCTTCAAAGCCTCGTATGGATTGGGGTAATTCACACTGCGGAGCACCGTCTGGATGGCCTCAGCAGTAACGGCCCAATTATCCTCCAAGTCCTCATGCAACTTCGCCTCGTTGAGCAACAGCTTGCCAAGACCTTTCTGTAACGACTGCAAGGCTACTAAAGAGTGTGCCAACGGAACACCGAGATTACGTATAACCGTGGAGTCGGTCAAATCACGCTGCATACGCGATATGGGCAGTTTTATCGAGAAATGGGTGAAGAGGGCGTCGGCTACACCGAAATTGCCCTCGGCATTCTCGAAATCTATAGGATTGACCTTATGAGGCATGGCCGAGCTGCCAACTTCGCCAGCTTTGATACGCTGACGGAAATAGTTCATGGAAATATAAGTCCAGATATCGCGGCAAAGGTCAATCAAGATGGTGTTCATCCGACGCAGACCGTCCATATACGCAGCAAGATAGTCGTAGTTCTCTATCTGAGTGGTGAACTGCTGTCTGCGAAGACCCAAATTCTCCAGAAGGAAACGGTCGCCGAAACGACGCCAGTCGATATCGGGATAGGCAACCTTGTGGGCATTATAGTTACCGGTAGCGCCTCCGAATTTTCCTGTAAAAGGCACACCGTCCAATGCGGCAAGCTGCTCCCTCATCCTGTAAACAAAAACCATCAACTCTTTTCCCAATGCCGTAGGTGACGCAGGCTGGCCGTGCGTATGGGCGAGCATGGGGATTTCCCTCCACTGACGAGCCATGCCCTCAAGGGTTTCTATCAACGCCTCATAGGCTGGCCTCACGACCTCTTCATGGGCCTCCTTCATCATCATTGGGAAAGCAGTATTGTTGATATCTTGGGAAGTGAGACCGAAATGAACAAGCTCTCGGGGTGTACCAAGGCCCATGGCATCGAGTCTTTCCTTGATGAAATACTCCACCGCTTTGACATCGTGGTTCGTGGTCTTCTCTATCTCCTTGACACGCTCTGCCGAGACAATGTCCCATTCTTTGTATATGGAACGCAACGCCTCCTCGGGCAATGACTCGGTCCCTTGTCCGAGTTCTTTCTGCAAAGCAATGTAATACTCTATCTCAACCTTTACACGGTATCGAATCAAAGCGGATTCGGAGAAAAAGCGTGCCAAAGGCTCTGATTTGGAACGGTAACGTCCGTCAATTGGGGAAATAGCATCTAAGATATTCATTTTATACTTCTCTTATAAACAATGGATTATTCTTTGACTAAATTTTTATTCTCAAACTCCTCTTTTTCTATGAGCTGGATTATTTTCTTGCTGCATGCGGCATGCTGCAGCGCTTTGGCATACATTGGATTATGCATGTCTGTGCCTAAAAACTCTATCCATCCGTTCTCAATATAGTCGAATGCTTTCTTTCTCGCCGATTCAGAATAGAAACCATCCAGGGACAATATGTTGGCTTGAAAATAAACACCCTGTTCTTTCAGCTGTTCCAATTCGGAACTATGACTATCGTAATATGGGTATCTCTCAGGATGTGCAAGAACCACGTCGTAGCCCGCCATCTGGAGGTCGAACATCACCTGCTCTATTCCCATATACGGCTGATGCAGCGATAGCTCCACCAAGAGAAGACCTTTCTCTGAACCTTTCTTTTCGTCGGCGAAACGAAAAGTCAGCATCTCCTCTTTGTTTTCTATGCGCCCGCGAAAACCTGAGTCAATCCTGTACTCGCCGGACACCCCCTTCATTACAGGCAAATCCTTGTCGCCTTTTCTGGCATCAACCTCGGCACAGAAATTCTCGAAACGCCTGATAATATCATCCTCTTTGTTCGGAAAGCGTGGAACCTGATAATGCGGAGTCAGTCGCACCTCTTCGAAACCGACAGCTTTCATCGTCTCCAACATTCCCAAGGACTCCTCCAGCGATTTGCTGCCGTCGTCAACTTGAGGTAACAGATGGCAGTGCATATCTGTCCTCAGCGGTGCAAAAGTATTAGGAATCTTCTTTTCTTTGAAAAAATGAAAAATATCAAACATACAGCTATTTTTTTCAACCAATTCTTGTAATTCTCGCACCAAGACTGTTCAACCTGCGGTCGATTTCTTGATAACCTCGGTCTATCTGCTCGATATTGTCGATGTAACTTACTCCATTCGCTGCCATGGCGGCAATCAGCAGTGCGACACCGGCCCTGATGTCGGGCGATGCCATGTGTGTCCCTCTGAGTGAATGTTCACGGGCGAGACCTATCACTGTGGCCCTGTGAGGATCGCACAGAATAATCTGGGCACCCATATCAATAAGCTTGTCAACAAAGAACAGACGGCTCTCGAACATCTTTTGGTGAATCAAGACACTGCCGCGTGCCTGAATGGCAGTCACGAGAACGATACTAATCAAATCCGGTGTGAATCCGGGCCATGGAGCATCGGCAATCGTCAGGATGGAACCGTCGATAAATCGGTCTATCTCATATACCTCCTGGGCTGGGATATACAAATCATCTCCTCTCTGCCAGATTTCTATACCAAGTTTGCGAAACACCTGCGGTATCAAACCCAAGTGCTGCAAAGCTACATTGCTTATCGTCAGGTCTGACTGGGTCATCGCTGCCATACCTATGAAACTGCCCACCTCGATCATGTCCGGCAGTAGCCTGTGCTTCGTCCCGCCGAGAGAGGAAACACCACGAATGGTGAGCAAATTGCTACGTACTCCGGAAATCCTCGCACCCATTCTGTTCAGCATGTCACACAGCTGATAGATATACGGTTCGCACGCAGCATTCATTATTGTTGTCGAACCTTTCGCCATGACCGCAGCCATAATGATGTTGGCAGTACCTGTAACACTGGCCTCGTCAAGAAGCATATAGCACCCTTTAAGCCTATCTGACACCGATAGCTGATATCCCCCATAACTCTTTCCTTTTCTGCTTCCGTCTTCCGAAGGGACCCTAAGCGAAAAATCTTCAATCTTGGCGCCAAGGCTTTCCAGTCCTATGAGATGTGTGTCGATACGCCTACGGCCTATCTTGTCGCCTCCCGGCTGAGGAATCAAAGCACGTCCAAAACGACCCAACAGAGCACCGGCAAGCATGATGCTTCCACGAAGACTTGATGCCAATGCACAGTATTCAGGAGTGGACAGTACATCCAGATTCAACTCGTCTGCCTGAAAAACGAAACTCCTTCCCACTCCTTCCCACGGACGTTCTGTCACCTTCACGCCGAGCAGTTTAAGCAACTCTATCAAATGGTTCACATCCCTGATATCTGGAACATTCTCTATCTCCACAGGCTGATCCGTCAAAACTACGGCACATAGCACCTGCAGAGCTTCGTTTTTAGCTCCCTGCGGAGTTATAGTTCCGTGAAGTCTGTGACCTCCTTCTATTTCAAATGTTGCCATGTCTACTTTTTCTTTTTGCGTTTTTTGTTATTCTGCGACACATCCGTAGGAAGCGAATTATGCGACACATATATGTTTTTGTTCTGAAACTTATCCTTAATTCTGCTGTCTCCGGATGTTTCAGCCAGCTGGTCAACAACGATATTGTCCGATGAGAGCTCTCCGTTCCACACAAGATAAGACCGTTTTGCCTGCTGGGCTATCAGCATCGAAAGTGCGTCATACTCGTCACCATCAGGCATATCTTTCAGTTTCTTCATCATCGCCTCAAGGTACGCCCCATAATGACGACGGTTGATATTGCTGTTTTTATAGTGAAGCCTCTCTCTGTTGACTTTGTGGTCCTCCGACATACGCTGTTTCAAGGCGTCAAGTTCCTCTTGCCCAAAAGGCCATGCCGACTCTAAACGAAACGACGACAAGACCATCAAATGATCCCACAACTTATGATACGACACATCGTCTTTTATTGACAAACCCGACACCAATCCCATCACATTCACCAACGACCGTACAGCCTGATTCTTCTTCTCGCTCTCCTCAAGACCACACACAAATTCTACCATCTTCTTCACATTCCTGCCATACTCGCGGTACTGCATATCACCGCGTTTTGTATTATATTCCATCTCTCTTTTTTACTTTTGTATTTTTATTAATAACGTGCCTAACCCTGTTTTTATTATCTGTCGGAACATTTCTTTTCTCGAACAAATCCAAAAAGTCCTGTGGTATCGGGGTCTCCAGCTCTACATCCTTCCCCGTCACGGGATGATGGAAACAGAGCCTGTAGGCATGAAGTCCCAGCCTCTTCAACGGCGATGCATCATCTTTGTAACCATACATGGGGTCTTTTAGTAACGGATGTCCTATTTCTCTGAACTGAACCCTTATCTGATTCCTTCGCCCTGTGTCAAGCCTCATCTCCACCAAGGCATATTTATTACTTTTCTTCAGAGTCTTATAATGTGTTATGGCCAACTTCCCTCCATTGTCTGTATCCGACGATACTACACAAAACTCACCATCTGTCAACCACGTCCTCAATGTTCCCACACTTGGTGACGGCGTCCCCCACGTTACAGCTACATAAGCACGGTCGTAGACCTGGCCTTTCCAGTCTCTTTCAAGCATAATAGACACCTCTTTTGTTTTGGCGACAAGCATTAAGCCTGAAGTGTCACGGTCAAGACGATGCACCACATGAGCTCTTTGACGCGAACGACGGCGTATGAAATAATTGTTCAACTCACTAATCACTGTCACATCATCAGGATTACTGCTGCTGCTTAACAGTCCCACGGGTTTGTCGACAACCATAAGATACCTGTCCTCGAACACCACTTTCATATCCCCGAACATTCGCTTGCCTTTAACATCATCTCCTTCGATCAACACCTTCATACCTGCAGTGAGAGGATAATCATATTGGCTGATTCGTCTCGAGTCAACCACTACACGATGTGTCAATATTTCCTTGTGCTTGCTCCTGCTGCTGTCTGGGAATGTCTTAACAATCAAATCCAGTAGCTTTACAGGTTCCTTAACCTCTATTTCTATACTTTTCATTATGCTTTGTTGTTTCTATGCTTAACTTGACATCTCTCTTGGCCATCTTCTCATCAGTGACAAACTTCACTCTCTTGTATCTTTCCTCAAGAAAGACTCTATTTGCTGAATGATAACCGACAGCCCAATTCACCATATCGGGAGACACTGTCACTGTAACGGTATCAGCATTGTCTCCTTGTACACTTTGTATTTCTCTCTCCAAAATATCTCTCCATATCGCTGTCTCCACCAATTCACGGAACGACACATGAAATGGCCCGGCCAAATAATCACTTCCCTTTATAAACCCCTCCGTTGGATGCAACCCTACACGCAAAACCGTGACACCCGCCTCTTCAAACATCGGCATGATTTGTTTTGTTATTTCTATTGCTTCGTCAAGCGTCAACGGTTCATACTCTCCCCTCTCGTACATTGTCGCCAAAACAGTGTTTTTCACCACGAGTGTAGGATATATTCGTGTATTTGTTGCTCCACATTCTATTATCTTCCTCGCTGTATTTATACTTTTTTCCTTATTGTCTCCCGGCAACCCAATCATCATCTGCATCCCAACATCTATCGCATTTTTCTGCAACATCTCCACGGCGTCATAGACACATCGGGAATCATATCCTCTGCGTGTTTTCCTTAACACTTCATCGTCTAAACTCTGAACGCCCAGTTCCACAGTCCCGACACCATATTTTTTCAACAGGGCTATAACGTTTTTGTCTATATAGTCTGGCCGCGTCGATAACCTGATTGATTTTATTTTCCCACCACTCAGATATGGTTCCACAATTTTAAGCATCCTCTCTTGTTCGCCTATGGGCAACCCCGTAAACGTCCCCCCGAAAAAACCCAACTCTGTTTCACAATTCTCTCCTATTGTTGCAAGCCTCTCCTCTATTGTCTTTATTATTTCATCATCCGAAAGAGACAATCCTTGACCTGTAATCACATATTGATTACAATAAATACACCTGAACGGACATGCCCTTTCGGGCATAAAAATCGGTATAGTCCTGTGTCTTTTCCCATCACTCATTGCCTCTTAAAAATGTTACACGTGGAACATATATTTAAGTTATTAACAATCAAGATTGTATAAAATATCAATATCAACAGTTTTTAAAGGTTATCAACTGTATCATTCGTCAGTGTTTTCATATAGTTTCATTGTCTCGAAACGATTTCCGACAGCATTGATAAACTTTTTCATCGCATCACTGCTGATAACAAGGGACGCTCTATTGTCATTTGGATGAAAACTGACTTTCTCTGCTCTCCACAACTCTTCATCGACAAACAATATTACCTCATGGTTTACATCATTGACCAAATTAAACAGACTTACCGACCCTGGTGTCACTCCAAGGTATCTCATCATTCTTTCAGACGATGCAAATGAAAGTTTTCCTTGATGTAGTATTTTCTCAATTTTGTGTATGTCCATGTCATGACGACTGTCCATTATCACAAGATAGTGTTTGTTTCCTTTGTGATTCCTAAAGAATAAATTCTTGCACAGCGTTGTACCTTCGCCACGGTAAAACTGCTTGGCTATCTCTATCGTGGGAGCCTCTGGATGCTCATAATATTCAAAACTTATTTCATGAGCCTCCAAAAAACTGTATACTTGACTCTGCCCTATCATTTAATTATTCCTAATTGTGCTGACATATCAAGCATTCTTACTATAGGTCTCTTTGCTTTTTCTATTAACTCTGTATCCAGAACGATTTCCGGACTCTCATCTCTCAGACAATTATATAGTTTTTCTAAAGTGTTCATCTTCATATAACCACATTCGGCACACGCACATTTTTCACCATTTGAAACAGTAAGAAACTCCTTGTCGGGATTGTTCTTTTTCATTTCAAAGAGTATACCAGCCTCTGTCGCGACAATAAATTTCTTTTTTCCGGATTCTTTTATGTAATTCAACATTGCCTTTGTCGATCCGACAAAATCAGAAACTTTCAATACTGCACCGTTACACTCTGGATGGGCAACGACGACGGCGTCTGGATTTGCAATTTTCATCTTTAGGATGTTCTCTGCCTCCATAGAATCGTGCACTGTGCAAACCCCGTTCCACAACACCATATTCCTGCCGGTCTTACTATTGATATATCCACCGAGATTCTTGTCAGGGGCAAAAATAATCTTTGTTTCAGGTGGTAAAGCATTTATCAACTTCTCAGCATTACCGGATGTGCATATCAAATCGGACTCTGCCTTAACCTCAGCACTGCAGTTGACATATGACACCACAATATGACCTGGATACTGTTTCTTGAAATTTCTAATATCTTCACCATTACAAGATTCTGCCAACGAACAACTTGCATCCATATCCGGCAATAACACCTTACGTGTCGGATTAAGTATTTTGGCGGTCTCAGCCATAAAATGTACGCCACAGAAGACAATTATCGAAGCATCTGTCTTTTGAGCTTCACGCGCAAGTGCCAAACTGTCTCCGACATAATCGGATAAAGCTTGTATTTCATCAATTTGATAATAATGACCAAGTATTACAGCATTCTTCTCAGACTTGAGTCTCTGTATTTCATGGATTAATTCTTCGTTAGTCATAATCGTAAATTATTTTCTTAGAAACTGTTTAAATTTGATTGATGAATTTTGTTATTGACATTGACGAGCAGTTTTTTTCGCCTTTCCGAAGGCACAATGGGGTTCCATTGTAACTAAAGAAAGGAAGTCGCGACTGAATGGGAGCAACTTGACCCCAGTAAAAAATATGCCGTTCAGGTTCTTCAAGAAAAACATTGAATTAAATTTAAACAGCTTCTTAACTAATAACTAATTATTTACACTGTATATAGTGTATTTTTACTATTGCAAAAATACGTTTTTTCAACGGAATTTTAAAAATAAATTCAATAAAGAAATAAAAATTGATTTTTAATTAAATATTTTATTGATTTATTATTTTCGGTGTTAATTCTGTTAATTACCTTTTTTTACTATCATATAAGGATTATTTATCCACATTCTTGTCATATTTTATCATTGGATAATTTTTAGTTTTTCATCTTTTTAGTTACTTATCAACACAGTAATTTTTCTGTATGTAACAGTTTTTTGTTAAGAAGGGATATATGTTTATTTTACCTCTATTTTAAGATTTATTTTTGTTGAAATTTGTGTATTTTTTTTCAAAAACTAACCTATTTTTATTTTTTCAACAGGAATATCATTTTTTCATTTTTCTTTCAACAGTTTATTTACACCATCTTTAACACACATTGTTAAAATACCATATTTATACACGTTAATATTTTTCTAATTAAACACTTATAATTACTTGTTAATAAAATTTATTTTTACCTTTTTATATATCGTATAATTATATGTAACTTTGCACACAAATAAAAACATATCAATGTTATGAAAGAAATAATTCCTATTGCTTCCGATCACGCAGGCTTTGGTCTCAAGGAAATTGTAAAAAACTATCTTACTGAACATAACTTTGAATATAAGGATTTCGGCACATTTTCAGAGGACAGTGTGGACTATCCGGATTATGCCCATAAAGTCGGATCAACTGTGAATAATGGCGTTTATAAACGTGGAATAGTAATCTGCGGTTCTGGAAACGGTGTTCAGATGACTGTAAATAAATATCCTAATGTTCGCTGTGCTTTGTGTTGGAACGAGGAAATAGCCTCTTTGGCACGTCAGCATAACGATGCCAACATAATATCTCTTCCTGCTCGTTTCGTCAGTCCTGAACTGGCTTTGAAAATGGTTGATATTTTCTTCAATACTTCTTTCGAAGGTGGCCGTCATCAACGCCGCGTCGAGAAAATCAATAAACTTGAACTATAAATGAATAACGATAACTATATCAATTTTCTTGATTTATCGGATAATGCTATCAAGCATAACGAAGGGCCGTCTATCTTCAGTTTAGACAACAGTGAACTGAAAAATCCATATATAAATCCTAATGACTCTTCCAAACTTGGTACAGCACTTTGCCGTACCATTGAGAATCTCGACGAGGAATTAAACAAATTCGAAAAGAATTTCGTTAATAAACATAATACTGTTTTCTGGGCTTCAGACTATGAAGATGTTTTTGATAACCTCAGAATTATTTTCAAGTCTCAGAAAGTCCGCTCTGCAAGACTTCCGAGTATTAACGCTTCCACTATCTTCAGGGAAATAGGTCTTAAATATTTCCTTAAACAAGAAAAGATAGAGCTTACAGATTCAGGCGATGTCCAGTTTTTTAATGTAGATATGCTGCTCCCTGATACAGGCTCTCTTCTTCTGCTCAACCAAACCAACAATAGTTTCCAGAAACTCTCAAATAATACCACTAATATCTTCTTCACAACAATTGACCGTGTTTTACCAAATATCAACTTGATAGATATTTACCGCAAAATTGTGACCTATGCCAATGGAGCTGAAAATCAGGACATGGTTATTTTCAAGGGCTCACCAAATTGTAACAATTACCTTTTTATTGTTGACAATCGTAGAACAGTATTCCTTCAAGAAAAACCACTTCGCCCTGCATTGACATGTGTAAACTGTGGACGTTGTAGCGATGTTTGCCCGGTATTGCAAACAATAGGAAATACGCCTTACAACAATGTTTTCACTGGTCCTGTTGCCAATATTGTACTCCCTTATTTCGAGACTTTTGAGACATATTTGCACGTCCTGTATGCTTGCACTCTCTGTGGTCGCTGCGAGGAAGTCTGTCCAATATCTCTACCAATCAGAGATATGATCATCGCTTCTCGCCAATCTCTGATGTCAAATGATATCATGGAGAAAAAAGACCGCCGTATGATGGCAGCCCTTAGAAAATTCTTGACTAATCGTTCGAAGATGAACGCCTCGGTGTTTAATAAAAAACACCTCCTCATGAAATATATCTCTTCGGATGTCAAGAAAAGCCGCAGACCGGCACAATTCTGCGAGGAATCATGTGCAAAAATGTATCAAAAGAACCATGGCTCAGAAGAGTGATTTTATTTTTGGACAATCTGAATACAAAAAGATTTACAATTTTGCTAAATCTGTTTCAGACAATTACTTAAACGAAAAGGAACGACTGTCGAATATTTTCACCTGTATTGACAATACCACTCTTCGCGGAACCGACAGTCCTCTTTCTGTTGAGAAATTTTGTCTCCATTCTGCTGCTTTGAAACTTCCAATTCAAGGCAATAATACTGTTGCTGCAGTCTGTGTATATCCGAATTTTGTTTCTCTTGCCAAGAAAACACTCGGAAACCATACATTGAAAGTTGCTTCTGTGGCAGGTGGATTCCCATCAGGACAACTCCCCTCCTCCCTCAAATTCGATGAAGTCCGCTATGCCATTGATGAAGGGGCTGACGAAATAGATATTGTCATAAACCGCGGTCTTTTCCTACAGGGTGAACGACAGGAGGTGTTCGACGAGATAGCGCATTCTAAGGATATATGCGGTGATAAAACCCTAAAGGTGATAATAGAATCCTGCGAACTCGAAACCCCTGAATTGATTTATGATGCCACGTTCCTTGCACTCTCAGCAGGTGCTGATTTTATCAAGACTTCCACAGGCAAGGGTGCCGCAGGAGCCACTCCCGTGGCTGCCTTTTCAATGCTGTCGGCTTTAAGAGATTTTTGTAAAAAAAATAAAAAAAATGCAGGCTTTAAGGCTGCTGGAGGTATTTCTTCTCTGCCGGAAGCCCTCATATATTACTGTTTGGCTGAAAAAATATTACAAACAGAAAATATTTCTAATCAGATTTTTAGAATAGGTGCAAGTAGGCTTACAGACGAATTG
>JAGADZ010000033.1 GCA_017613375.1 Bacteroidales bacterium | reverse complement strand
TTGCTGTAGCACACCACCTGGCGTATCTGGTCGTAGACGCGGCCGGTGACGAACTCGGCGAAGCCCCCGATGAAGGGCACCTTGCCGCAGAGCGAGAGGCCGGCGGCGATGCCGACCATGTTGGCCTCGGCGATGCCGCACTGGATGAAGCGCTCTGGGAACTCCTTGGCGAAGCCGTCCATCTTGACGCTGCCTTTCACGTCGGCGCTCAGGGCGACGACATTGCTGTTACGCTTGCCAGCCTCTACCAGGCCTTCGCCCATGCCGGCGCGCAACTCTTTGCTTGATTTGATTTCGTAGTGGGTCATTGTTATATCTATATTATTGTTTATTTATCAATGCTTGTAATGAGTCGTTTTGTTCTTGGCTGTAGCAATGTCCATCGCTCAGGCGATGATACACAGTTATATGGTATATACTATCGCTATCAAAAGGTACTGCATCGCGCTCTTCTCTTATCAAATCGAGGGGCTCGTAAAATGTGAACTCTACTTTTCTTAACTGGCCCCGCCAACCGCCTCCGATATTATACATTTTTTTGTTCAAAAGACCATTGCGTTTATATAACACATACTCGTCTGGGTCGATGGCACCGCGATATTCGCTGTATACAACATAGTCTTTGTTACCCCATATTTTGACGTAGAGCCAATGTCTAGAACTAAAGAACATAACAATACAGGCACATATTATTAAAGCACAACTTATACATACAGACAATTTGACAATCCAGTGTTTTCCTTTGACGATATGTATAGCCAGCATCACTATGTATGCCAGCGTGAGTAGTGGAGCAAATAGCAGAGCCCAGTTGTCCAATTGCCATACCATCATGTTTTCGCTAAGAAAAAATTTTGGCACAATAGCCACCACCCACAATACTAGTGCTGTGATGCCGATTATTCTGCGGATGATGGTTTCCTTTGTCATATCTATGGGCTCTTGTTTGAGCATATTTGTTCAGTTTGCAAGGTTGATGTTTGTCGTCTTGCCAGCGTCTATTTCAAAACGTATCGTCTTTACAGTATTGTATTCTATGCTGTTTTGGGGCTTGATGACAAGTTGGTACTGTCCTGGCATTAGTAGTAGCCTTTCATTTACCTTATTAGGGTTCAGGTCGCACACGTGAGTCAGTATACCATCCTTAAAAGCGAAAATGGCACCGGAAGAGATCGCTTTGGGTTTGTTAATATTGGCCACTCCTGGGGTAGGAATGGTAAGGTCGGTGGCTGACGAACCTACAACGGCAATTTCTGTCAGTCGTAGGGGTGGGGTCGTAAGAACTTCCAAGTCATAGTTTCCACTCAGATATTCTGGTTGCTCTCCCATGAGTTGAGTGGCAACAAGTTCCCCTTTCTGGTATACAAGTATCTGATACTGCGGTACGGCGTAATTGACTCGTTTGCCGTCGGTACGAAGTCTTAGAGAGCCTTGCTCGATATTGAAATTCAGTTGATTGACCTGCTCGGGCTTGAACTGAATGCCTTTCCTGGAAATAGGAGGATTGGTAAAGAGTGTTATGTCGTATTCTACAAGGGGGTCGACAATCAGAGTGTCAGGTGTATAGCGACTGTCAATGCTGTAGATTGTTGAGTATTTCACAACATGGGTTTGTGCATCATAAAAAGCTATAGGGATGGAGGACTCGATAAGATGATTGGTCTCGTCATAAACATTTACCACTACAGGGGCTTTTTCTTCCGACATGTGGAAAATGTTGTATAGTGTCTCGGTATACTGTTCCTCGTTGGGTACATAGATAAACTTACCTGCACAGTCAAGACTGTGCTGGAAGTCTTTCTTGTCTCCGATTCCGAGAATAAAAGTCTGCACTATGACACCGCTCATCTGTACCTGCCTTGCGACATCGCATATATTCCCATCGCAGTCGTCCATACCGTCTGTGATAATCAGTATAATATTACGTGATGTGCCTGCGACGGGGAAATCATTCAATGAACTGCTTAATGCCGAGGCTGCAGTGCAGGCTCCGTTAGGGACGAGGGTTTTTATCTTGCTTTGAATCTTGTAGTTGTTATCTTTCTCAAAAGGCACTTCAAGGCGTGTGCCGTAAGAGTTTTTATTCAGATGTCCAAAAACACGCAGAGCTACCTCTATTTCGTTCTGGTTTGCTACGCTGTCGAGAAATTTAAGAAGAACCTGTTGCGTCACTTTGATTTTGGCATCGCTCTGCCAGCGGTCCCACATGCTATTGGAACAGTCGAGAATGATAAGCACACGCGTCTTCTCGGCAGTGATTCCTGATTGAGACACGGCCGGAAAGATTGATGCCATCATCAGTAGTGCAAGAAATACCCTTTTCAACGTCTTTAATCCAAAATTATGGTTGAAGTTTGTATCAATAGTCACCCAATTCGGTTTCTGGCAATTGCTTCAGCGCTTTCTGGAGGTCTTCCTCGTTCAACACGCTGCCATGGTACTTGTTGGTGTTCTGCATGAAGTCGACACCATAACCCATCTGGCTTTGGAGCAGCACACATACAGGCTTGCCTTTGCCGGTAAGACTCTTGGCTTTTGCCATACCGTCTAAAACCTGCTGCATATCGTTGCCGTCAGCGATTGTCACAACGGTCCACATGAAAGACTCGAACTTGGATTTCAAATCTC
This sequence comes from Bacteroidales bacterium, assembly GCA_017613375.1. Lineage (GTDB taxonomy): Bacteria > Bacteroidota > Bacteroidia > Bacteroidales > P3 > Colimorpha. Next base: position 44,641 of record JAGADZ010000033.1, on the reverse strand, counting down.
CAAGGTCCATGACCTGCTGTGTGGTGCCGTCAATCTGCTGATGGTTGTAATCTACCGTGGCAATCAAATTGTCCACACCTTTTGCCCCGGCAAACATGACGGCCTCCCAAATCTGGCCTTCCTGAAGCTCGCCGTCTCCATGAAGCGTGTAAACCAAGTGGTTGTCGCCAGTCATTTTCTTGCCCAATGCGGCACCGATACCGACACTCATGCCTTGCCCTAATGAGCCTGAAGCCATGCGAATCCCAGGCAGACCATGCTCAGTTGAAGGATGTCCCTGCAGACGGGTGCCGAATTTGCGGAAAGTCGACAGTTCAGAGACGGGGAAATATCCTACACGAGCCATGACGCTGTATATCACGGGAGTGATATGTCCTTGAGATACAAACATCATGTCTTGATTATTTCCTTCCATGGTGAAATGAGCGGGATCGTGCTCCATTTGGTTGAATTGCATGGCCACCATCCATTCTGTGCATCCCATTGAGCCTCCTGGATGACCTGACTTGGCTGCTGTTGTCATGCGTAATATGTCTCTACGTACTTGTCTTGCAATTGTTTGTAATTCTTGTGTAGTTTTCATTATTATGTTGTTTTGTTTTTTGCAAAAATAGCAAGAATTGCCGATACGGCATCTTAAAGTTATAAATGTTTATTAACACAGTGGACGGATCTGCCCGTAAAGGTTTATATGTATGGCGAATATGACATATCCATCTTTATAAACGGAATACGTATTGGCGCCCATTTTGATCCGTGCCATATAATTCGTTGCCATGACGTGTTACGGTGATGCTGTAACTGTTCTCTCCCTCATCGTGGATTGTGCCGCGTCCCGTTGAACCATTCATGGTGACGTGTCCCCATACTTTGCCGTTGGCACCGTAGGTCGAGATGTATAAAGTCTCTCGTTTCCCGTTGTTTGGTGTCGTCACGGTCTGTTTTTTAGCAGGCTCTTTGACGGGCTCGGGCTCGACAGCGACAACGGTGTCAGCCGCTATAGTGTCTTCATTTGTCGCCTCAGGAGTGGCTGTGATGCTGTCAGCAGGATTGAGGACGTTCTCTTCGCCTCCTTGGTTGCCGCATGAAAATAATACCCCAGACATAAAGAATGTCAAAATGAGGATGAAACGTGTTGTTCTAATCATTATTCGACTGTTTTATGGAATTACAAAAATACAAGTTTTTCTTGTATTTTCGCTATTTCTAAAAAAAATATTTTTTATAGGTGTATATTTAGAAATTAGTTGTACCTTTGCAATTTCAGCCATTGCGGCTATTAAATAAGTAAATGTAAGACAATTAATACTATATATAACAAATGGATAAAAAATCTATCGTAGGACTTGTGCTCATTTTCCTCATTTTTATGGGTTATATGTTCTGGATTAAGCCATCTGATGAGGAAATTGCGGCGCGTCGTCGCCAAGATTCTTTAATCTACGTGGAACGTATGCGTGCCGATTCTCTGGCAAATGCTACGGCACTGCAAAATCATATTCAGGATTCGCTTGCTAAGCTGGCACTTAGAGATTCTTCGTTTAATGACAGTCTCGGTGTCTCCCTGCCTGAGGTGCTCCAACCTTCAAGTTTCTTCTCTTGCAATACCTCCAATGCACGTGTGAAGGTGTCGGTAAGCAACAATCTTTTAAAGGTGGATCTCAATTCACTTGGGGCTTCTGTGCAGAAGGCGGTTCTTTCCGATTACCTTACATTCGACAGCATGCCTCTCGAGGTCATCACTCCTGATGATGAAAACTTCGATATCTTCTTTGCTGACAGCCGCAACAGCGTGGTTAACACAAAATTTATTCCTTTTGCTGTCTATTATGATGACAACCTGATTTCTACCGATACAGAAATCAATGTTCCTGAAAACGATTCTGTTGTTCTCAGTTTCCGTGCTTTTGTACGTCAGGCTGACTCTTTGCCTGTGAATAACGACAGTTATCTTGAATTCCGTTATGTGTTCTATCATGACAGATATGACATTGATTTCGATGTGGTCTTCCATAATCTTTCACAGTGTGTCAGCAACACACCGAGTCTGTCTCTGAACTGGAGCAACAAACTCAACCGTCAGGAACAGTTCGACCGTAGCCAGAAAGGCCGCAACGCATCGCGCAACAAGGACAGCGAACGCTTCTATACTTCGCTCTATTATAAGAATGTCGATGACAGTCCCGATAATCTTAGGGATGGACGTGACGATGAGAAACAGATTACTACGCCATTGGAATGGGTGGCCTATAAGCAACAGTTTTTCTGCGCTATACTGATGTCGGAGAATGGGTTTCGCAATGCTCAGCAACTTCGGGTGGCTACCGATCGCAGCAATAAGGACGATAATTACCTATGCAGTATGAACAGTCTTCTGGGACTCGACTATGACGCCACAGAAAAGGACTACACTCTTGACATGGGATTTTATTTCGGTCCTAATAAATATCGCTTGCTCCGTGACATGGACCGCAGTTTCGAGCGTATGCTTCCTTTGGGATGGGGCTTTTTCCTGACACAGTGGTTTAGCCGCTTTGTAATCATCCCTGTGTTCAATCTGTTGGAGAATTTCGGCTGGAATTACGGTATCATCATCATTGTTCTTACATTATTACTCCGTATCATTATCACTCCTTTGACATGGAACAGCTACAAGACCGGTGCAGTGATGCGTCACTTGAAACCGGAGATTGAGGTCATCAACAAGAAATTCCCCAAGCAGGACCAAGCCATGCAGAAGCAGCAGGCTATGACCGCATTGCAGAAAAAGGCTGGTATCAATCCCATGGCAGGATGTTTGCCAATGCTTATCCAACTGCCTATTTTATGGGCCATGTTCCGTTTCTATCCCGCTTCTATAGAGTTGCGTCAGAAGGATTTTCTGTGGTGTGGCGACTTGTCGACATATGACTCTATTGTCAATTTGCCGTTCAACATACCACTATATGGTGATCATATCAGTCTCTTCTGCCTGTTAATGTTCGCCATGCAGTTTGTCTACACAGTCTACACTATGAAGCAGCAACAGACCCAGGCTGCTATGCCGGGAATGAAGGCAATGATGTATTTTATGCCATTTATGATGCTCTTCATATTCAACAGCCAGTCGGCAGCATTGAATATCTACTATTTCTTCAACCTGCTACTCTCTATCGGAACTATGTTCCTCATTCGTGCAGTCACAACTGAGGACAAAGTGCGTGCCCGTATGGCCAAGGCAGAGACCCAAGGTAAGGGTAAGGCTCCAAAAAAGTCCAAGTTCCAGCAACGCTTAGAGGAGATGCAGCGTATGAATGAAGAACTGCAGCGCCAACGCAACAAAAGATAAATTTGGAAAGCTGCATCAATTTGATAATAACGAAATAGAAAAACATAAACGATCATGGTTGTAACATTAGTTACCATTTTTATCATCGGATACACCTGCATAGCGCTCGAACATCCGCTGAAAATAAACAAAACCGCCACGGCATTGTTGCTCGGTGTGCTGACGTGGGCAATCTTTTCATTTTGCCATGCATCTTTCAATCCGACCCTTGATGTTGAGTCGTGGAGAGCCTTTATCTCGAGCAATCTTATTGAGAACCTTGGTGAAACGGCAGAGATAGTTTTTTTCCTGCTTGGTGCAATGACCATTGTTACGCTGATAGAGGACTATCAGGGCTTTAGCATCATTACGGACAAGATTAAAACCACCAACAAAAAGAAGCTCCTCTGGATTCTCTCAATCCTCACATTCTTCCTGTCAGCTCTTCTTGACAATATGACTACGGCCATAGTGATGGTTGCCCTATTGAGAAAACTCATCGCCGACAAAAAGGAGCGTTGGCTCTATGCCGGTATGGTGATATTGGCTGCCAATGCAGGTGGTGCATGGAGCCCCATTGGAGATGTTACGACAATCATGCTTTGGATAAAAGGCGAGGTGACCACTGTCAATATCATTGTCAAGACCCTTGTCGCTAGTCTGGCATGTATGGCTGTGCCAGTCTGGATTCTTGGCTTCTCCCTGAAGGGAGACATTGATCGTCCTTCTGAAAACACAGAAGGAATACAGGTGCCACGCCGTTTTCGCCTTCTTGTGCTTATCATGGGCGTGTGTGCTCTGGTATTCGTCCCTGTTTTTAAGACCATCACCCACTTGCCTCCGTATTTGGGAATGCTTTTCGGACTCTCGGTGCTTTGGGTGACTACAGAGATTCTTAGTCGTAAATATTCAAAAGACGATTTCAAACTTCCCACAGCCGTCAGTACTCTTGAGCATGTCGATGTGCCGACGATACTCTTCTTCCTTGGTATTCTTATGGCTGTTTCTTGCCTCAAAGTCGCTGGTATCCTTGGTGGATTGGCACAGGGACTCAATGATTCGTTGCTGAACATCAGCTTTGGCGAAGAAAAAGTCGGATTCTTCCTCATTGACTTGATTATCGGCGTGCTGTCGTCTGTTGTGGACAATGTGCCTCTTGTGGCAGCTGTTCAGGGTATGTACCCAATATCTGGCGATAATGTGATATTTGCTGTAAACCATCCATTCTGGGAATTCCTTGCTTACTGTGCCGGGACAGGCGGATCGCTGCTCATTATCGGTTCTGCAGCAGGTGTAGCTGTCATGGGTATGGAAAAAATAGATTTTATTTGGTATCTCAAAAAAATTACGTTGCTGGCTCTTGTTGGCTATATCGCAGGTGCTTTGGTGTTTATTCTTATGGATATTACACTCTTTGAACAGGTCGAGGCTCTGAGAAATCTTGCTTCGTTGCCTATAATGCAGCAAATGATTTGCTAAACTATCTTTATCTTTTTGTTTAAAAAAAACGTGATGCAAAACCCAAAGGCAAAACCATCATTCAAATCGCCTGTATGGCGTAGAATATTCAATATTGCGGTTTATCTTTTTGCCGCTGCAGGATTTGTCATAATCGGAGCATGGGCATTCTTCAAACTCGGGTTTACCAACAATAAGGGTGCGGTGGATAAAAACTACCGCTACCTTATGTCTGTGGCCGAAATGGAGCAGCTTCAGGATTCGATACTTAATCCGGAACAACGAAACACTATCTGGATAAATCAGTTTGTTAAACTTGCTGCTTTTGGTAAATTCTACCCAGAGAATGCACGCCTTATCCTTGAGGCAGCACAGTATAGCGACAATCCCTTCCTTGTTGACCGCATGATTGCCGCTGCCGCGCTCTATGCCGATACTTCAAAGGGGTATACTCAGTTGCTTGCCAAGTTAAACAAGGTCTTTGATAGTCAGAATCAACAGCAGAGGCCTACGGTGATTCCATGGATGGCCACCCAAGAATGGGAAATGCTCAAACCGTCGATATTAAAGGATAGTGCCCTGCTTGTTGAGGCGGGACGTCTGACAGGGGTTGAGCCACGACTAATCGTTGCCTGTCTTGTGGGAGAGCAAATACGTCTCTTTAACTCCAAGCGTGAAATTGTCAAACGTTATCTTGGACCAGTCAAGATGCTCTCGGTTCAGTCGCAGTTCTCATATGGTGTAAACGGTATCAAGGAGTTTACAGCAATAGAGGTGGAACGTCATCTAAAAGACCCGTCGTCGGAGTTTTATATGGGTAAACAGTATGAAAACATACTTGATTTCACTACTGACAATCATGAAATGGAGCGATATAACAGACTTGTAGACTATCGTAATCACCTATATTCATATATTTATACGGGCTGCATACTCCACCAGACTATGTTGCAGTGGAAACGAGCCGGTTTCGATATCTCTAACCGTCCTGACATTTTATGTACACTGTTTAATGTGGGCTTCTCACAGTCACATCCTCATGCCGCTCCACGTTGCGGAGGCTCTCATATTACGGTAGACGGACATGTTTATACATTTGGAGCCATAGGTTTTGATTTTTATTATTCTGGTGAACTTGCAAGGGAATTCCCATTTCTCAGGAATCGTTTCGAGAAGGACAACGGCGTTGCTCTGACACAGGAGGAAATACGTGCCATTCAAAGCAATGTGAGTAACTGTGGCCGTCCGGAGAAAGGTCTTGAATATAAGACTGACAGTACACAGCCTGAGCTATTGTCGCCGGACAATGGGGATAATATTGATTGGTAGCAATTAAGTTTTTTTAATAACGGTGCCTTGATTCAGGCACATTGTATTTGAATATATGGAACAAAAAGACTTTGGAAATAATTACGATTTGAAGTCAACAATGGTTTTCTTCCGTCGTCATTATAAACTGTTGACAATAGTGTTTGTGGTTGCCTTGGCGGTATCTATAGTGGCTTCGTTCCTCGTTACACCGCGATACAAATCAAGTGCAATCCTATTCCCTACAAGCTCTAATAGACTGTCGAAGGCTATTATGGCCGACCGTTACAGTTTGGATTTTATGGACTATGGTATTGAACGCGACTGCGAATATGCCATACAGATTATTTCATCACAGTCAATGATGGAAGATGTATGCAATCGCTTCAATATGATGGAGCATTACGGCATTGATGCCAACGATCCTCAAAAGCTTTTTAAACTCAACGATGCTTATCGTAGCAATGTTAGTGTCAAACGCACCGAATTTCTCGGTGTTGAGATTTCTGTATTGGATGTTGACCCTCAGTGGGCTGCCGATATAGCCAATTTCATGGCATCTAATTATGATACGCTCAGCACTCGCATCCAACTTGATCGTGCTAAGGATGCCTGTTCTATCATGGAGAATGTTTGTGCAGAACTGGAACGTGACATTAGGGCGTTGGAAGATACTCTGAAAAAAGATAAAACCCGTATCGGAGTTTCCGAACTGATTGCTGACAAATGTCAGGAACTGGCCGAGTTGCAGACTCGAATGACTCAGACCAGGGTCGATATGGAACATTCAGTGAGCTATAAGTTCTGGCTCGACAAGGCTACTCCGGCCGATAAGAAGGCTTATCCCAAACGAGCCGTGATAGTTCTGCTTGGCACTCTCGGTACCTTGGTGATGTGTATTCTGGTACTCTTGCTTACAGACCGTATCAAGAAAGAAGAGGAGTGACCTTTAGGGTGGCTCCATGACAATTATTCCCCTCCATGGCAGAATGGTTCAAGAAGAATAAGTCTTTGTTGTCGGCAATTGCCGTGACCGCTCTTTTTCTTGCGGCAAATACCATATTGTTGTCTAAAGACTTCTACTACCTTTTCTTATTGCCTATAGCAGGGCTGGCTTTGTTGCTTTTCATCCTGAGGATCGAGACGGGTCTTATGGTTATGGCATTGTTGACGCCATTTGCTGTGAATTATGCTTTTGTCCCTGGCATGGAGTTATCCATGCCGGTGGAACCAATGATGATACTTTTTACTTTCATCTTCCTCTTCAGGGTGTTGTTACAACGCAGTTATGATATAAAGATTCTACATCATCCAGTGACTATAGCTGTCATTGCTTCGCTGATATGGATGCTTGTCACTGCGTTTACATCGCAGATTCCGTGGGTTTCAATAAAATACTTTTTGTCGCGTCTCTGGTTTGTGATACCGTTTTATTTCGCCGCTGCTCAGATATTCCGTCGTCATGAGAACATCAGGACTTTTTTCTGGTGTTATGCAGTCTCTTTAATTGTGGTCATTCTGATTGCCACACTCAAAACTGTTGGGAATTTCTCGGATTTGCAGACTTTACACCGCGTAATGAGACCTTTCTACAATGACCATACTGCTTATGGATGTGTAATAGCTCTTTTCTTGCCGGCTGCGTTTTATTTTATCTTCTCGCGAGGAAGTAGAGGTTGGGCTAAAATTCTTTTTCTTGCCATGTTCGCACTTCTTGTCACGGGACTTCTGTTTTCGTATTCACGTGCTGCTTGGATTAGTGTTTTGGCAGCGGTGGCTGTTTATTTCGCTGTCCGTATAGGTATGAAAGTCCGTTGGATGATACTGTTTTTTGGATTGGCTGTTAGCGCTTTTTTTGTCTATCAGTCGGATGTACTTTACAAGCTCGGAAAAAACAAACAGGATTCCTCATATGATATTGCAGGGCAGGTGAAGTCTATATCAAATATTTCTACGGATGCATCTAATTTGGAGAGACTTAACCGTTGGGCTTCAGCGATAAGGATGTTCAAAGAGTATCCTTTGTTAGGCTGTGGACCAGGAACATATCAGTTTTTATATGCAAGCTATCAGCGTAGTTATCAGCTCTCTGTCATAAGTACTAATTCTGGTGACAGGGGCAACGCCCATAGTGAATATATCGGTCCCCTTACAGAACAGGGTGTCGTAGGTGTGACCTTGGTATTATGTATTTTCATGATTACTTTTGCCACGGGTGTCCGTGTATACCGTACTGCGGAGGACCGTGTTGTCGCAAATATGGCCTTGGCATTCACTCTCAGTCTCTTGACTTATTATGTCCATGGTATTTTTAATAACTTCCTTGATACGGATAAGCTATCGGTTCCATTTTGGGGGTTCACGGCAGTGGTGGTTGCCTTGGATGTGTATTCTTCGAAAAAGAGGTCTGATAAACTTCAAAATGACATAATATTGACAGAAACTAAAAAATCTGTCGGTTAATGGATATATTTGATTAAATATATAAATATCAAATTTTTATATTATATATAAATCACAAAAAAACTTAAAAACGAAACCTTTTTAATATAGGTTTCGGTTTTTTTTGTACTTTTGCATTTTCCGGTGTGAATAAGAAGAGGCGTATGCCTCTACATCGTGCCTGATTATTGAAAATACAGAAATTAAGTAGCACAACAGTCTTATTTTATTAATTAAGTTATACAGAAATGAAATCTCTGACGCTGAAACTGTGTACTATTGTCTTATTATTATCTGCTGTTGCAGGAGGCTCTTTGCGAGCACAAGGTCTTAGCTATCAAGCTAATGGCTCTACTGTTGCAGATATGGTGATAAATGAGGCAAAGAAATACATTGGCACACCATACCGTTGGGGTGGAAAAGGTCCGGGAGGGTTTGATTGTGCTGGATTTACACGTTATATCTATTCTAAGTTTGGAGTTTCATTGTCTCCGTCAGCAGCTCCGCAGTTTAGAGAGGGTGTTTCTGTTAAGAGAAGTGAACTCTGCAAAGGAGACCTTGTTTTCTACGGTGGTCGCAAAAGCCGCCACTCTATTGGCCATGTCGGTATTGTTACTTCTGTAGGCGATGGTGAATTCTTTTTCATCCATGCATCCAGTAAAGGTGTTCGTATATCTTCTTCAAATGAAGCGTATTATAGCACACGTTACATTTGTGCTTGTCGTGTTATTGACAAGGTGACGACCAATCTTCCTGCAAATGAGTCTACTCCTATTGTTGATCCGGCAATACCTATTCAGGTGATTGTTAATAATGAACCTGCTGCTCAGCCTGTTGAGAATCCGATAAGTGCAGTTGTCGACTCATTGATTACTATCGCTATGGTCGGCGATATGATGCTTGGAACAACATACCCTTCTAATCAGTTACCTGCAAATAATGGTAAAAATCTTTTCGACGATGTGAGTGCAATTCTTATATCAGCCGATATCGCAGTGGGCAACTGCGAGGGTGCCATCTGTGCCAAGGGCAAGTGTACCAAGGGTACAGGAAAGAACAGTTATGCTTTCCGTATGCCGCCGAGTTATGCGTCGCTTTTCAAGGATGCGGGTTTCGACTTCCTCAGTCTCGCCAATAACCATAGCAATGATTTCGGCACTGAAGGAATACGCGAGACGATGCGTCTGCTTGATGAGATGCTTATCAAATATGCAGGTGTTAAGGATATGTGTGAATCTGCTATATTGAAAAGAAATGGAATAACATACGGTTTCTGTGCTTTTGGACACAACGGTTACACTTATCGCCATCAGGATGAAGCCCAGGTTAAGAAAATATTACGTTCATTGCGTGATTCATGTGATATTCTGATTGTGTCGTTCCATGGCGGTGCAGAAGGCAAGGACAAGATACACCTTCCAGAAGGTCGTGAGACATTCCTCGGCGAGGATCGTGGATCATTACGCCATTTTGCACATCTTTGTATCGATGAGGGTGCTGACATTGTCCATGGACACGGTCCTCATGTATGCCGTGCCATGGAGGTATATAAAGGTCACCTGATAGCATACAGCCTTGGTAACTTCTGTACGCCTGCAGGTATAAATGTCAGTGGCATATCAGGATATGCACCTGTCGTGGTGGCAAGAATCAATCGTAAGGGAGAACTTGTCAGCGGACGTATCCATTCTTTCATTCAGCCCTATGGAACGGGTCCGCGTCTTGACGAAAGCAACAAGGTGGCTCAGTTTATACGCACCCTTACTTTGGCCGACATAAAACATCCACATCTTAATATTTCAGACGACGGCACATTCGTACCTGTGAAATAATACTGTCGTGGAAAAAAATAATGTCAGACATCATTTCGCCAGAAACGCGAAGTGATGTCTTTCATTTTACCATCGGTGACTTTGTACATACGTTGGTTGGTGCTCCTGTATCTTAGGGAACCAAGGTGCCTTAAGTATGGACCAAGTTTTATATAGTCGAAATTGTCAATTTCCATGTGTGGCGCCAATAGTGAACGTCCACTATACCATGCAGTGTGCAGATCGGTATGGTGTGTGCGAACATATCCGGCAAGTTCATTCACTTCGTCAGGTATTGCGTCGCCACCCATCAAAGCCACACAGGTTATGTTTGACTTGCAGTCGGCTATCATCTTGTCAAGGGCCTCTGGTGTAAGGGGATTCCCTGTATCATTCCACAGATATGGTGAGTGACATCCAGGACAATGACAGGGACATCCCGTCAGATTTATTGCCAGAGTGACTTCGTCTGGGATTTCCTGAAATACTATGTCGGTATTTAGATACTTCAGCATTCCGTCAATTGTTCTTGGTTGGCGTAATGGCGGCGTGAAGCTTCCTCTTGGCGTGGTTCCGAGAAATTGCTTACTCTCTTCAGGTAACCGATAATACGCGTCATATAGTCAACATTCTTGGAATGGCATTTTGGGCACTCTTTCAGATAGCGTTTGTCTATATGACCACAATCGTTGCATATGGTATTCGGAATATTGAAAGTGAAATAGTTGCACCCCTCTTTTGCCGCGACATGCAGAAGTTGCAAATACTGCTCTTGTGACAAGTGCTCCTCAAGATTTACATGTAATGCACTTCCTCCTGTCAGATGCTCTATGTATGGTGCGCCGTGCAGACGGAATTTCTCAAGTACGGAGATTGATTGGTCTTCGACAATATAGAAATAGCTGTTGTAACAGTCGCGTGGGACGAAATATCCGTCTTCGCGGTCCCATTTTGCATGCTTGACACCGACATTCTCGGCAGGAATCATCTCGCAGTTGAACATCACTTCCTTGGTACGGTATTCCTTGTTTTTCTTCTCCACAAGGCCGAGGACGGTTTGGACGAAATTGCGGTAGTTGTCGTTGTCGTTGATGGTGAGTCCCATGAATTCAGCAGCCTCGACAAGACCGTTGACACCTATGGTTAGGTATTGACGTGCTATATTGATGTAGCCTGCATCGAAGAGTGGAAGCATTCCGTGGGCTGCAAGATCCTTCAGGTTCTCGTTATAGGCCATCTGCACTTTGTGGCAGAGGTCGATGATATCGGTAAGGAACTCGCGATAGTCCATTTTGTTGTTGACGGCATACTGGATACAGCGGTTGAGATTGATTGTCAACACACTCTTTGATCCTGTCGACACACCGCCGGCACCAAGAGTGTAGCTGAATCCGTTGTCTGTGATTTCGTTGCGTAGTCGGCAGCAACTGCTCAGCGAATCAGCATTGTCGCTCATATAGGTAAAGAAACTGTGTCCGTTGGCGTACATCTCTGCGGTGAATTCTGCCATCTCTTTGTCGACCATCTCGCCATCTTTGCTTAGCAGAGCCATTGTCTCAACAGGGAACGTGAGGACGGCTTTGGTGCGTTCCTGGTTGAACCACCGCATGAAACGCTTCTGGAGCCATTTGAGGCCTTCCCAGTCTGGAGCCGACCCGTCGGGGAATCTGAATTCGCCGAAAAGACTCTCAAAATAGGGCTTGTCATAGTATGCGATATTCCAAAAAACAGCTTGGTAGTTGCGTGCTCCTGTGGGTTGGTTCAAGGTATATACAATCTGTTCGAAACAGTCAGTGATGACTTTGTCCAAGGTACGCTGTCTTAGACTAAGGTCTACAACTTTATCGGTGTTCTTGTAATAGTCTACGCCATAGTCTTTGCCGATGAAGTAGTTGAGATACATCAGGAATTCAGGAGTTGCGCAAGCACCGCTGAGCATACTGCTGACCATGAAAACCATGTTGACAAAACCACCGCAGAAAGACTTTAGATTGGTTGGTGCTGTGGAGTTTCCTCCTATTGGCGCGGTTCCGTTGAGCAACCACGGATACATGGTGATGCTGGCACAGTAGTTGGCCAGTGAGGTCTCATCATTTTTGTATATGAAATGATGTGTCAGCAAATCTATATAGCGGTCAGCCAACTCTTTGCCATACATGGCTTTTATTCTGTCTGTGAGAAGACGCCTATTAAGACGGATGAAATTGGATTTCGGTAGTTCTCCAATCAGGGTGGCAATGTTCTTGTGTTCGACATTGGCGTTGGCATCATATTTAGAGCCTGTGGCGGCATTGGCGGCATCACAGTAATCGGCAAGGAATTTCAGCTTCTCCATCGTCTCGCGATCCTCGGTGTGGCGTTGACGGTAAAGCATGAAACTTTTTGCCACGTTATAGTACTCTTCTTTCATTAAAGCCACCTCTACCTGATTCTGTATCTCCTCCACGGTTATTCCGTTGTGGATGTCCAAGTGGGAGAGAATTTTTGACAGAGAACCTAAATCAACAGGCTCTTGCACAGCATTGAATGCCTTGATGATGGCATTCATGATTTTGTCTAAAGAAAAACGTTCGGCATTGCCGTCACGTTTTGTGATTGTCAGCGTACTTGTCTCCATGATGTATTTTTGTTTTTTTTCTTTCAATAGTGCTTGGGCTTCAAAAGAAAAATTGTCAGGTTGAGGCGACATGCGGCAGCATACTGCACATGGCGGTAATCCGACAATGGTCTTTTGACGCGAAAGTATTGCCGATGTCAGAGCAGGTCTCCTGGCTTCTTCCATAACGGTTTGGTGCACCTTCTCAGATACTTACGGTCCAATGGCATTAGCACCACCGTTTGCACAGGGGCGAGGAAGTTACAGTTGCGCGACAGCTCACGAGTTGCACGTGATTCCCTTTCGTTTTTTTAACGAAAAACTCAGACATTTTTTTTTGTCAATGAACTCACACTGAGTTTGTGATGTGGCTATTAACCGAAGTCACTAACTCTTTTCCATGATGCAAAATTACAACATTAAGCAGTATGCGACAAATAAAGTTCTCAACGTAAACTGTTGATAAGTCGCAGGATGAGCGTAGATATTGATGATTTGGCCATGACAGTTGACCATCGGTCTCTTTGATACGTAGCCATGGATGGAGTGGATTACCACGATGTAGACCCCGGTCATCAACGTCGAATGAAGAGGAAAAGCCCTCGGCCTGTAACATGTAAGAAAAAATACATTATTATTCCTCAGAAACAGAGGAAACGAAGCGTCTATAGGCTGAGAAGGTATTGGCACGAGAAAGAAATCCCATATAATAGCCTTCGTCGTCAATTACAATAAGATTGTATCGGTTGCCTATCTGGAATTTATTGACTACTTCGACAGGAGGGTCGCTGATGCGAACAATGTCGCCTTCTGACAGAGGGTGTGTGAGGTCGGTCACTTCTAGAGTGTCATAAAGCTCGGGTTGGAAGATGATATGTCGCACATCGTCAAGGAGGATGACACCAATCAGTTTGTCGTTGTCTGTGAGTACTGGGAAAATATTGCGTTTTGAATATTTTATGGCTTCCACGAGGTCGCGCAGCTTGTCGCCGTCGCGTACAACGACAAAGTTGGTCTCTATCAATTTGCGCATGTTCATGAGTTGCCATGCCGATGTGTCTTTGTCGTGGGTCATGAGGTTGCCCTCTTCGGCCAGCTTGCGTGCGTATATAGAATGCTTCTCAAAAGGAGACACACAGAGATATGTTACAGATGATGCAATAAGCAAAGGTGCCATAAGGTCATAGCCTCCAGTTATTTCAGCTATCAGAAAGATAGCCATGAATGGGGCATGCATTACTCCTGTCATGACGGCCGCCATGCCAACGAGAGCGAAATTGGCTGTGGACTGTTCCGGCAGACCTAAATGGTTGGAGAGCATTGCGAAGAAATAACCTGCCATACCACCGATGATCAATGACGGACCGAACGTGCCTCCAACACCCCCACATCCTATTGTTGTGGCAGTGGCTACAGCTTTCATTAGAATCAGAATCAATAGGTATGCTATCACAACCCATGTATTGTCACGCAGAGGAGAGAGCAGGCTGTGTTCAAACAACATGTCGTCGCTGCCGTTGAGCAACTCCGTGAGGAAGGCATAGCCTTCACCGAATAGTGGAGGAAAGAGGAATATCAATATGCCAAGGCCTATGATACCGCATAGAACACGTGATATTTGGCTTTTGCGACGTGCGAACCAGTTCTCCACGGCATCGGTGGTTCGTAAAAAGTATATGGAGACTGCGGCACAGAAAATACCCAAAACAATATAGAAAGGGATTTGAGATAGTCCTGATGTCCCGACGACATGGAAAGCGAATTGCAGGTCGTTGCCCATCAAGAAGTATGCCACTGTCGAGGCACTGACAGCGGAAAGCATAAGTGGTAACACCGATGTTGCAGTGAGGTCAAACATAAACACTTCGATGACGAACAGCACTCCGGCAATGGGGGCTTTGAATATTCCTGCAATGGCACCTGCGGCGCCGCAACCAAGTAACAGCTTGACTCCGTGGGTGTCAAGACGGAAGAAACGACCAATATTTGAACCTATGGCACTGCCTGTGGACGCAATGGGAGCCTCGAGTCCGACACTTCCACCGAAGGCGACGGTAAGGGTGGATGCCACGAGCGATGAGTACATGTTGCGAGCGGGCAAAATACCGTTGTTTCGAGACAGGGAAAGCAGCACAGATGGCAGTCCATGACCGATCTGGCCTTTTACAATGTGTTTGACAAATAGTATTGTAAGGATTATGCCTATGGCAGGATAAAGAAGTATCAGCAGATTGCCTCCAAGGACAGTGGGAATGTGGATATGGAGGAGGGATAGGTTGGTGACATGAACCAATGTCTTCAAAAGCACAGCGGCGAAACCGGACAACAAACCTACAATAACGCTAAGCATGAGAAGGAATGTGTGGTCACCGATGTGACGCAGCCTCCAAATGATAAATCTTTTATATGCTTTTTTTAAATTAAGCATTGTTTCACAGTAATTTCTGTTGTTATTTTTACGTTCCTGCCATTTGTGTTTAATTGACAAAAGTACAATTTTTTTTAATACTTCAAAAAAATATTTCTTTTTACAGACTATTTAATCTCTTGTTACGTTATAAAGTAAACGTTTTTACAAATGAAAAAAAGATTTTTAATCGTAGGACTGGGAGCAATTCTGTTCGGTTCATGCGTTCCACTTGGTAAGTATGAGGCTATTGAGTACAAGAATACTCAGTTACGTAGAGAGCTGAATACTGCTCAGGGAGAGTTGAACGATTTGAAGGAAGAGAATGCAGAAAGGAATCGCCAGATACAATCGTTAGAAACTGAGATTGTTGACCTTAATGACAGAATGGTTCTGTCGGACTCTGTCAACGCCGCCTTGCGTCAAGAGATGGAGAACATGAGGATGGGATTCGATACTTTGATTGAGAATTACAATCAGCGTATAACAGGACAGAATCAAGACCTTACAAGAGCGAACACTTTGCTTCTGGCACGTGAACGAGAATTGAACGAGAAAGAACAGGCTTTCCGGAATAAGGAACAGGAATTCAGGGCTCAAGAGACCGCTTTTAGAACTCAGGAGGCTGCTTTCAGAATTCAAGAGGCCGAGATGCAACGTCGTCAGGAAGAGATGCAACGTCGCCAGACTGAACTTGAACGACAGAGTAATGCCACTCGTCAGGCTCTTGAAGCAAAGGAGAGAGAGTTGGAACAACTGCGGTCGTCAATAAACAATGCCCTCGTGGGATTTGCCGACAAAGGCCTCAATGTTGAGACACGCAACGGCAAGGTGTATGTATCTATGGAAAGCAAACTGATGTTCCCTTCGGCTAGTTGGCAAGTGTCTCAGGAAGGTATCGACGCTATCCGTTCCCTCGCCAAAGTGTTGGAACAGAATACCGATTTGAACATTATGGTCGAGGGACATACTGACAATGCGGCCTATAGAGGTTCTGGCGGGGTTAAGGACAACTGGGATTTGAGTGTGATGCGTGCTACGGCTATTGTGAAACTGCTGCTTCAGTATGGTCCTGGTATCGACCCGTCTCGTATTGAGGCTTGTGGCCATGGTGAGTATGCACCCCGTGTTTCAAATGACACACCTGAGAACAGGGCCATGAACCGTCGTACAGAGATTATCCTTACCCCTCGTCTGAACGACATCCTTAATCTTGTTGAGCCGTAAGGAACTGTAATATAGTGTAAAATATGGAAGGAACGCATGAACTTTAGAAATGCGTTCCTTCTTTTTATGATTGTTCGACAATGACTGTTGTTAAGCTTTTAAATGCTGTTGATATTATGTGAAAATAAAAACATGAATAGTATTCTATTATAAATATTTTTTCGTAACTTTGCTAATTGGTATAGTGTGGATTGTTTCATGCTAAAATATTTGTTTTTAATTGAATATATAATAATTTACAAATATGAAAATATATAAAGTCTTGGTTTTTGCTCTATGCATGACAGTGTTTTGTCACACGACGTCTGTCGCGCAGGTGGCATCGCTTGACACATTGTTGAGTCACATTCGCGAATTGTCGTCATCGAGATATGAGGGCAGGCTTGCAGGAACAGATGCCTTTCTTGAGGCTGCCGAGTACGTTGCTGAAGCATTGGAACGTTATGGAGTGGAACCATACAATGGAGACTGGACTCAGTATTTCGAGACGGAATGCAACAGAATAGAGAACTGTACATTCAACTCGTATGTCAATAGCAACGATACACGTCAGGTATATGTTCTTGGACGTGATTTCTGCTGTGCAGGTATGACTGGCCGCGGCTATGCCGATGCTCCAGTGGTTTTTTGCGGTTATGGTATTGATGCCCCGGCTTTCAATGAGTACGCCAATGTCGATGCCCGTGGAAAAATTGTCATGGTGCTGAGCGGAGTCCCCGGTTTTCTGCCGAGCAATATCACGGATAAATATATCCAAATACGTGATAAGGCAAGGGTCGCTATGGCTCATGGAGCATGTGCCTTGGTGGTCGTTAACATGTCGTCGACATGCTCTGCATATGAGGTTCAAGGAAATGTGTACAACGGAGATTTACCACATCTGGCCACTTTCCCGATTATTCAGCCTACTCATAGCTGTGCCAAGCAACTGCTTGACAAGGAGCTGTATACCTTTGACGAACTTGTACAGAAAATAAACGAGAAGATGGAGCCAATGTCTTTCCATCTGCGTAAAAAGTTTGAGATAGAGGTAAATGCAACATATCATCCTGCCGCATTGACGGCTAATGTTATCGGTATTTACCCTGGCAGCGATTCCAAAATGAATGGAGAGTATATCGTTGTCGGTGCCAGCCTCGACCATGTGGGCATGCAAGGAACAACATGTCTTTTTCCTGGGGCAGACGGCAATGCCTCTGGTGTTGCAGCGTTGCTTGAGACGGCGCGTATGTTGCAGATGGCTCCTGAACAGCCGTCACGTAGCATAATTTTTGTGCTTTTTTCGGCAAGCGAACAACAACATTTAGGCTCAGAGATATTCGTCTCCAATTTCACGCCATTGAAAGCCATAGAGGCTTACATTGACGTCAATTCGATAGGATGCGGCGACAGCATCGCTGTGTTTGGAAACAAGCGTTATCCTAAGTTGTGGAATGTTGCACGGATGGTTGATACCCTCTATTGCGGCAACAATATGCTGGTGGGGTATAAGACAAACCCGAAAGGGGATGCCACAGCATTCGACTATGTAGGCATACCATCACTGAATATCACTAGTTTCAAAGGTAAGCGTCATATGTATGTGCCAAGTGACATAGTTGAGAATATCGACCGCAACTATATCGTCAAAGCAACACAGTTTTTATATGAGACAGTTCTCGAACTGTCGTTCGGTGAGTATCAGGGCCGTTCGGCAGCATCGAAACGTATAAGATTCAATAACTGATAGTCAATAAACCATGTACACTCTTTTCAAGAAAGAAATATCCTCCTTTTTCTCATCATTGATGGGTTATCTTACCATCACAGTCTTCCTTGTCTTTACCGGTCTGATGTTGTGGGTGTTCCGTACAAGTTTTAACGTGTTGGACTATAAATATGCTGGACTTGACGGACTATTCCTTTTAGGACCATTTCTTTATCTTTTCCTTATCCCTGCGATAACGATGCGTATGTTCGCCGAGGAGAAAAAAAACGGCACCATGGAGTTGCTTCTGACAAAGCCTTTGTCGGAATTCACAATTATTTTTGCCAAATTCCTCGCAGGATGCACGTTGGTTGTTATTTCGTTAATTCCAACAGTGGTATATTATTGGATTGTATATCGGCTTGGTGACCCCATAGGAAATATCGATACAGGCAGCGTGGTGGGTTCTTATATCGGGTTACTCTTTCTTGGTGTGGTATTCGTGGCGATAGGACTATTCGCATCATCGCTGACAAATAATCAGATTGTCGCTTTTATTGTGGCGGCATTGCTGTGTGCATTCTGCTATCTTGGATTTGACTCTCTTTATGCTCTTGTACATGGTAAGACCGCACTGCTGCTCCGAACTTTGGGTATTCAAGCTCATTATGAGTCTATCTCACGTGGCGTCGTGGATACCCGTGATGTGATTTATTTCTTGTCGGTGATAACCCTGTTCTTGATGCTTACGCGTCTGGTGTTGCAGTCTCGTAAGTGGCAGAAGTAAAATGTATGAAAACGTGGAATGAATGAAAACAACGAATAACAGAAAAAAACAAAATATACGCCGTTCCAATATCCTGGAAATAGTTGCTGTAGTATTGGTGCTGTTTTTTGTCAACGTTATCAGCAACTACCTTTTTACCCGTTTTGACCTGACATCGGAGAAACGCTTCACTCTCTCTAAATCCACCAAAACGATGCTTAAAGAACTGGACGAGACAGTCTTGTTCCGTGTGTTCCTTGATGGGGATGATTTGCCGGCAGAATACCGTCGCTTCCGCAACGATATCAAAAATATGCTGGATCAGTTCCATGCCTACAACAGATATGTGGATTATGAGTTTGTCAATCCTAATGATTTCTCTTCCGAAGAGGAAAAGGTTCAGATGTATCAGGGTCTCATCAAGAAAGGTATCACCCCGGTGCCTGTATCTTCTGAAGAGGATGGCGTGCAGAAACAACAGGTGGTGTTCCCTGCCATGGAGGTGTCATACAAGGGCCGTGAAACAGCTATGCAACTGCAGTCGGCGACAATTTCCGGCAAGTCGATAGATGAGGTTGTCAATGCTTCGGTGGAGAATCTTGAGTACAATTGTGTTGCTGCAATACACAGACTTATGCGTCCCGTGAAGCCTCGTATTGGTTTTTTACTTGGACATGGTGAGTTGAACACTATTGACATCTACGACATTCAGCGCTCTTTGGTAGAGGACTATTCCGTGAGCAACGTACCTCTTGACAAGAACATATCCGCTCTTACTGGACACGTCCAGAATACAAGGGATTCAAGCATAATGGTTACAAACAAGTTTGATGTGCTTGTGATTCCTAAACCGCTTACAACATTCTCTGATCAGGATTTATATGTTATTGACCAGTTTGTGATGTATGGAGGTAAGATTCTGTGGCTCCTTGATGAACTTGACGCCGATATGGACAGTCTGCAGGACAAATCGCAGACATTCGCCACGAGATTGCCCACCAATCTTGACCAGATGCTTTTCAACTACGGAGTTAGAATAAATGCCGATCTTATCATGGATTATCGCTGCCGTGGAATACCCATGATGGGTGCAGACAACAGGATGCAGCTTGTTCCATGGTACTATTTCCCCACACTTGTGCCTAATTCGAAACACCCAATAGTTCGCAATCTCGATGTGCTGAAGACTGACTTTATAAGTAGTATTGATTTGATTGATAATGATATTGATAAGACGGTACTCCTTACAACATCGGACCATGTGCATATTAAGAACGCTCCTGTCAACATTCAGCTGTCTGATGCCATGGTACAGGTCGACGAACAACTGTTCAACCGTAGTTCTCTTCCTGTAGCTGTATTGCTTGAAGGAACTTTCAAGTCTCTTTTCCGCAATAGACTTTCGTCGTACTTCACAGAACTCAGTGAGATTGGATATAAGGACCAATGCGACAAACCTACACAGATGATTGTTATTTCCGATGGCGACATGATTCGAAACGGCACTGCAGTTAACGAACAAGGTCGATACCCGTTCCCGTTGGGCTATGACCGTTACACCAATGTGGAGTTTGCAAACCGTACTTTCTTGTTGAATGCTATAAACTTTTTGGCAGGCGACGAGGGTATGATCGATGCACGTCCTCGCAATATCGCAATACGCCGATTGGATGCTGCCAAAGTTAAAGAACGTCGTGTTTTTTACCAGTTTGCTGCATTGGGATATCCTCTTATCATGGTGGCTTTGGTGGCTTTGGGCGTATTCTTCGTGCGTTATCGCCGATATCGCAGGACTGTGACGAAAGCTGTGAAATGAATAATTGATGCTTGAATTTGAAAATGAAAAAACGTAATATAATTATTATTGGTGCCATATTGGCTCTTGGTATTGCCACCTTTGTGGTTTGGAAGATATATGAGCGTAAGTCTACTTTCCGTCAGGACTTCCAGATTGAGGCTGCTGCTTATCCTGATGCCGTGACCAAGATATATATGGCAGACAAGGAGAATAATCAGGTATTGTTAGAGTATAAGGACTCGATATGGATGGTTGACGGCAAATGGCCGGCTAACCAGAGAATGGTGGAACTCTTGCTCGAGACACTCTCTGATATGCGTATTCGTAGCAGTGTCAATAAAGCTGCTGTAGAGAATGTGGTTAAGTTGATGGCTGCACGCAGTGTTAAAGTGGAGGTTTATTACAAGGACCATAGGATAAATTGGTTTAAGGGTAAGTTCCGTCTTTTCCCATTTATCCATAAGGAAGTAATATACGTGGGACATGATACACAGGATATGCTTGCCACATATATGCTCCGTGAGGGCGATAAAATACCGTTTATTGTACATATTCCCGGATTCCGCGGTTGCTTGTCACCGAGATTTGTTGTAGGGGATTTGGCTTGGCGGAGCCATTCTATCGTCAGCCTTCCTGTTCAGAAGATTGCTTCGGTGGAATTGCTTATCCCCTCAATGCCAGAGGAGTCGTTCCGTATTGAACGTGACGGCGAAGGCTTTGTTTTCAATCTGTTAAATCCACCAACACGTGTCGAAGGTTTTGATACGGCAAGAGTGGCACAGTTGCTCTCCTCATTTGTGAACCTTAATTTTGACGAATATGCCAGGGCAGTGCCAAAGGTGGAATTAGACACCACTTTCTCTCGAGACCCTCGTACCATTCTTCGTATTACAGATGTGTCTGGGAAAACAAAGGAACTGAAGACTTATATCAAATATTCCAACCCTGATGATTTGAGAGCCATGCCGGATACTACAATGTACGAGGTGTTCGATTTGAACAGGCTTTATGCTATACTGGATAATTCGGATACTGTATTGATTCAATACTATTCGTTTGATAATATTCTTCAGCCCGCATCTTTCTTCCTTGGGAAGAATAAATCTTATTTTGCACGATGACTATTAGACGTCCATTGATATTGATAACCAATGACGACGGTGTCTCAGCCAAGGGTATACGTATTCTGATAGAGATGACACGGTCTATTGGTGACGTGGTGGTCATGGCTCCTTCGATGAATTCTTCAGGCAAGGCACATTCGTTTACAGGTGGCAGACCTCTGCGAGTGGAGACGGTATCCAAGGAGGCCGGGTGCGAGATATATACTTGCGACGGCACCCCTGTGGATTGTGTCAAACTAGCGGCGGAGTATTTTTGTCCGAGGAAACCGGATATACTTCTTTCCGGTATAAACCATGGGAGCAATTCATCGATAAATATCCTTTATTCAGGAACTATGGGGGCTGCTATGGAGGCTGCTGTGGGCGGTATGCCTGCTGTGGGCTTTTCTTTGCTGGATTTTCGTGCAGATGCAGACTTTGAACCGGTGATGCCTTATGTGAAGTTTATCATCCTTGATGTGTTGGAGAAAGGTCTTCCTGACGATTTGTCGCTTAATGTGAATTTTCCTGTGCCGTCCGATGGTAAAATCAAGGGCGTTAGTGTCTGCCGTCAGTCGCGTGCCCAATGGGTCGACTGTTATGAGAAACGTATAGACCCTCATGGCCGTCCGTATTATTGGCTTAAAGGTGATTTTGTATGTGACGACCGTGGTCCAGGCACCGACCAGTGGGCATTGGAACACGACTGCGTGTCTATTGTGCCGATTTCTCCTGATTTCACAGACAAGGAGGCTTTGGGTATATTGTCTAACCGCTACAACAGTACAGTATGAGTTATTTCTTTAAAAAAGACAGCATTGTTACGGGAACCGTAGTTGTTTTAGGGTCGGAGTTGGTTGTGGCATTGCTGCTATTTCTCGCTTTGGTGATATCAGGATTGCCGGTAGAGGACCATGTCAGATGGTTCTTTGCGATTTTCATTGCTCCGGTTTTGATTTTAAGGTATTATGTCAAGAAGAAAAACAACCCTGTGGTTATGAAAACCATCATCACTTTGCTGTTTCTCACGTTCTTGATATTCATGGTATATGTTTTTAAGATAGGAGCGATTGCGTTGTGAAATACTATGTCATTGCAGGTGAGGCTTCGGGCGATTTGCATGGAAGCAATTTGCTGAGGGCGCTTCTCGCGGCTGACAGTGATGCAAATATCCGTTTCTGGGGTGGAGACTTGATGAATGAAGTTGCTGTTTCAGCAAAATCAGGCTCCGTCGAAATGGTTCGCCATATTCGCGATCTGGCATTTATGGGATTTGTCGAGGTTGTATCGCATCTCTCTCTCATAATGGGGAATATCAGATTCTGCAAACGCGACATATTGTCTTATAATCCTGATGTGGTGGTCTTTATTGATTATCCCGGATTTAATCTTAAGATAGCTAAATACACTCATGCCCATGGATTCAGGAATGTGTTTTACATCTCACCTCAGATTTGGGCATGGAAAAAGGGTAGAATCCATCCAATGCGACGCGATCTTGACAGATTGTGTTACATACTTCCTACGGAACGTAAATTCTACTCTGAAAACACTTTTCCGCAGGCTCTGTTTGTTGGTCATCCTCTCCTCGACGCAGTGTCTCGTTACAAGTCACATACGTTAGACTTTAATGATGAACGAAAGGTTATCGCTTTGTTGCCGGGAAGCCGTAAACAGGAATTGCGAAGAATGTTGCCGATAATGACAGAACTGACAGATAGACATCCGGAATACCTTTTCTGTATTGCCGGAATGAATCTGATAGGTGAGGAGTTTTACAAGCAGTATATTAAGACAGATAAGTCGAATATCAGGATTGTGTATGACCGCACATATGATTTGTTGGCATCGTCGTATGCTGCTGTGGTGTGTTCGGGTACGGCGACACTGGAGACATTGCTGTTTCGCGTTCCTCAAGTGGTATGCTATCGATGCAATAGAATATCTGCTGCCATAGCACGCCGTCTTGTTGCTTCCCGCATTAAATACATTTCGTTGGTCAATCTTATAGCAGATTGTGGCGTTGTGGCTGAATTAATCCAAAATGACTGCAATCTCGAACGACTTGAAAAAGAATTTGCCCGTATAACTTCTGACAGCGACGTCCGTAACGGCATGATGACATCTTATGACGAGGTGATATCCATGCTCGGAGGTGTGGGGGCTTCGGATAGGACGGCTAATGAAATCATCTCAATTGCAAGTAAGAAATGAAACGCATAGTACTATTTTTATGTTTTTTCGCATGTCTCTACACGGCACATGCCGACAGAGTTAAAGTGCGTCTGTTTTCTAACAGTAAGATAGAGACACTGTATGTTTCTTTCGATTTGGGTATGTATGATCTGTTTGCCGATGGCTCGATATTGCTTGAGGCTGGACTCGGTGAGGGTATGTCCGTGGAGATGAAAGCCACTGCTTCGGGTGTTCATGTGTCAGTGAACGGCCTTGCATACGGTACATATGGAAGTGTCGTCCTGAGAGCCACAGATACGGCATGTATACTATGCCTTAACCCACGTAATGTAAAACAGCGTACATATGAGGGCGACCTCATTGTCTCTATCTTTGACAAAACCAGCCTTAAGATAATTAACGATGTGGAATTTGAGACCTATCTCGCAGGTGTCGTCCAGTCGGAGATTTACGGCACCCAGAGTGACATTTTCCGTATTCAGGCTGTTATTTCACGTACATGGGCTTTGCGTAATATGAATAAGCATAAGTCTGACGGCTATAATTTCTGTGACTACGTGCATTGCCAATCGTATCAGAACCGTTGTGTCCGTCCCGATATCATCCTTGGCACTATGCAGTCGTCGGGGGAGACGATTGTAGACAAGGAAGGACATCTGATAGAAAC
This sequence comes from Bacteroidales bacterium, assembly GCA_017613375.1. Taxonomy (GTDB): domain Bacteria; phylum Bacteroidota; class Bacteroidia; order Bacteroidales; family P3; genus Colimorpha. The sequence continues at coordinate 19,868 of JAGADZ010000033.1, read as the reverse complement.
GCCTTTTCATTCCAATTCTGGAGGACAGACGTGCAATTCAGAAGATGTATGGCGTTCGGCATTGCCGTATCTCCGCTCTGTTCAAGATACTTTTTCCTACAGAATGCGACAGTCTGACTGGACAAAGGTTATCGACAAAAACAAATGGCTCAATTATTTTGCCAGAACTCATCATCTTGATATCAACGATGCCAATGTCAGGAATACCCTGCTCACTTTTTCGCAACCACAGCGTGTGGCTAAGATCCTTGGCGTGCCATTGACTCGTGTTCGCACTGATTTCAAGCTTAAATCGACTTTTTTCTCAGTGAGTGTAGACCCGGCAAATCCCTCAAATGTTATCCTTTCGGGACATGGTTATGGTCATGGCGTAGGCCTTAGCCAGGAAGGCACAATACGCATGGTCTCTCTTGGCATCTCATATGATTCTATAATCAGACACTATTACACAGGAGCCCAAATACATCGTGATGAGAATGTATCGCAGGTTTATGTGAATAATTTTGTATCAGAAATAGAGAAAATCATCGAGGAAGACAGGGCTCATCCGGGACAGCGACGTTCAAAAAAAGATGATTGGCTGGGTAAGCTTTTCCGTGTACGTGACCGTATGGATCGTGAGGAGGAGTACGAACCTAACCGTCAGGAATTGGAACCTGAAATTAAAATAGAATAGCATTTTAAGTTTATTTATGATTGTCATTCAATAATATTTGGCATTTAAATACGTTTTTACTCATACTATTGGTTTAAGGGTTTTAGTGGATTGAATAGTGTTGATTTAACTGTCAAATTATCAGATGTGTAAATAAAAATCAAATTATAAAATGAAAAAAACAGTATTATTGCTTTTGTTGGCGGCTTTGCTCGGCGTAAATGTTCAGGCTCAGGTTAATTGGCAGACAATTGAACAGGCTTCTAAAGTTGATACCAGGACGAACAAGAAACTTTTCTTCATTGATTTCTCCACCTCTTGGTGTGGATGGTGTAAGAAAATGGATCGTGAAACTTTCAGCGACCCTGTTGTCGCCGCCATTCTCAACAAATACTATATCCCTGTCCATTTTGATGCTGAAGGTACCTCGACTTTCACATGGAACGGTACAAAATACACGAACAATAGGGGCTCTGGTCAAAAACCACAGACTCACCCGTTCACACGTGCCATCCTTGGTCAGAAAATAGGTTATCCCTCTTTTGCCATCTTCAGTCGTACAGGTTCTCTAACCCAGATTCTTCAGGGATATCAATCGGCTTACGACTTTTCCATGGTATTATGGTATTTCTGCAGCGGTGATTATCAACGCTACACATTCGAGGAATATCAGCGTATCTTCCAAGAGGAGATTAAGCCTGATATGATGAAGAAATTAGGACTGGCAAGATAAGAATTATAATGGACAACGTTGTTTTAAAAGCTTTGCGTGAACGTCGCAGCGTCCGTAAATACAAGCCCGAGCAGATATCTGATGAAGAGCTGAGAGCTGTGCTTGTTGCAGGGACCTATGCTCCTACGGGCATGAACTATCAGGATCCATGGATTGTGGCTGTTCAGAACAAGGATGTCATTGCCCGTCTGGTCAAGATGAATGCCGCTGTGATGGGCACGTCAGACAATCCATATTACGACGCTCCTACTATAGTTCTTGTTTTTGCTTCATGTCCGGAAAAATGGGCTAATGGCGTTTGTGACGGTTCTCTGGTGCTTGGTAATATGATGAATGCAGCTCACGCAATAGGACTGGGCTCTTGTTGGATAAATAGAGAACGTGAAATGTTTAATACCGATGAGGGGCGTCAGTTGATGAAAGAGTTTGGCCTTCCGGAAGGTCTGATAGGTGTTGGAGCCTTGTCTCTGGGATATCCCGCTGTTGCGTTGGCTCCGGCAAGACCACGTAAGGAGAAGTATTATCGAATAATAAAATGAAAAAATTGATTTTTTCTATTTTTGAAAATAAAAAGCAGTTCTGTTGTTCTGCTTTTTTTGTTGTGTCTCTTCTTTTTACTGTTGCATGCAATCGGAATGCCGATGTAAAAGGAATTGATTCAATGACAGGGGACAGTGCTGACATAATCGTCGATTCTATCGCGTATAGCGTGTTGTGTGATTCTTCGTTTTATTTTCTTGATCAGGCGGAATCTGATGAATTGCCTGTTTTTGGAGGGGTGTGTTATTATTATAACATCTGTTGGCCAGAGGATAGTGTCTTGCAGAAATTAGTTCTAAAAGGTGTATTCTCAAATGACAAATTGACAATTCAAGAGAATTGCAGACGATTCCTTCAACTCAGTTCAGATCTTAAGGAAGAATATGGTTCTAAGCTTAAAAGGGTGAATCGTCTCCCTGAAAGTAATGGCTCAATAAGTGAAGAAAGTGTTACTACAGATTGTTTCCAGTCCAAACGATTGTTTCACTATGTGGTATTGGCTTATTCCTATTCGTATGGTGCAGCTCACGGCATGAGTTTTGCAACACATATTGTTTACGATAAGGAGTCAAACAAGAAAATAGAACTCACTGATATTGTCGATCCAAAGGCGTTGAGGCCATTCTTGTTGCGAGCCTACAGAGAGCTCCAGGTTAATGAAGTTTATTCAGATTGCCTTTTCGAAGAGTCTTATGCCGATGGGAAATTGCCAATTCCAGACGACTTTTATATTGACTTAAAAAGCAATTCTTTGGTGGCAGTGTATCAAATATATAGTATTGCACCATACTCATGTGGCTTCATCGAACTGACCATGCCGGCAGATTGGATGGCTTCTGTAGGAGTGCCACTGACTTCATATGGACGTTCTTTGTTCAATCTGGACGCACCTTTGGCAAGCAGAGATTAATTATAGACATTTTAAAGGCTGCGCAGCCATTTTATTTCATCAGCCCATCGCATCGGATCAGGAGTTTCGAGGATAATAGGTATATCGTCGAAGCGTGTATCGTGCATAAATCGGATAAAGAATTCTTTGCCAAGGAATCCTTCGCCGAGGACCTCATGACGATCTACATGTGAGGAGGCGGCTTTCTTGCTGTCATTCAAATGCACGGCACGTAGGTACTTGAATCCGATAACTCTTTCAAACTCATCCATTGCAAACTGGTATCCCATCTCGGTCGAGAGGTCGTAGCCTGCAGCCAACGTATGGCAAGTGTCAATGCAGACTCCTACACGGCTTTTATCGTCTATCCCTTCAATAATGCGGGCGATATGCTCGAACTTCCATCCGAGATTTGTGCCTTGTCCAGCGGTGTTCTCGATTACGGCTGTAACACCTTTGGTTTTTGCCAATGCACTGTTTACTTCGTGTGCTATCTGGTCAAGGCATTCCTCCTCGCTAATCTTGTTTAGGTGGCTGCCTGGGTGGAAATTTAGCATTTGTAGACCCAGTTGTTCGGCTCGTTGCATTTCGTCAAGAAAAGCAGCTCGACTTTTCTGAAGAGTCTCTTCGTCGGGTGAGCCGAGATTGATGAGATAGCTGTCATGTGGCAGTACATATTTCGGACTGAATCCTCGGTCGATGAGTAGAGCCTTGAATCCGTCGATTTCTAATTGCTCCAAAGGTTTGCTGACCCAACTGCGCTGATTGCGGGTGAAGAGAGCGAAGGCGTTGGCTCCGATGGCCTCGGCATTAAGAATGGCGTTGCCTACGCCTCCCGATGCACTCACATGAGTTCCTATGTATTTTGTCATGATATCTGTTTTAGTTTTGGTTATTATGTGGTGTTTATCTAAGAAGCAATACAGTTCCGGTTTTCACATGCTTTATACGTGGCATGGTTTTTGTTTTATATGTTATCTTGTAGACATATACGCCCTGTGGGCAGGCTTTGCTTCGGAATGTCCCATCCCAGCTGTCATTCAGTCCGTCGAATGTGCAGATATGGATGCCTTCTCTCGAAAAAATGCTGACTTCGACATCAAAAATATCGTTGCCAAGAATGAAGAAGCGATTGTTGGTTTTCTCTTCGGGAGTGAAAGTGTTTGGTGCCCAGATAGAAGTATTGTCAATTTGCTCCGTGGGAGGAAGAGGTAAGACATTGAGATGAAGAATAATAATACTGTCACACCCTTGATGGGAATGAAGGACAACATAAGGCTCATAAGTCGTTTCACTGTATGTGTTGCCATCAATCCATTCGAAAGTGGTGGTGTCACGAATGGTTTCTTCCTGTATTTTAATGTATGATGGCAATATATGTATGGCACGCAGTATAATACTGTCACATCCAACGTAGTTTTGCAGTGTGTCGAAGGGAACTATGGTGTCGTTATAATAGGTGACATTTCTCAATATGACACTGTCGCATCCGGAGACAGTATCAATCAGTGCTGTCGAGCTGTGGACCATATGGAGTGTCATTATTATTAGGCTGTCACACCCATATACATTTTGTTGCATAATATGGATTTGCTCGCCATCATAATAGGTGGAGTCATTCCAGGTATAGCTTAAATCACAACATAAGGTGTCTCGCAATGTTGTGTCGGGAGGCAATATTCTGATTGAACCTGTCAACGTGTCTATTTGTCTATAACAACCGTTACAGTCAGCGTAAACAATAGCTGTAATAGTGTAGGTCCTAGCTGATGGGAAGGTGTGGTTTATCTGCTCACCCGTTGTGTGTGTTCCATCACCTAAATGCCATACTATACTGTCTGGAATGAAGAGCGATTCCACACGCATGTTTACTTCATTACCGTCACAGACTATTATTGTGTCCATCCATGTCACGTCTTCAGTCTCATTAATCTTCAGGCTGTTAAACATATCCCTTAATGCTGAACCGGCGGGATATGAAAAACCTCTACCTTGGCCTTTGAAAAACACACTGGCAACAAAACCTTCCCCATCATTAGTATATAATGAGTATGCTCCACTTTCCAACCTAAATTGAGCATGTGAAAAGGTTTGGTTGTGTGTTACAGTGGAAAAAAGACTTGCGATACTATTGCCGTTGAACAAAAGCATATTTGTCTCGCTGGTCTTCATGATAATGTCTATGTATGCAGAGTCCATGTTTGTAATAAACATGCGGCTATATGTTGGAAAACAGAAGTTGATGGCTTCAGCTGAAAGCTCCCATGGTATTATGGTAAGCATTGTAGGATCACTATAGCCAATATTTCCTGATGTGTATCGAACGACATATGCTTTTTTTGATGTTGATATGTAATCTACAGGTGTTAACGGAGATACACCGTATTCGAATGTTTCCCCACTTTGTAATATTGCCTGGATTCTATTATTAATTTGTATTATATTGTTATCGTAAAGTGATGTTATACGTACTCTGTCAGTAATGGCGTTGTCTGTTTTAGGAACGAAAAAGTGTCTTCCCCAGTAATTTATTGGTAAAGCTTGTTCATACAACCCTCCTTCGAAAGATGCGGTAGGAGGAACCAATGCATTATTGTTGCCCTGGAATACGGCAATCTTTTTATTGTTTAATGCTGTCACACGTGAGCCGCTTAAATCACCATTTGGAGGGGATATTATTTCGTAGCAATCTCCTGCAGAAGGGAGAAGTACGGTGAATGTACTTCCACTGGTGTCTCCTGAATTGGTAGAGTCAGTAATATCTATTACCACTGTTGTATTGTCTTCTACTGCAAGAATAGAAAAACAACAGCATTCTTTTATTACCGAGTTTGCCTGTGTCGATGGATAGACTTGAATCAAATAGTCGCTCCTCAAAGCGTGAGTGGGAAGGATGTTGGCAGATTCGGATGTCGCACATTCCATCTCGAAATAAACAGAGATACTGTCTGTTGCGGTGATATGGACAGAATAGTCATGAATTGTGTGGGAGATAATAGGCCTGTGGAAATCAAAAAAATTACGTCCAACGACAGATAGTGTGTCAGGGGCAATTTGTATTATTGTATCATGTCCTGTATGAATGTCTGTGATAGTGGCAGAACATTTCCGTGGTCCGGTAAGATATAAGTAGTTTTGGTGATGGGTCCCTTCGTTAGATTCACTTCTGTTTGTATGAATAATGCATGTTGTCCAAAAGTCTGTGCCAATAGTAGTCATCTCTTGTGCCAAAACATGTTTGGGGATAACACATAAAAATAACACTGATATAAATATGTGATATATAACCCTTCTTTTCATCAGATATCTATTGTTGAAACATCATATTATAAAAACTTTTTTTGAAATTACAGTGGCTTAGTGACTAAATAAAAAAAATATGCAATTATTAATCTCTCCTGAAAGTCCTTGTAGCTGAAGTCGAAGGTCTTCGGCATTAGTGCACAGAGGTGACGGTAGATGTTTAGATTGAATCGGTTCCCACTTTTGAAATAATACGATTCTTCTGGGTGGTATCTCCAGATGCTTGCATATATATTGTCGTGGTGTTTTAGACGTATTTCTATTCTTATTGAAAAAAAACGATCACATATTATTGAGACACGGTTTGTGTCCATATATCGTTGGTACTGTGTTGTTAGCCACTGATCCAGACTATCCAAATTGATTTGGTCTTTACGGTAGAGGGTGAGACGAACTCTAGAATCTTTTCTCATGCTCTTGCGAAGTAAGCGGCTTTTAAGGCATTTGTTGAGCATTTCCTCTGTGATGCCGAGGTCGGCGGAAGTGGCCAAGCGACTAACACCTATTTCTCTAATCAGACTGTCTAAATGCAGGATGGAGAGACTGTCCATAGTTGTTGTCTTTGTACGTTGCTTTTTCCTCTCTAACAATATTTGGAGGTCATTCCGAAGTGGAGTAAATTCGATCCAAGCCTCGGGAGGATACACCATCTCTCGTTCATCGATATTTGGCTTCCAATCCAGGTAACAGTTATCTTCTTTAATTTGGACAGAAATAACCGTGTCTCCGCAAAGCGTAAATTTATGCTGTGCCATCGTCGGCAGTATAGTCAGCATGAAAAACAAAACAAAAAATAATCTGCTTTTTTCTGTCATAAGGCACAATGTTGTTTCGATTGCAAAAATACACATTTTCTCATAACCAACAAAATATATTTTGTCAGTCTAAAAAAAAAGTGTACTTTTGTATCGTCAATTATAGAAAAAACGATAGTATAATTAAAAAGTTACCAGGCATGAAAGTACATAAATTATTGATGCTCTTTTCTGTTTCCGCGGCAGTCCTTTTCGCTGGATGTGAAAAAGACCCGGAGACTCCCGAAATTGAAACGGAAACTATCACCGCTGCCGGTGTGCAGTTCACTATGGTGAAGGTGACTCCAGGAACCTTTACTATGGGTCCAATAGCAGGTGACAACCAGGCCTATAACTGGGAGCAACCTGCACATCAGGTGACGCTGACACAATCCTATTACATTGGTCAGACAGAGGTGACGCAGGAACTTTACCAAGCGGTAATGGGTGTTAATCCGAGTTTTTTTAATAATGGTACAAATTTGCCAGTGGAGCAGGTTACTTATTATCAAGCGAGAGAATTTTGCACACGCTTGTCGAATATGACTGGCCATACTTTCAGATTGCCTACCGAAGCACAATGGGAATATGCTGCCCGTGGCGGACAAAACGCTCCTTCCACACCAACGTTGTATTCCGGAAGTGATAATCCCAACACTGTTGGATGGCATCTTGATAACAGTGGCAACAAGACGCATACTGTCGGTACAAAAGAGGCAAATGCTCTTGGGCTGTATGATATGACAGGCAATGTGTATGAATGGTGCCTGGACTTCTATGGTGCATATCCATCGGATGCACAGACTGATCCTTTGGGACCAGATGATGGACAGATGCGCGTGTTGCGTGGAGGTGCATGGAGCTATAGGGTACGTAATTGCCGTGTCTCGGATCGCAGTTGTGACGCACCTTCAATTCTTCAAAATTATATAGGCTTTCGTGTAGTGATGATTCCGTAATCTTCACAAAATAAAAAAAGACTCTGTATCGCAATACAGAGTTTTTTTTTGCCAATGAGGAGAAGTTACGCTTTCAGCAGGAAATCTATGTTGCTGCGGAGACCGTACTCCTTGGTGTTTTCCATTTTTGTCTTGAAAACTTTCATCTTGTTCGGTTTGCCAATTAGTTTCAGCTTGCCGTTTTCCAGCAGCAGGGCGGTTGCTTCACGGATGGCGGCAACGGTTGCTTTGGAATTTACCATGATGTATTCTTTCAGACGGTCATCACGAGTCTCGCCACCATGCTTAGGATCGAAGAAATCGGTATAGTGTGGGTTGATTTGGAACGGCACGATACCCATACAGTCGAACGAGGCTGGCATTACGATAGGCATATCGTTGGTGGTGCAGAGGGTTGGACCTGCAACATTACTGCCGGCACTCCATCCCATATAAGGCATACCGTCGAAGGCACGTTGGCGGATGGCTTGCATAAGACCTGTGCGTTGCAACTCCTTGACCAGATGGAAAGTGTTGCCACCGCCGACAGCGACGCAGTCGGTGTCATACACGGCATTGATGGGCAGTGCTTTGTGGTGTACACTGGTGAGTTTCACACCAAACTCCTTGTACACAGCAGCTACTTTTTTCTCGTAGGCATCGTAGCTTTTGATGAGGCCGCCTTCAGCCAGACTTACACCTGCGTAGGGGATGAAAAGCACTTTCTTTACGTTGTGACGTTTGCAGAAGTCTGCAATCATATCCTTGCACCAACCGAGGTAAGCCTCACCGCGCATGGTGCTGTTACTGATAAGTAGAAGATTCCTTTTGTCCATGTTGTTTTTGTTTTGTCCGAATTTTTAGAATAATCAGATTGGTTGGATGTCAATATCATTACAAATCCAATGTCGCATATGTGGCGTTGCGTTCAATAAACTCACGTCTTGGTGGTACGTCGTCGCCCATAAGCATCGAGAAAGTACGGTCGGCACTGGCGGCACTGTCTATGGTTATTTGGCGTAACTGGCGGTTCTCGGGATCCATGGTGGTTTCCCATAGTTGCTCAGGATTCATTTCACCAAGACCTTTGTAGCGTTGTACGTGAACTGCCGACTCTTTGCCACCGCCCAATTCGTCAATTGCACGTATGCGGTCTTCTTCAGACCAGCAGTAGACATTTCTCTTTCCTTTCTTGACAGAATAGAGTGGGGGAGTGGCTAAATAGACATATCCGTTTTCGATTAGTTCAGGCATATAGCGGAAGAAGAAGGTGAGCATTAGTGTGTCGATATGTGAACCGTCGACATCGGCATCGGTCATAATAATGACTTTATGGTATCGCAACCCTTCCATGTTTAGGGCTTTGCTGTCCTCTACGGTTCCGACTTTTACGCCGAGAGCGGTATAAATATTGCGTATCTCTTCACTCTCAAATGCTCTGTGTTGCAGTGCTTTCTCTACATTGAGTATTTTTCCTCTCAGGGGGAGTATGGCCTGGAACCTACGGTCTCGCCCCTGCTTTGCACTTCCACCAGCAGAGTCACCCTCGACGAAGAATATTTCGCACATTGACGGGTCTCCATCTTGACAGTCTGCAAGTTTTCCAGGCAGTCCACCGCTACTGAATACGGTACCGCGTTGCACCATCTCGCGGGCTTTGCGTGCCGCTTGGCGAGCACGTGCGGCGAGAATGACTTTTTCAACAATCATCTTTGCTTCGTTGGGATGCTCTTCGAGATAGTTCTCAAGCATCTCGCTAACTGCACTGTCAACGGCTCCTCGTACTTCGGTATTGCCTAGTTTGGTCTTTGTTTGGCCTTCAAATTGCGGCTCGGCAACTTTGACGCTGATAATTGCCGTGAGACCTTCCCGGAAGTCGTCGCCGGAGATGTCAACTTTGGCTTTGGCAAGCATACCCGATTTGTCTGCATAATTCTTCAGTGTACGAGTCAGACCACTGCGGAAACCAGTGAGATGAGTGCCGCCTTCATGGGTGTTGATATTGTTGACATAAGAATGCAAGTTCTCGCTGAACGAAGTGTTGTACTGCATGGATATCTCAATAGGAATACCTTGACGTTCTCCCTCGATGTAGATGGCATCGGGCATAAGGCTCTCGCGGTTTTCGTCAAGATATTTGATAAAATCGCGTAAACCGTTCTCGGAATAGAATCTTTTCTTGAACGTCTCTCCTTGCTCGTCTTTTTTGCGACGGTCCTCGATATTCAGTTCAATCCCTTTATTGAGGTATGCCAATTCGCGCAGACGGTTTTCGAGAGTAGGATAGTCGTATTCTGATATGGTGAAAATCTGCGGGTCGGGATGGAAATGTATCCGGGTACCGCGTTTGTCAGTCTCGCCAATTTGTTTCACATCATAGAGAGGAAGTCCGCGGCTGTATTCCTGACGATAGATTTTGCCGTCGCGATAGACTTCGGCAGTCATATGGTCACTCAGTGCATTTACACAACTGACGCCGACACCGTGCAGACCTCCGGAGACTTTATAGCTGCCTTTGTCGAATTTGCCGCCGGCATGCAATACTGTCATGACAACTTCAAGAGCTGAACGATGCTCTTTTTCATGCATGTCCACGGGTATACCACGGCCGTTGTCTTCCACTGTTATTGAGTTGTCTTCCTCTATGGTGACATATATCTTGGTACAATATCCTGCGAGAGCTTCATCTATGGAGTTGTCCACAACTTCATAGACCAAATGGTGGAGTCCTCGGAAGTTCACATCGCCGATGTACATGGCAGGACGCATTCTCACAGCCTCCAGACCCTCAAGTACGGTGATATTGTTGGCACTGTAATTCTCTTGTTTCGAAACGTTTACTTCGTCGCTCATTATCTTAAATCTGTTTTGTATTAATTTGCAAAGATACGTTTTTTTTGCCATTCTGAGGGCCTTTTTATCTTAAGAATTATCAACAAAGTGTGAAAAAATATTTTAGTAATTCAAGTTATTGTAATACAACGAGTAAAATGCAACTGAATATACCCTATTATACTATTGTTCGTATGCACGCGAGGATTTTGATATTTTTTTGCTAACTTTGCAGATTGAAAAAAACAGACTCATGTGTAGAAAACTGTTGATGGTGTTGTTATTAACTGCGTCCATCGCATCGGTTTGCGCTCAGGAATTCCGGTGCGGTGTTACTATTAATTATCAGAAACTTCAGAGCACCACACAACAGTATGAGACGACGGATCTGAAGATTTTCGAGACAATGAAACAGACGATTGAGGACTTCATAAATACTCGTCGTTGGACGAATCTCGAATTTGAACAGAATGAGAAGCTTGACTGCTCTATCAGCATAGTCCTTTCAGAACGCACTTCGGCAACGGATTTTCGTGGTCAGCTATCTATTCAACTTCGCAGACCGGTATATAATTCAAATTATACCACTGGACTCTTCAACTATTTGGAGAATAATGATTTCTATTTCTCTTTTAACGAAACACAGCAACTCGAATTTGACCCAAATACATATTTCGACAATCTGTCGTCAACACTTGCGTACTATTGCTACATAATGTTGGGAATGTATTTCGATTCGTTCGGGCCAAATGGAGGCGAGCCTTTTTATGGAATGGCAAGTACTATTGTACAGACTGCTGCACCTTCAGGCATGAAAGGGTGGGCTTCGAAAGATGGACAGAAGGCTCGATATTGGTTTATGGAGAATCATACTAATTCTACTTATGAATTGATTCATAGCATATACTACTATTACTATCGTTTGGGACTTGACATGATGACAAAGGATCAACCACAGGCCCGTCAGAATATTATTCAATCGTTACGTTACCTGCAACAGTTGCATAAAAAACGTGCTAACCTATTATCTGTTATTCAGTTCATAGATGTTAACATGTCAGAGATAGTTTCTATTTTTACTCCAGCACCTCAAGATGAGCAAAAGGAGGTCTATAATATTATCAAGGACGTAAGTCCTATCAACGTTACAAAGTTGAAAGATTGGAACATTAAATAAAAAAACATTATGTCACAAATACCAATACAGAAAGAGGTGATTGACAGAATCGCCGCCGAAAACAAGATAAAGAACCCAGGCAAGGCCAGCATCCGCGAAATGCGTAAGATGATTCAGGATGTGGAGACTGAGACGGGTATCCGTTTCGTCAAGATGGAGATGGGTATCCCTGGACTTCCTGCACCCAAGGTCGGTGTTGAGGCTCAAATAGAGGCTCTACGCAGTGGCGTGGCTTCCATATATCCTGAAATATATGGTACCGCGGATTTCAAGAAAGAGGCAGCACGCTTCGTTAAGAACTTCCTTGACATCGATGTGACTCCAGACTGCTGCGTTCCAACAGTGGGTTCCATGCAGGCCGGTTTCGCTAGTTTTCTGACGTTGACTCGCTACGATGCCAAAAAAACAAAAGTACTCTTCATTGACCCGGGATTCCCTGTCCAGAAACAGCAATGCCGTGTTCTTGGCATTCCCATGAAAACTTTCGACGTGTATGAATACCGTGGCGACAAACTGCGTGATAAACTTGAGGAAGAACTGCATGATGGTGATGTCGCGTGTCTTATTTACAGCAGCCCCAATAATCCGGCCTGGTTCTGTTTCACAGATCACGAACTGAAGATTATTGGTGAGATGGCTAACAAGTATGGTGTTGTTGTCCTTGAGGATGATGCTTATTTCCTTATGGACTTCCGCAAGGACTACAGCGTCCCGGGCAAGGCTCCTTTCCAACCGACGGTTGCAAAGTATACTGATCGTTATGTCTTGATGATTAGCGGCTCCAAGAGTTTCAGCTACGCTGGAGAACGTATCGCAATGATGATATGCAGCCCTAAACTTTTTAATATGGAGTGCCCTGATTTGGCACGTTATTATAGCCAGACTCAGCTTGGCCGTGCTTTGATTTTCGGAACGCTCTATTGCCTTTCGTCAGGTACGGCTCATAGCGTACAATATGCTATGGCTGCCATGCTAAAGGGTGCCAACGACGGTACTTTCAATTTCGTTAATGATATTAAAGAATACGGCGAGAAAGCAGGAATCATGAAGAAACTCTTTACCGACAATGGCTTCTATATCGTATATGACAAGGATATGGGCGAGGATATCGGAGATGGTTTCTACTTCACATTCTGCTATCCCGGAATAGATGGTGTGGAACTCCTCAATGAACTTATCCGTTACGGTATCAGTGCTATCGCTCTTGATATCACGGGCAGTCACAAACAAGGTATTCGAGCTTGTGTCGCTCTCGTCCAACGCGACCAGTTCCCGGACCTCAAAGTCCGTCTGGAAAAATTCCATGAAGATCACCCGGTGAAGTAAATCTTGGGTCAAATGTTATTTAACAAAAAAGGAGATGAGGCTCGACCTCATCTCCTTTTTGTATTATAATAAACCGTTTATTGCTTTATAAATCTTGCAGTGTTGCCGTCTTTGTCCCGGAGTAGATAGAGCCCTGGATGAAGGGTGCTTATGTCTATTCTGGTGTTGCTCCCATTAAAATTAATAGACATAATCAGGTGTCCTGTGATGTCGAATATGGTAGACGCTCCGTTAAGCCCTTCTACACTAATGCTTTCACTTGCCGGATTGGGATATATTTTGATTTTTGAGAAATAATCGTTCTGTATGAAACTATTGGGGATACTTTCATAACATCCTATATCGATACGACCGTCGCGTACTCGAGAGTTGTTGTCCAAATCACTGAAATATACGCCTGTGAGTAGGGTGTCTCCGGCATTGATAAGGATTGAGCCATGCTGTAAGTGCCAGTCTCCAGTCTGTGTTACAGGTCCTCGGGTAGTTGATGGGTCTACAAAGTTTGGACCATAACCTTCGGAGGGATTGTTTTCACTGCTTAGTCCGATATTGCTGTTGGAGTCTATGCTTTCAAAACCTTCTACAGCACAGAAAAACAAATTGTTCATAATGGGGGATACAGAGGTGTCGTTGTTCCATATCACACAGTTGCGGATGGTGGCTTCAGAATCGTTGTTTAGGATTCCGTAACCGAGATTGCTTACAATGTTACAGTTTATGCTATTTCCGTAAAAAGTCTGAATGCCATAATTTTCGTTATGCATAATTAGGCTGTTCTTGATATTTCCGCCAGAAAGTATGACGCCTCCGCAATGGTTGTTGCGTACTATACAGTTAAGCATTGTGGCACCGTTTGTAAATACTGCCGCATTGTTAGGATCTGAGCATCTGTTGTTCTCGATGACGCAGAACTCCAATAAGAGATTCGTAATCATTTCTAATGCAGAATTTGCCGGAGCGTATCCGTCTGCGAGGGTCATCCTGTTGAGTCTTGTTGTCTTGTTGAGCCCGATAATAGACATCACTTGTCTTTCCCCGCGTCCACTCATGATAGAAGGAGCAGCATTGGGATTACGTTCGTCAATGCTTTGTTCTGTGCCGCTGAATCCGCCATAGACATTCACACCTGGCCTCATTGTGAATGCGGCATCAGATTCGGTGTTTCCGTAGTAGGTGCCGGATTTTACCCATATGGAGCCGTCTTTGTACAGACCTCTCAGTATTATGGCGTCTACAAGATTGGGATTGGCGTTTTCCCAAGAAGAACCGTCTCCGTGACCATTGGCGTCAATGTATACGGTGTCGAGAAGAGCCCCGATACCAGAAGGTGATATATTGAAAACGGCTGCCTGTCCGGCGGAGAAACCATTGACACTTGTCAATGAGTAATATCCATCGCCAGAACCACCCCATCCGAAATTGAAGTGGTATTTTCCGCTGTTGTTGTATCCATCGCATACAAAGGCATGACCGCCACTGGAGGATGTGCCACTATAGTATACAGGTAGATGTCTGTCAAGGTCATGATGTAGCAGGGAATCCCATACCTCATTGCTTACTGTATGTTTGGCAAGGTAATAGCTGTTGGCGTAGCCAAAGAACAAAAATGCTTCAGGTACGGCTTGGCTAAATGCACCGCTTCCTGATGTGTGACCGGCATGCTCATACTCCATATTTACGGCTATGCCGCAATGATAACACAACTGCGACACTTCGTGCTGTTCGTCGGCAGGAGAGTAAGCATTCACAGAAACAGGCATCTTTGTGTAATCATAGTGTGCCGTGTCAAATCTTACAGACAAGCCTCCATAAACTTCATGTGAATAGGAGTGGTGATAGAAACCGGTATTAGGATAACTGTGGTATCTGATTATCTGAGCCATGGCTGTCGCGACGCATCCGGTGACAGCATGATGACCTTGATAAATAGGGCAATAGTTGTTGTAGCCGCTACCTTGGCTCCAGTGGGTGTTGACAAGAGCAGACACACCTTTGGTGCCTTTTGCCGCATAGTATTGTCTGTTTCCCTGACGTAATGCGACCCACTCAGTGACCCACTCAGACTGTTGCTGTAATGTCTCTTCAGAAAGATGTTCGCTGGCAAGGAAAGCATCCATGTCGACAAGATAGCCCATAAGCCATCCTTTCAGATTGTCAGGAGCTGTAGTGCTGTCGTATGCACCGTTCAGCGAATAACCTACAACAGGCGACACGGCATCGTCGGCAGCCATGATTATAAAACCAGTGGTGTCGATATTGAAGACATACATCAACGCCTTGTTGCTGCTTCCATACCAGGTACTGTATAGCGTAAGGGAGCATTCCGCTTTTCCGCTCTCGTTGGCGGCGAGGTAATTCTTGGCAGCCTGTAAAGCTGTTTTTGAGTCAACAGGCAGGGCTTGCAAAATGTTGCAGGTCAAGGCTGCAAGAACGAAAAGAAGTATTCTTTTCATGACTAAATGTTATTGATTGTCTATTTCAAAAAGTTTTTTACATTGTCAATCACGATGTCGGCACGGATGTCAAAAGCTTCGCGTGAAGCATATCCTATGTGAGGGACAAGAACACAGTTCGGGGCTTTGGTCAGCGGATGCTCTAAGGGTAGAGGCGGTTCGGCTTCATAGACATCTATTCCGGCACCGGCAATGGCGTTTTCTTTTAACGCTTTTGCAAGAGCGTCTATGTCAACGACATTGCCGCGTGCGGTGTTTATCAATATGGCACTGTGTTTCATCAGAGATAACTCTCTTGCACCAATCAAATGATGGGTTTCAGAGGTCATAGGCACATGCAGTGTTATGATGTCACTCTGTTTCAGTAATTCGTCAAGGGAGACATATTCTATGCCCATGGCAACGACATCGTCATGTTTGCTGCGGTTGTATGCCACGACATGGCATCCAAAAGCCAGAAGAAGTTTTATGGTTGCAGTACCTATGGCACCGGTTCCGACAACGCCAACAGTCTTTCCACGTAATTCTTTTCCAAGGAAAGAGCCACGAGTTCCGCCATTTCGTGTAACATGGTCTAATTCGGTGATTTTTCGCATAACATCAATCATTAGGCCTATGGACAATTCGCTTACGGCTGTTGTCGAGTATCCAGCTGCATTGCATACTGTGATGTTGTTTCTTTTGCAGTAATCAAGATCTATGTGGTCAAGACCTGTGAAAGCCACTGAAAGCATCTTCAATTGTTTGCATTCGGAAAGGACCTCTTTGCGAAGTTTGATGTTTGAAATGATTGCGATGTCACAGTCTTTCATTCTCTTTATCAGAGAGTCTTCGTCTTCTTTGCGGTCCATGAAGTATGAAAAATCGTGCCCTGAATTCAAGAATTCAGAACGGAGTTCTTCAAAGTGTTCTTTGCTTATGCCTAACGGCTCTACACATGCTATTTTCATGATGTTGTAATTATATGAAAGATTGTTCAAATAAAAAAAAACGGTAAAAGTGAAAAAATATTTTACCGTTTCTTTTTTACTGAAAATCCGAAGCTTCCTATTTTCTCGCCAAGACCATAGTATTTCCCGTGGGAAAAAGCCAGAGGACCCGTGTGGTTAAATTGGAATGCCCCTGTTGTTTTGTCTATCAGTTTCTCTTCAGCATTTATCGCTACAACATTGGCGATAAACATATCGTGACTGCCGAGTTCCTTGATTTCGACCACTTGGCATTCGATATTCAGCGGCGATTCGGCGATAAGAGGAGCCTTTACTATTTGAGCGGTTTCAGGAGTCAGATGCATCTCGTTGAATTTGTTGAAGTCACGGCCGCTTCTGACACCGCACCAATCTGTGGCTCTGGCCAGGTCTTCTGTGGTGAGATTGATGACAAATTCACGTGTGCGAGAGATGATACCGTATGAATGTCGTTCTTTACGTATTGATATATAGCACATGGGCGGGTCACTGCAAATAGTGCCCGTCCATGCAATGGTAATGATATTGTAGTTCTCTGCTGTGTCGCCGCAACTGACCATTACGGCAGGCAGGGGATAAATCATTGTTCCCGGCTTGAAAGAAATCTTTCCCATGATGACTTACTCCCGTATTTTCTTCTCAAGTTCGTCGACCCAGAAATGGAACTGTTTGTCTGTTTCGTTAAGATTTGCCACGGTTTTGCAAGCGTGGAGCACGGTGGCGTGGTCTTTGTTGCCGCATTGTAGGCCGATAATTGCAAGGGACGATTTTGTGAGTTTTTTCGCAAAATACATTGTCAACTGACGCGCTTGGACAATTTCACGCTTGCGTGTGGGTGATTGAATGCTGTCCAATGGCAGTTTGAAGTAGTCGCATACAACTCTCTGAATATAATCTATTGTAATTTCACGTGAGGTACTCTTTACAAACTTGTCTATCATCTGTTTGGCGAGCTCGATGGTGATTTGACGGTGGTTCAGAGACGATTGTGCAATAAGGGAAACCAAAGCACCCTCCAGTTCGCGGATATTGGTGTCGATGTTATAGGCAATGTATTCTATCACGTCTTCCGGCATTTCGATTCCGTCGTTATCCAGTTTCTGTTTCAGGATGGCGATACGGGTGCTGACATCAGGTGTGCTAAGGTCGGCAGAGAGGCCCCATTTCAGACGTGACAGCAGACGCGGTTCCAAAGAACCCATCTCGGATGGTGCTTTGTCGCTGGTAATGATGATTTGACGGTTTTTCTGATGCAGATAGTTGAAAATGTGGAAGAAAGCTTCTTGAGTGTGTACCCCTTTGCTTGTCCAAAACTGAATGTCGTCAAGAATAAGGAAGTCTACCAGTTCGTAAAAATGGATGAAATCGTTGGTGTTCTTGTTCTTTACAGATTCCACATACTGTTGAAGGAACTGTTCCGAGGTGACGTATAGCACAGTGATGTCAGGATGTTTTTCCTTGGTCTTGATTCCTATAGCATGAGCCAGATGGGTCTTTCCAAGTCCTACACCGCCATGAAGCAGCAAGGGATTGAAAGAAGTTCTGCCAGGGTTCTCTGCCACGGCGTAGCCTGCTGCACGTGCAAGACGGTTGCAGTCGCCTTCGACAAAATTCTCAAGCGTGTAGTTCCCGTTCAGTTGGGAATTGATTTTGACCTTCTGAATACCGGGAAGAACGAACGGATTCGGAATCTCACGGTGGTTGTCGTCGGAATTCACCACAAGAGGCATTTCCTTGGCTCTGTTATAGGTTGCCTGTTTTCCGGATGACGGAATACTGGTGGTGATAGGGGTGCCAGCGATACTCGTGTCCATAAGAATGCTGTATTTGAGCATGCCGTTAGGCCCTAACTGAAGGCGAATAGTGCGCTTCAGCAGATCGATAAAATGCTCTTCCAGCCATTCGTAGAAGAATTGACTTGGCACTTGTATCGTCAGCACATTATCCTCAAGCTGGATAGGGACAATAGGCTCGAACCATGTACGGAAAACTTGTTCGTTGTTGGGTCCGAGATTGTCTTTTATAATCTGCAGGCAGTTTGACCAAACGGTTTTATAATTTTGCATCATTCAGTATATGTTTCAATATGATTTTACAACACTTATATAAATAGAACTTTCTGTTGTTCGTGATGCAAATTTCTAACAAAAAAAATTCACGTAATTTGAAAAAAAAATTTGCACGATTTGTTTTTTTTTATTAAACGATTTCGGTATTGATTATATGGTAATATGTAATGATTCCAAAATTTCTTATCGCACAATAATTTATTAATACATTATCGTTTTTTCGCCTTTAAAGATACAATTTTATTTTAAAACAAAAAAATTTTTTTGATTTTTTTTGCGATTTTTTTGCACTCTTTTTGTTGAATTTTTAATTGATTGTTTTAGAAATCCATATTAAGATATGATTTTGTATTTTGCTGAAAGACACTTTGTTGTTGTAATATTTTGATTTATAGAGTCGCTTTAAAGGACTGTGGTTATTATATGTCAGATTTACATTGTTTTTCTATTTTTATTACCAGAAATCAACATTGGGATATCCCAAAAATTAATGAGAAAAAAATTTTTTTTTCATGCTATTTTGGATTTTGTTCTTTTTTTTCTCGTATCAATGATTTTTGAAAAAAATATTATTGAATAATTACCATATATTATAAAAAAGACGTACCTTTGTAGTCTGTTAAAAAAGTCTATTTGAAGTATAAATAATTTAAATATAAATTCTTAAATAAAAAAAACAAAATGAAAACAGCTTATAATTTCAATGCGGGTCCTTGCGTCCTGCCAAAAGAGGCCATTGAGTCCACCATCAATGCCATCCGCGATTTCGACAACACCGGTATCGGTCTTCTCGAAATCTCTCACCGTACCCCCGGTTGGGAGCGTACCATGGAAGAAACTCGCCAACTCTGGCGCGACCTGCTGAATATCCCCGCTGAGTACGAGATTCTTTTCCTCGGTGGCGGTGCCAGCACCGGCTTCATGGATGTTCCTGCCAACCTCCTCAACAAGAAAGCTGCTTATCTGCAGACTGGTGTTTGGGCAAAGAAGGCTGCCAAAGAGGCTAAGAACTTTGGTGAGACCGTTATCGTTGCCAGCAGCGAGGACAAGACTTACAGCTACATCCCGAAGGGATGGACCGTTCCAGCCGACGCTGACTACTTCCACATCACTCCCACCAACACCATCTACGGTACTGAAATCCGCCGCGATATGGACGCTAAGGAAATCAACAACGTGATGTTCGTCGCC